>CAJUPS010000317.1 GCA_910588045.1 uncultured Oscillospiraceae bacterium | reverse complement strand
TGTGGGAAATTTTTGGTGTTAAACCGTTGGAAGCCGCCATGGGTGTCGCCAGTGATATAGATCATGGTCACTGTTCCTCTCCGATGGTCTGCTCGATCTCGATTCCGCCGTGGAGATATCAGCGAACAGCCCCCGAAATTCCTTGTCCAGCTCATCCAGCCTCCGGTCGATATCTGATATACTCATGGCGCCGGGGAAGGGGATCAGCTCCATCCGCATGGCGCCCTCGATCTGCCCCACCAGCGCCTCCTGCTGGCTCATAACGGTGTTGATAGCGGCGAGGATGGCGGCTTGCAGAGGTTCCTCCCGGAGCGTGGGGGAGTCGTGGCAGTATTTCGTGCCGTAGTCGATCCGGCTGGCGCAGCGCCACACGGCGAACTTCTGACCCTTCTTGACCCAAACGCACCTGCGGTATAGGGTCCCGCATTCGCCGCACACCAGCCGCTCAGTGAGGGCATACTTGGCGCTGTAGCAGGAGCGGCCTGTGGGGGCCGGCTTCTGGCTGGGGGCTCGTCCCGCGTTCCTCCGGGCGAACTCCGCCTTTGCCTGGTTGAATCTGTCACGGGTGATGATACCCTGGTGGTTGTCCTGTTTGGCGGACTGCCGTGGCCCGAAGAGCCGCAGGTGCGCGGGATCTGTCTGGCTTGCCGCGTCCAGAATACGGCCCCGGTGACAAACCGGGCAGTAGATCGTGCGGGATTCCTTCTCCTTCATTTCCACCTCCTGCTGTTCCCTTTTTAGTGAACATAACGATAAAACTTTACAGCAGTCGGTGGTTGGTGAGCCGGATGCGCATGGCCTGCCTGGACACCTGAAACACATCGGCCATATCGGCGATGAGCTGGCCGTCCTGACGGCCTCCCCGGAGCTGGTAGAAGCACCGCTTGATTTGGGCGATGGGCATAAGGATGGCGGAGCCAAGCATATTGGCCTGTACTTCCAGGGTAGTCTCGGACTGTTCTGTAATCATAGCCGCGCTCCGGCCTGTGCCGGTGTACAGCTT
>CAJUPS010000316.1 GCA_910588045.1 uncultured Oscillospiraceae bacterium | reverse complement strand
GGTTTGGGATGCTTGCATATCTGCTTGGATTTTCCGACTGCAAGGCTATGTTTTTAGGGAAATGCCTGCCAACAGAAGTAAAAGAAATGATTACAGAGTAAGACCGCAAAATGCCGGACAGGACGGAAAGGCCGCCACAGCCCTTCCGCCCTGTCTCTTTCGTCTAAATATAAATCCATGCCTCCAGTTCCACATATTTGTTGGACTTTGACCACTGCGGGTGCATCTTGAACCATGCCCGCTCGTCATCCGGCGTGACCGTCAGCTTCGTAAAATAAACAGGGGAACCGGCATCGTCCAGTTCCCCGCGGGCTTCGGGGCTTAAGTTTAAGAGCCACTCAAAGCGGTCTTCGTAAACCCTTACCCCGAAAACATATTTATCTATATCACTTTCCGAAAACTCCCCATCCTCCGGCACGGGCGGCTGCCCCATGAGCCTCTGCAGGTTTTCCAGCTTGCCGCTCACGTCCGCCTCCGTGGCAGGCTTCACATCGCCGTACTGCATCATCTGCTGTTCCAGCTCCGCTATCTTTTTCTCCACCTCCTGCTGCTTGCGGCTGAATACCTCTTTCGGTATCTCGTTGTTCATCCGCATATCGAGCAGCGTCTCGTAGCGCCCCCGCTCCTTTTTGAGCTGTTCTTCTATGATTTCCTTGTCCCGCAGGACTTCCGACTGCTCCACCCCTGCCGCGCCGAGGCCGAGGACTGCCGCTGCTTCCCGGAGCGTCCCCTCCGGGTCATCGAAAACGGCGTGGAGGACTTTCTGCGCCATCGTGTGTACCTTCCAGTCCTGCACCAGCGGCACCCGGCAGACGCCCTCGATACTCAGGCCGTTTTTCAGCCTTGCTGAAACCGTCCCCGTCCGGGTCTGGTCATAGCACTTGTAGGTGTAGGTGGTGAAGTCCCTTGACTTGGAGTGCCACCTGGTCTTTGCGAAAGCGTGTCCGCACTGGCACCGCAGCTTCCTGCGCCAGAGGTCATCCGAGTGGATGCCCCTGTTCTTC
>CAJUPS010000315.1 GCA_910588045.1 uncultured Oscillospiraceae bacterium | reverse complement strand
GTGGTACCATGCACCTTGGCGTTGGCGGTCCGCTCCAGCCACTCCAGGCAGCTTCCGTTGAGAATACTATCGTCCACATACAGCCGGTGGCTGAGGAAATTCCCCTTGATGTACTTCACCACATTCTCAATTTTTCCTTTGCTCTCCGGGTCCGCCCCGCGGCACATTCGGATGGACAACCCGCATTCCTGCCGGAACTTCTCAAACTCATAGGTGTAGATGATGTCCCCGGCATTTTCACTTACGCATACAATGCTGTCCTGGTCGAATACCAGCTCCTCCGGCATCCCGCCCATGTACTGGAAGCAATCATGGCAGATCCGCACAAGGTCTACGCTGGTAAAGGGACGGCTCTGCTCCTGTGCGTACTTGTACCGCGACCGGGACAGCACAAACGCCGCCACATACACCCTGGTCTGCCCGCCGTCTGCGTTGGGCATCATCTTCTGCCCGAAATCCACCTGCATCTGTTTCCCCATCGGCAGCTCCGGCACCGCCTCATATTCCCGCGGCGCCACGCTCTTTTTCAGCCCGTATTCTTCCCGCAGCTGTTTCACATACCGGGATACCGTTCGCTCGCTCACCTCCTCCCGGTAGTGTTCCCTCAGCCAGTCGCATATCTGGGCCGCTGTCAGGTCTGGAAACTCCCGCAGCCACTCCAAAATCCGCGCCCGATACTTGTCCAGGTACTGCATCCGGCACACAGTGCTGCTCATTTCCTCGTACTCGTCTACCGGCATTTCCCAATACCGTTTTACGGTTTTGCGGTTGATCCCGAGCCGCCGCGCCACTTGCCGCTGGCTGAATCCCGCCGAACGAAATTGCTGAATCTTGCTGTACACGCGATACCCCTTCATTCCTTTCTGGCCTCCATCTGGATGTGTGTCCTCTCATTTTACCAGATGGCTACCTTCGGTTGACCTGGTATACTTCGTGGCGAGATTTGGCCCCTTTTGTGGCGTGGATTGGTATCCTTTCAATGGCGAAAATTGGTATACTTTATCTTACCATTTACACC
>CAJUPS010000314.1 GCA_910588045.1 uncultured Oscillospiraceae bacterium | reverse complement strand
GTCACGAAGTTCCGCAGATTCTGAATGGTTCCCCTCTGCAATTGGAGAGAGGCGGGCACAGCCGCCGCGCTGCCGCCGGCCTGTTCCAGCTCACGGTCGAACTGCTCCATCAGCTTCGGATCGGGGACCTGTTCCTCCAGCCTTGCCATGCCCTGGAGGATGGCGTCTATCCAGAGGCGGCGCTGGGCCTGCCAGGGGGGAGCACCCTCCGGCTGGTGGCGTTCCCATCCGTTTTGGCGCTCGATGGCGTAGGCGGTGAGGCCCTCGGCCACGAGGGGGATATTGAACCTGTTCACAGCTCCGCACCCCCTATCCCATCACAGGCCCCATGGACTGCTCCGCCTCCATAAAAGCGTCGTGGGCTTCGTTGAACCGCACCAGTTCCTCCGGGTCTACGCCGGTGAGTACGATCTCTGTCCCTTCAGGCGTGTCGCAGATCTCAGACACACGGGCATTGAGCAGGGCGGCATGATCCTCCTGCCCGGCGTCCGTCAGCTCACACAGATTTTCCACCAGCACCGACTGCTCCGCTTCCTCATGGCACAGGAACATCAGCCCGCCTCCTTTCAGCATGGGAAGCAGATCCTTCAGGAGAAGCTCAGGCGCTTTCTTCTCCTGGAGCTGCTGGCAGTATTCCGGATGATACTCCACTTCGATGCAGCCGTCGTGCATATCCACCGCCGATACTTCGGGGCGCTGCTTCAGGGCAGCTCGGAGCATAGAGTCCAGCCCGCTGCCCTCCTGGATTGTCAGATCCAGATGCTCCTCCAGATCCTCGAAATAGACACACCAGTTTCCGCTGGTGGTGTTCTCCGTTCCCCAGCGGATGATAAAGTCCGCCGCCCGATCCATCTGAGCGTTGACGATGTCCCGCATTCCGGGGATGTAGGCCGCGAGACGGGCGTAGTCATACTTCTCCGCGTCAACGAGTATCCCGTCATTGCTGCCCTGGCCCAGCGCCAGCAGGCAGTGGATGATACCGTCCCTGTGGAACATACAGCCCTTGTTCTCCCGAATAAACGGCTG
>CAJUPS010000313.1 GCA_910588045.1 uncultured Oscillospiraceae bacterium | reverse complement strand
GTGCTGTCCGAGCAAGTATGTCATTTGGTAGCACACCAAATGACCCTTGTTAGGGGGCGCAGCCCCCTTAAACCCCCAGCGAAATACGTCTCACCGTGAGACGTATTTATTCAGCGCACTTTACACGGAAATGCGTCTCACGGTGAGACGCATTATCCGGCAACACTCAAAGGAGGCGAACATGGAACCCAACAACCGAATGGGCGAAATCACCGGCAATCTCAAGAAGGACGTGAAAGACCTGCTTTCTGAGAGCGCCAACATCGTGACCGGATTTTTCAAGCGCGGACTTTGCACCGTGCGGGCCGTGGCCGATAAGTGGAAAGCGTTCGCGCAGAGCGTTTCCAGTGCGGCGGACGAATTGATGAAACCGCCCTTTATCGAGGGGCCGGAGGCCCCGACTGCCAATCTCCACCCTGCCGCCGAGCCTGTTGTTACTGTTATGGAAAGTCGGGATCGGAATTTCCCCGTGGGCAAGCAGATGACCCTATCGGAAGCCAACGAGTATGTACGCCAGATGGATGCCAGCCGCCACGAGGCAAAGGCCACTCCCCATGCGGTCAAAGTCAAAATTGACTATATGCGGGGCGATACCAGCGACCGCTACTGGCTCCCGCTGGAGATCGGATCGGGCCGGGGCGGGCTGCTGGAGCAGATGGAACAGCGGCTGGCCAGCTACCGCGCCGACCCGGAGCGTATCATGGGGGAGCTGGATTTTTCCAAGGTGGACGCGAAGTACCGGGATGATTTTCAAGCATCCTTTTTGCCGTTCATACAAAAGAGCATGGACGATCTGAACAGCAATCTGCTGCCCTTTTTCCGTAATCATTGCAGCATCACCGAACTGAAGCGGTCAGCGGAGGCCCTGATCCCCGGCATGGGCGAGGGGCGGCAGGCGCAGTATCAAGCGAAGCTGGACGAGAGGATCGCCGCCCTGCGGCAGATGGTAAACAGTGGGGAGCTGAAACAAGCACCCCAGCAAGTACAGATCGTCCAGAGCGCGTCCCCCAGGCAGGTTGCGCCGGAAACTCCGGCAAAACCCCGGCAATCTGTCCGGGTACGGCTGGAACGGCTCAAGGAGGGGC
>CAJUPS010000312.1 GCA_910588045.1 uncultured Oscillospiraceae bacterium | reverse complement strand
GAGCGTTCCTGGCGGCGCTGGAAACAGAGCGGCCGGAGCTTGTCATTCTGGATGTCATGCTGCCGGGAATGGACGGCGTGGAGCTGCTGCGGCGAATGAAAGCGGCGGCGCATCTTGCGGATATTCCCGTCATCATGGCCACCGCCAAGGGCGCGGAATACGATAAAATCCAAAGCCTGGATCTGGGCGCGGACGATTACCTGGTGAAACCCTTCGGTATGATGGAAATGGTGTCGCGGGTAAAAGCCGTCCTGCGCCGCTGCCAGCCAGCATCTCCGGCAAAGCAGTTGACAGCCGGTGGTCTGACGATGGATCTGGAAGAACGGACAGTTACCGCAGACGGAGCGCGTATTTTGCTCACCTACAAAGAATTTGAACTGCTTCGCCTGTTCCTCTCCCGCCCCGGCGTTGCGTTCACCAGGGAACAGCTTTTATCCGACATTTGGGGCGTGGATTACACCGGGGAAACCCGGACGGTTGATATGCACATCAAGACGCTCCGGCAGAAGCTGGGAGACTATGGCGGGATGATCGAAACGGTGCGGCATATCGGCTACCGGCTGGAGGCAAAGGCATGACAAAGAAAATCTTCCGTTCTATCCTGCTGGCGGCGGTTTCCGTTCTCCTGGCAAGCCTGGTGATCATCATGGGCTGTCTGTATGACTATTACAGAAACGTCCAGGAGAAACAACTGCGGGATGAACTCCGTCTGGCCTCCTATGGAGTAGAGGCGGACGGCTTGGATTACCTGGAGCAGTTGGCTTCCCCCTATCGATTCCCATCCACAGCAGATTTTCGTCTGACCTGGATCGCCGCTGACGGCGAAGTGCTGTTTGATACCCACGTCCCGGCGGCGGAGATGGAAAACCACGCGGGCCGGGCGGAGGTAAAAGAGGCCCTGGCCGAAGGTGAAAGCGGCGGGGTCCGCTACTCGGAGACACTGACTGAACGGACGCTGTATTATGCACAGCGGCTGACGGACGGAACCATCCTGCGCATTTCCATCAGCCAGCTGACGGTGTTTGCCCTGGCAATGGGGATGCTTCAGCCGATTTTGCTGACTGCGATCCTGGCGGTCATTCTCTC
>CAJUPS010000311.1 GCA_910588045.1 uncultured Oscillospiraceae bacterium | reverse complement strand
CGGAACCAAGACCCTGACCTTCGGCACCGAGATCACTGGCACTACTGCCGAGGAGCAGGCTGCCAGCATCCAGGACGCTCTGAGCAAAGATGCGAACATCGCCCAGCAGTTTGAGGTAAAGGTGGACGGCACCAAGGTCACCCTGACCAACAAGGAAGAGGGCTCCACTAAAACCTACGTTGACGAGATCACCGTCAACGACGCCAAGTTCGACCTGGGTACCAAGGATGGCACCACCTCCAAGCCCGGCGCTGTGGGCGCGACCGGCATGACTGCCGCCGGCTGGGAGACTCTGTTTGGCAGTGGCACAACCGGCGCCGGTACGGATGTGCATGTCGGTGATGTGGTCCGCTTCCATTTCAAGGGCGCAAATGACGAAGACCTGTATACCGAAATTACCGTCACGGATAAGATGAAGGGCAACTCGATTGAGGAGACCACCGCGAACATCGTTGCGGAACTCAACAAGGCGTCTTTCATTGATAGTGATACTACGGTCGCCGATGAGAGCCTGTTTGCGGTTAAGGATTTCTTTACCGTGGCGGCAAATAAAAAGAAAGATGGAACTACCGCACACGGCGCTATTCAGGTTACGGCGGCTAACAGTGCTACGGGTAAGTTCGCCCTCGGTGATGTGGAGATTAAACGCGCTGGTGCGGCTACCTTTACCACTGTCAACGGTTCCGGCAAGACCTCCACTGCGGGCACAAGTGCCGGCACTGACCCGAAGAACATCTACGCTACCACCGGCGCTACCGGCAACTTCACCGCCGGCGACAAGTTCAATGTCAGCGGCACCCTGTCCGATGGCCGCAGCTTCAACATTGCCCTGGAGGCCGGGAAGGATTTCCAGCCTGGCAGCAGCCTTTCCGATTCTCTGGATAATATCATTGCCAAGCTGACTTCTTCCGATACAAAGGTCACTCTGACCGGCGGCGAAGTGGTTACGGCCGACAAGATTTTCAGCGGGTCTACCGCAGGGGAAATCAAGGTTGAAAAGAACACTGGAAACACCGGCCTGAAATTTACTTCTCAGAAGGACGGCCTGCTGGCCAAGGGTTTTGCTGGCGGCGTGACCAACGTCTACGTTGAGGCCAGCCCCGCTGCCGCGGTGAAGTCCACCACCACCAAGG
>CAJUPS010000310.1 GCA_910588045.1 uncultured Oscillospiraceae bacterium | reverse complement strand
TCTGACCGGGGATGGCGGTTTACTGGATGGGTTGGCAAAGGAGGATATAGCGGTACTGCTCCGAAGCGGCGCAGGCAATCCGGCTGTTGCCCAGCATCTTTCCCAGCGGTTTTCGGGTACAGTGGAAACCATGCAGCTGGAAACCGGGGATACGGCAGATTACAGAACAACCGACAAAGGCATGGAAGTAGAGATTTTGCGGGAGGATGAAACGGTTCTGGCGGCGCTGTATGAAAGCTGGGAACCGGTTGCCGCCGCACTCCGCGCCCTCTACCAGCAGGAACTGGACGGATTCTCCCACGAACCGGCACAGCTAAAGGAACAGCCAGCAGAGAAACAGCCGGATTTGGGGAATCCTCCCGCACCGGAACCAGCGCCGCGAATGACTACCACCCCTGTCACCCGTTATCCGGGCGAACAGAACCACCTGCCCTATGATGTGGAGATTCATACCCTGCACATAGAGAAACCGGAACCCACCCCACCCCAGCCGACAGCCGGGAACTTCCGTATCACCGACATTCACCTGGGCGAAGGAGGGCCGAAAGCAAAATTCCGGGCCAATATGGACGCAATCAATCTCCTGAAAGAATTGGAGTTTGAAAACCGGCAGGCCACGCCGGAAGAACAGGAAACCCTTTCCCGGTATGTGGGCTGGGGCGGTCTGGCAGACGCTTTTGACGAGAGCAAGCCCGCCTGGGCCAAGGAGTTTGCGGAACTCTACGCAACGCTGTCCCCGGAGGAATATGAAGCCGCCAAAGGGACCACCTTAAACGCCCATTACACCAGCCCTACCGTTATCCAGGCCATTTATGAAGCGGTGGGGAAAATGGGATTCCAGACCGGCAATATCCTGGAACCCTCCTGCGGCGTGGGCAATTTCTTCGGTATGCTGCCGGAGGAAATGCGGGGCAGCAAACTGTACGGCGTGGAACTGGATTCCATCACCGGGCGCATCGCAAAACAGCTCTATCCCAAAGCAGACATCACTATCGCGGGCTTTCAAACCACTGACCGGCGGGATTTTTATGATTTAGCCGTAGGAAACGTGCCGTTTGGCCAGTATTCCGTCCATGACCGGGCCTATAACAAGCTGAACTTCAACATCCACAACTACTTTTTTGCAAAATCGCTGGACCAGGTGCGTC
>CAJUPS010000309.1 GCA_910588045.1 uncultured Oscillospiraceae bacterium | reverse complement strand
GCTCTATGCGAAGGTGCTGGAGCGCATGGGCTTTCAAAGCCTTTTAGAGCCGGAACAGGAGGCGGGCGCTATAACGGAACTGAAGCAGCACAGCCCGCAGCCAAAACGGGGAGGTGAGACACGGTGAGCAGTATCAGTGAGATCAACAAGGACACCTTCTGGGAACTGATCGCCCAGGCAAAGGAGCAGTGCGGCCAGGACCAGGATGCCTTCTGCCAATGGCTGGAGAACCGGCTGATAGAGATGGGGCCGGAGCAGGCCCTGAATTTCGACTATGCCGCCTTTGCGTATCGGGCGGCGGCATACAAATACGGCCTCTGGAGCGCCGCCTCTGTCATGTTGGACGGCTGCACCGATGACGGTTTTACCGACTTCCGGGGCTGGCTGATCGCCCAGGGCCGGGATGTGTACATGGCCGCGCTGAAGGACCCGGACTCATTGGCGGATGTACCTGTCTATGGGGACTGCTGTTTTGAAACGATCTGCTATGTAGGTAATTACGCTTATGAGGAACTCACTGGACGGAACACTTACGAAGATTTTGACCCCGCCGTATCCCGTGCATGGTCGGAGAAGATCGAGCCGGATATTGTGTATGGCGAAGGGATCGGGTATCCCTATACCTGGAGCGAGACTGCCGCCTACCTGCCAAAACTATGCGCTAAATATTTGACGCCGGAGGAGTTGGCACAGAGAATCAGGCAGCGTGACGATACTTGGAACCTCACCAACCCGGAAATCAAAATGGTTCGTGCCACAGAAAAAAAGAGCAAAAAAATCAAAAAGGATCGGGGTGATTCCAGATGAGCGACACCATCACCATCGGGGTGGATCACGGCTACGCCGCCATGAAAACCACCCACTGCGCTTTCCCCACCGGGCTGGTGGGGTACGACAATGAACCCTATACCCAGAAGGATGTGCTGGAATACGGCGGCGGGTTCTATGTGGTGGGCAGCGGACGCCAGCCGCTCCAGAAGGACAAAACGGCCACGGAGGACTACTACCTGCTGACCCTCGCCGCCATCGCCAAAGAGCTGGCCCACCGGGGCGCGGAACCCACCGCCGCTGTCCATCTTGCGGCGGGCCTGCCCCTCACCAGCTTCGGGCGGGACAAGAAGAAGTTCCGGGCCTACCTGCTCCGGGACGGCCAGCCGGTGTCCTTCCGCTACGAGGG
>CAJUPS010000308.1 GCA_910588045.1 uncultured Oscillospiraceae bacterium | reverse complement strand
CCGCCATGGTGGAGCGCGGCTACGTCAGCGGCTACAACGATGGCCGCTTGAACCCCAAGGGCCAGATCACCAGGGCGGAGATGGCGCAGATTATGTGCAGCATCTTCCAGAGCGTCCATGATTCCGGCAACCTCACCGGGACCTACCGGGGCACAGTTCTGGTGCGTGGCTCTGTGAGCATCAAGGACGCTGTGTTTGAAAGCGACCTGATCCTAGCCAACGGCTTGGGGGAGAAAGCCCTGGACCTCAATAACATTACCGTCAAGGGGCGGCTGGTGGTGTGGGGCGGCTCCGCCGTCAACATCAGCGGAAAATCCACCGTTGCGGGCGTGGTCACGCCCCGGAATGACGGCCCGGTGCAGGTGGTCTTTGACGCTGCGGCGGCAGAGCTGTCCGAGAAGGGCTGCTCCATCGTCTACCCCAGCGGCATGGACAAGGGCAACAAGGTCCTGTTTACCGGCAAGGCCGACAAGCCCACAATCGCCTTTGACCTTCCGGCGTATCGGTATGTGGGGGATTCCGTCTCCGTGAAAACCACCCTCACCGGCGCGGAGGCCGTCACATGGGAGCTGACCCGTGACGGAAAACCTGCCGCCATGCCGGAGGGCTTCACCAAAGACGGCGGTATCTGCTTCTTCATGGAGGCTGGCCGCTACACGCTGAAAGGCACTGCGGAGAACAGCGGCGGCACCGCCTCCTGCGAGAAAACTGTGGAGGTCCTGCCCATCGGTGACATTGCCTTTTCTCTGCCGGAGTATGGCTACACCGACCGGACGGAGGATGTGAAGCTGCTGCTGAAAAATGATCTGACCGGCTCCGTGGCCTGGACGCTGGCCAAGGACGGGGACAGCGTTCCCATGCCGGAGGGCTTCACCAAGGATGGCGGCACTCTGGCCCTGACCGGGACAGGCAAGTACACCCTGACCGCCACCCTCACGGACGCTGCCGGAAAGCAGTACACCGCCAGCCAGTCCATCACCATCCTGCCGGTGATCGTCCCTACCGTGACCGCCAGCGCGGACAAGGTGCATGAGGATGAAACTGTGGAGATTGGCCTGACGGTGGAGGGCGGCAAACCCGATTCCGTCCGCTGGACACTGACCAGGGACGGCAAGGAGGTTCCCGTGACCCTCTCCGCCAACGGCGGGACGCTCACCTTTGACGGTGCTGGGGACTACAT
>CAJUPS010000307.1 GCA_910588045.1 uncultured Oscillospiraceae bacterium | reverse complement strand
TGGCTACCGCCGCGACCCGCAGGACAAACAGCACCTCATTGTCGATGAAGAAGCCGCCGCCGTTGTCCGGCGCATCTTCCAGATGGTCATTGATGGGAAAGGTGTCCAGGCAATCGCCCGGACGCTGACCGAGGACAAGATACTCATACCCGCCGCCTACGCACAGCAGCACTACCCAGAGAACCACCACAGCCACGGCTTCTATGACCCCTGCCTTTGGTCAAGTACGGCGGTTGGGTACATTCTGGAAAAGCAGGAGTACATGGGCCATACCGTGTTGGGCAAGACCATCTGCGAGAACTACAAGACCAAGAAGCGGCGCAAGGCCAAGCCGGAAGAACTGATGATTTTCCGCAACACCCATGAGGCCATCGTGGACGAGGAAACGTGGCAGCTTGCCCATCGTCTGAAGAAAACCATCCGCAAGCCCAGCTATCCAGACCGCCCCGCAAATCCGCTGACCGGGCTTCTCTACTGCGCCGACTGCGGGTGCAAGATGACCCACCGCCAGCCGTCCCCCACCAAGAAGAAAGTCTTTGACGCTGATGACGCTTATATCTGCGGCGGCTACCGTCACCTGACCCGTGACTGCACCATGCACTTTATCAAGACTTCCACGATGGAGAAGCTGATACTGACGGCGATCCGCGAGGTGAGCGCCTACGTCCGGGAAGATGAGAAAGAGTTTATCCGCATCGTGCGGGATGCCGCCAGCGCGGGGCAGGAGCAGACCGCCAAGGAGCAGAAGAAGCGGCTCCACAAAGTCGAGAAGCGGATAGCCGAACTGGACGAGTTAATCAAGAAACTGTATGAGGGAAACGCCACCGGGAAGATACCCGACAAGCACTTCAACCGTCTGCTGGTGGAGTACGACACCGAGCAGAGCGCATTGGAGCAGGAGGCCGCAGGGCTGAAAGAGGGCATCACCGCCCAGGCCGAGGACGGCATGAGGGCGCAGAGGTTTGTTTCTCTTGTGCGGCGATACACCAACTTTGACGAACTGACCGCCCCTATGCTCAACGAGTTTATAGAGAAAGTCGTTGTCCATGAGGCGGACAAATCCACCGGGGACAGGCGGCAGAAGGTTGATATATATTTCAACTTCATCGGCTGTTTCGTTCCGCCCAGACCGGAGGTTGTCCTGACAGCCGAGGAAGAAGCAAGAGCGCAAAAGGCATTGGC
>CAJUPS010000306.1 GCA_910588045.1 uncultured Oscillospiraceae bacterium | reverse complement strand
GAGTGCGCGTTTATGCTGGAACTGATTGACCTCTTTGAATTTGAGGTCATAGTAGCGCCGGAACTCAGAGTCGCATCTTCTGACGGAGTTGGCGGCTTCCAGCAGGTAGTAACGGAGATAGCGGTTACCGGACTTGATGAGCTTGCTGTGCTGTGCCTCGAAGTCGCCGGACTGATGCTGTGTCCAGACAAGACCGGCAAACTTGGCAACGGACGCCTGGGAGCTGAAGCGGTGGATATCGCCAATCTCGGCGATGATACCGGCGGAGTAGACCTTGCCGATACCGGGGATGGAGGTCAGCGTGTTGGGGATGATCTCAAACTGCTGCTCAATGGCCTTGTCCAAGACCTTGATCTGCTTCCCCAAAGCCCGCATGGTGGCGATAGAAACGGCCATCGCCTGATTGACTGAGTTATTCACAGTGATGGGCAGACGGTAGGAGTTTCTGGCGGCGGTCTGGATTGCTTTGGCCTTGGCCGCCGGGTCCGCGAAGTTACGCCCGGTTTCATCAATGAATTTGGTGAGTTCGTCCAGGTCGGCGTAGGCCAGCTCGTCCACCGTTTCAAACCGCTCCATCAAAGCGATGGTGGTGGCGCTGGAGTTGGCGATATCCTTGTCCTGGGCCATGCCGCAGCATTTTAGGAACAGGTAATTGGCGAAGTGCTGCTTCTCCCGTGTCAGGTTTTGTACGACATCAAATCTGGCCCTGGTGAGGGTTTGCAGGGATTTATAGCGATAGTCGTCCATGTAGACCTCCTTGCCGATCCTGCCGAAACGGAGATGGTCGGCGATTACAAAGGCGTCTACCCAATCGTTCTTGGGCAGGTCCGGGTAGGATTCCTTGAACTTCCTGACCTGCTTGGGGTTGAGTACATGGAGTTTCCTCTGATACCGGCCCAGCCGCCTGTCCTCGCGGAGCGCGTAGACCAGGCTGTCCCCGTAGATGGATGTGGCCTCCAGGCCGATCACCACATCGTTGAGCCCCATGGTCTCCATTGCCAACACGATCTTCTCTGACATCAGTTTAGCACCGCCCAGGTTGTTTTGCACGGAAAAACTGCTGTGCTTGCTGCCGTCTGGCTTCATCAGGTAGGTCACATTGTTCTTGCTGCTCACGTCAATGCCTACAAAAAGTGGGTTCATGATTTTCACCTCCCCGCGTGGAGATTTCAGGCCAGCAGGCTTTGAGATACCCATGATATCCGGAGCATCCGCAACCTCGCGTAT
>CAJUPS010000305.1 GCA_910588045.1 uncultured Oscillospiraceae bacterium | reverse complement strand
TCGCTCCGGGCTTCGGGGGCCGTTGGCCCCCTCGGCGGGCATCCGCCCGTGTTGCGCCCCCGCCCTCCCCTCGGGGCCGCTTGCGGCTTTCGGGGCGTGGCCCTGCGGGGGGTTTGGTTTTGAAAGTGGCCCCTGCCTACTCTGTAGCCTAGTTCAAACCCGGATCTAGTAACCTCTGTGACCGTGTACGGGTATCGGGGGTTGTTTTGATGCGAACCGCTTCGCTCTCGCATATCCACGACGAAAAAAGGACAGACCCCCGGGGGTCTGTCCTCTCATCAACTCAAATTCCGTCCCCTATTTGGTTGTCTGGCCGTATTTGGCCCGGTAAATCTCATAAGCCATAGCGTAGATATACGTGGTGGCAGCGTCACTATGGTTAAGGGCCCGCTGCACCCGGCCCACGTCGCCTTTACAGCGCTCCAGGAGCTGGACGGCGTACACTTTGCGGAGCGAATGCGGGGCCACGTTTTGCGGCAGCCTAAATGCCCTTGCGGCCCGCTTAACATCGTACCAGACCGCCTGACGCGTCCTGTGCCGAGTTGCGTCCTTGGGGCTACTAAACACCCAGACGGGGCCAGCCTGAGCTTGTAGGGCCTTTAAAAGGCCGTCTGTGAGGTTGACCCGCCGCCGCTTGCCTGTCTTGGCCTCCGCAATCCAAAATTGCCGAGCCAACTGATCAGACCGCAGGGCAACCACATCACCCACCCGGAGCCCAGTATCAACGCAGACCCGGCAGACCAGACGGTTGGCGGGAGTAAGAGCTGCAAATACGTGCTCCATCTCCCGCCGCACCAGATACTCTGCCGTCAAATGATGCCCACCGCCTTGAGCACATCCAGCACTTGACCGCTCTCACTATAGCGGCCCTCAGTCAACAGGACCCGCAGACGGCTATAACCCGCCTTTTCGAGCTCTCGCAACTCCATTACAGTCTCCCAATTAGGCTTAGAGTCCAAAAACTGATCCTTGGCTCTATCCATTGTCACCCCTCCTTTTGCTGGGTCTATCCCTGGCTATGGGCTGGCTCGGCCTTATGGGCGGCAAGCGCCGCCGCCAGCATTGGACAAACCCAAAAATGTCAAACAACATCTCTCAACGATGCGTGTTTTCAGTCGAAAGTTGTACGTCTACGTACACCCTGCGTCAAAATTCTTTTGACCTACCCGTATCCGGGCCGCTCTTACCGGGGCGGCTCCGCCCGCTCTGTCGGGCCGGCACTCGCTCCGCTCGGC
>CAJUPS010000304.1 GCA_910588045.1 uncultured Oscillospiraceae bacterium | reverse complement strand
GGCCGGGCGGCACACAGGGGCTTACTGCGGCGCACAGCGGGGAACAAGAGCGAGGGCCGCTCCGCATAGGGAACGGCCCTTGACGCACTCCGCTACACCGTCAGCTGCATCCCGCTCTGAGCAGGTCCCTGCTTCTGACGCAGCTCCAGCCACAGCGGGTTGTACTCCACTGCCGTCTGGCTGCGGTCAGCGTCGAAGGTGAGACGCGCGGCTGCCGCAGGGCAGCGGGAGAAGACGGCGGACAGCGCCTGAGTCATATCTGGATCGCCGCCCACCAGGATCTTCTTTGCACCGCCGTTGGCGTCCAGCACCATGTCCGTGGTGAGCGAGAGCAGAGCGTCTGTGACGGAGATCTGCCGGTCGTGAGCGTACTGCCGCGCAGACCGCAGAGCAGTATCAGGATCGAACGCGCCGAAGTGCAGCGTGTGGAAGCACCGGCTGTGTCCGCCCTCTGTCACAACACACAGAGCCAACGGACTGAGTTCCTCCATGTCCCGCGGACAGTGGAAGCACATGAGCATTCCCAGGTCTGCCATCTCAGCGACGTCCTGGAGTGTGTTGCCGTTCTCCAGATACACAGCTGCCGCCACCATTTCACCAGGCAGGGCCGCCGAGCCGTGTTGGATGATCTCGTAAACGCTCTGCGTGGTCACGGCGGAGAAGTGCCGGGAGACAAAACTCATGCTGTTGAGCAGCTCCCGCACTCCGTCGCAGGCTTCTTCCTGACCCAGCTCCTGCCCAAAGGCAAACAGCGCGGCAGTGATCTCAGGGTCAGGCTGGGGTACCAGAGCGTTGAGTTTTCCCTCAAAGGCTTCTTTCGTCATTTAGCATCCTCCATTCTATCTGAGCGGGGCGCTCCTGGCAGGAGCGCCCCGCTGCTGTTGGTGTAGTGATCCAGGGATCAAGGTGAGAGTATCTGACCCGGCTGTCCGGCGATATGGTCCGCTGCCTCCTGGAGGTGGAGCGCCACACGCACATCCTCCAGTTCCGTCCGAAGATCCTCCACGCTCACGAATCCTGCAGCGGGGATTTTGGTGGTCAGGAGCATATCCTCCAGCCCACCCATCTCTGTGAGCGTTCTGGCTGTTTCCAGGAGCGTCTGACGATAGTCCTCGGGAGCATTCACCGCAGTCTGAAACAGCATCCAGACCGCGTTCAGCTGGGCGGCGGCATCCGGCACCGGGAGCAAGCGGTCTGGACTGATCAGGTGGGGTGTGTCCTGCTCTGTGGCAGTATACTGACG
>CAJUPS010000303.1 GCA_910588045.1 uncultured Oscillospiraceae bacterium | reverse complement strand
TTCTCCCTGTTTTTGCCAGCCAACACTCATGCTCCCAGGCCAGTACGATCAGATGCCGGTATTCTGGATGGTATCGGACATCCGCTCCCAGTGCGTTGCAGACATCCGATATGCTTTGAAGCTGCCGGTTTGGTATCATGTATCTGCATTCAGCGGCTTTGCCAGCATGGGGGAAAATTTCACCCCAGGGAACCCGTCCACATCACAGTAGAAATAGATGCGGCCACTGTCCCCGTACAATTCGATCACATCGGACAGGGCTGTGTTTCGTCCGGGGAAATCCTTTGGCAGCGTGTCGTAGTAACGGGTGAAGATCCGTTCCAGCACATCGCGCTCACTCTGCTCACTGGGGCAGAAGATTTCGCCGTCATACACCAGCCGGTACAAAGAGGCGGGCGGCTGCTCATAGCCCTTTTCCAGCATCTTTTTGATGCCGGCGAAGGCAAAGGGCACCGTTTTTCCGCCGCTCAGGTCCAACTGGTAAATCCGGTAGTGCTGGAGCCGCCGCTGGCTGTCCAGACAGTCCTGGAGGGTTTCATCCGGCCTTTGCCGCAGATATATCCCGTACTCCTCTGGTGTGAGCCCCAGATGTTCCTCGATGCTCACACCGTCATCCGGGCGGTTATGCCACTCCTCAACGCCTATGTCGATATAATCGAAGTCACACAGTCCGTTGAGGTACATCTCCTTGAAATTCATGCTGATTTGCTCCTTTTTCTCAATTTGCTTTCTGCGCAGGGCAATCTGCCAGTCGTCGATCCCTTTATAGTTTGGGTTCCAGTTCAGCCGGCGGCAGGCCATGCCGTTCTTTCGCGCCAGCTGATAGACCATCGCCGCCCCGCGGTTGACTTCCACGTTGCGGTACTTGTCCATATCCTCCGCCTCGATGATCTCCTCCGTGCCATTGCGGTACAAAAAGGAAAACAGTTCGTCCAGGCCGTTGGGGTTATTCGCCCCGATGGTCGCAACAAAGGTGCGCCCTGTCAGGGCATGGACAATATCCGCTTTCAATGCACCCTCGGTCACATAGACCACACGGGCGTGGAGATCGCCAACAAAATGAATGGGACACCCGGAGCTGACCCCCTGATTTTTCCCGGTGGAGGTCAGCGGCAGGTATTTCGTCCCCTGTTTGTCCGGCGGGTCGTTTTTATCCCGGATCGGGTGATCCAGCCGGATTTGCAGGCCACGGAGCAGTCCGTCCACACTGCGCAGGGGGATCACAATGCCCGATGTGCGCGTGTAGAATTTGAC
>CAJUPS010000302.1 GCA_910588045.1 uncultured Oscillospiraceae bacterium | reverse complement strand
GCCGAGCGGAGCGAGTGCCGGCCCGACAGAGCGGGCGGAGCCGCCCCGGTAAGAGCGGCCAGGACGGGCCGGTCAAAATAATTTTGACGCAGGGTGTACGCAGACGTACAACTTTTGACCGCAAACACGCATGGTTGATGGATGTCGTTTGACATTTTTGGGACTGTCAAGCGCACGGCGGGGCCGCTGTCCCGCAGGGGCTTTTGTCTCAGGTGAAAAGGAGGGTCGAGTATGGAAAGAGCTAAGGAGCAGTTTCTTGATTCTAAGCCGAACTGGGAAGCTGTAATGGAGCTTCGGGAGCTGGAAAAGACGGGTTATAGCCGTCTGCGGGTGCTCATGGAGGAGGGCCGCTACAGTGAGAGCGGTCAAGTGCTGGATGTGCTCAAGGCGGTGGGCATCATTTGACAACGGAATATCTTGTGTGGCGGGAGATGGAGCATGTTCTAGCGGCGCTCACTCCCGCCAATCGTCTGGTCTGCCGGGTATGTGTGGCAACTGGTTTGCGTGTCGGTGATGTGGTGTCGCTCCGATCGGCGGCACTGGCCCGGCAATTCTGGATTACGGAGCAGAAAACTGGGAAACGGCGGCGGGTCAATCTGACGAATGAGCTTTTATCTCAGCTTCAGGCACAGGCGGGGCCTGTCTGGGTGTTCTCCAGCCCAAAGGACCCGCAGAAGCATAGGACCCGGCAGACGGTATGGTGGGACGTTAAGAGGGCCGCAAAGGCATTTAGATTGCCGCAGAACGTGGCCCCGCACTCACTGAGGAAATTATACGCCGTTGACCTCTTGAACCGCTGTGGTGGCAATCTAGGCCGGGTGCAGAGGGCTTTAAACCATAGTGACGCCGCAACCACGTATATTTACGCTATGGCTTATGAGATTTACCGGGCCAAGTATGAAAAACCGAATAGGGAGCGGGATTAGGAGTGATGAGAGGACAGGCTGTCGAGGCCTGTCCTTTTTTCGTTCTTGGATATGCCAGAGGCCCGTAGGGCCGGGTGGCATCAGAGGGAGCGTAGCGACCGTACAACCCCAGATACCCGTAAAGGCCCCTAGAATCCTCTCTGAGCGGGTTTGCAGAGGGTCACAGGGTAGGAGCCTAGCCATTCTTCAAAACCGTTACAGGGCCCGCTAGGGCCCTTTTCCGGCCCCGCAGGGCCGAGCCCCCGAAAGCCGCAAGCGGCCCCGAGGGGAGGGCGGGGGCGCAACACGGGCGGATGCCCGCCGAGGGGGCCAACGGCCCCCGAAGCCCGGAGCGACCGCAGGG
>CAJUPS010000301.1 GCA_910588045.1 uncultured Oscillospiraceae bacterium | reverse complement strand
TTGTCCGGCTCTCTTACGGGGTCCGGTTCCAGTTCCTCCGCAAAGCACTCGATCTTTTCTACTTTGCAGCCAAATCCCTCCAGCCGGTCCTGTACATCCCGCACACACTGTTCCGAGAATGCCTCGGCGCTTGCCTCGTCTTTCTCCTGGCTGGCAAACGTATAACGCACTTCAGCACAGCCGTCTTGGAAGGTAAAATCCAAGCCCCCGACCGTCCGTTCCGCCAGAGCTGTATCCTCGTTAAACACTTCTGTGACGTGGCTGATGAACGCATCTTTTGATTCAGCGGCTTCCTGCCCGTCACGAGCAAATCGGAACGACAGCTGGCAGTCTACGGCAAAGTTCAGCATGACGGACTCCGGCGCAATTTCCGCCTGGTTCTCAGGCCGTTCTGCGGTCAAAACCGCCGCGTTGTCATATAGATTTTTATAGTGCTGGATCTGTTCGTCTGTCAAAGAGACAAAACGCTCCCCGCTGACCCCGGTAATAAAAAACGTGCCGTGGAGGATATCCAGCGGCAGCAGCCCGCTTTCATCCAGCAGCGGGCGGTTATGGGGCAGATCCAGGAGTTTCCCGTTCTCGTTGCAGACAATGGCGGACGCATCCCGAAGGGACGTAACGGCTTCGATGTCGCCGCCAACGATCTGCCGCATAGCGTCCAGCGTGTCGGGGAGCTCCAGCACCTCGCAGGGCTTCATCGGCTCCACCACCAGGATCTTGATCTTATCGCTCATAACGGTTTTTCCTCACTTTCTTTGGATCAGGCGGCAGCGACGGCGTTTGGGGAACAGGCGGGCGCTCCTGCTCCCGATCCATCTCCCGCATCATCTTCAGCGTATCCCGGAAGGCCAGATACCGCTGGATCTGTCTGGGGTCATCTGTCAGGGTGCGGACCGTCTCCCACAGGGGACTCCCGTGGTGGCTGACATCCTCCTGCACAACGAGGGCAGGGTGGTCCCCGCCCTCGTCCAGCATGACCCGCTGATCCCGGCACTCCTCAGCGTGGCTGTAGAGGCCGTAGGCCACGCCAATGACCTTCATGGCCTCCAGCGCGTCCACGGTGGTATAGACGCTGCCGGTGCTGATATGCACCTCGCCGGTCAAAGAGATTTTTTTACTGGACATAGTGTTTCTCCTCCCATCATGACCTCAGCGGTCATGACCGTCCCGCCGTTTCGGCGGCTTGGGGCGGTCAAAAATGCTGGCGTTGATCCGTTCCGTCTCCTGATGCACCTCCTGAACAGCGTGTTCCCATGCCTTTTTCAACGCAGACACCGGCAGT
>CAJUPS010000300.1 GCA_910588045.1 uncultured Oscillospiraceae bacterium | reverse complement strand
TCCGAGCCTTGATTGACAGCGGGCAGTACCTCAACGATCAGGAAAAGGCGTACCTTCCGGCCTATGAGAAAGTAACCCTTGCCCGGAGGATTCACGCTTTCAACTACTATAAGCCGGACCCCGACCGGACCTATCCCCACGAGTGGGATTTTAACGCGGCGAAACAGGATATTCTGCCCCTGCTGGACAGCCCGGAACAGGTGGAGAAGATTTTCAACCGGATGTTGAGCGACTTTGCCCCTCTTTCGCCTGATACACCCCACTATACTGAAATGCAGCTCGCCCTACGGGATGTGGGGATGTATCAGAGGGGGGAATCTCCTTTGTTTACTCCACTGCCGGAGGCTGTCCTGGAGGCGGAGCGTCAGAAGAAACAGGCGGCAAAAGAGGCCAAGCGCGCGGCCCCCACGCCCCAACGCACACCTTCCGAGGCCCCGCCCGCTTCCGGCGACCGGCTGGCGGCTGCGGCCCGCGCCCTGGCGAGCAAACGGCGCACCCAGGCACAGGAGGACCAGAGCGGCCAATTCAGCCTGTTCTTCCCGGCAGCGCCCGCCCCGCTGGAACCGGAACCCTCTGCCCCTCCCCAGGCGGCAGAGCATGAGGAAACCTCCCGCTCTCCGTGGTGGGATGGCTACAAGGAGATCAAAGAGGCGAATCCCCACAATATCGTGCTGTTTCAAGTGGGCGATTTCTTTGAGATGTTCGGTGAGGATGCCAAAACCGCCGCTGCCCTGCTGGACCTCAGCCTGACTACCCGGCCCATAGCTGGCGTTGGGCGTGTGGAGATGTGCGGCGTCCCCGCCCATTCGGTAGAGCAGTACATTGAAAAGCTGCGGGAATTTCATTCTGTGACCCTTGTGCCCGTTGAGGCGCAGACCGGGGAGCGCCAGCCCAGCACCTTGCTTTCCCGGCAGGAACAGGCCATTCAGGACAGCGGCGAACAGGGCTGGCAAACCACTGCCACCGAGCGCAGCTATCGGGCCACGGTGACTGCGGAGGAAGCACCGCTGGTGGCGCGGCTTATAGAGGCTAACGGGATCAGCGCCGCGCAGATTGTCCATGAGAACGGCGAAGTTACATTCAGCTTCCCGGCGGCGGACCGGGAAGCTGTTGAAAATTTGATCGCAAAATTGCGGGCGGAGCTGGAAAAGGCGGTGGCGGCAAGTTACGCCACTACCAAGCCCCAAAAGCCCGGACGGACCAAGGTGGAGCTGAATTACCGCAATTTCGCAAAGCTGTTCCCAGAGATCGCCAGCCGCGACTACCGCTATCTGCGTATGGAGGCAGGCGAGGAC
>CAJUPS010000299.1 GCA_910588045.1 uncultured Oscillospiraceae bacterium | reverse complement strand
GTGTTGGCGCTGTAGAGCCTGCTGCGCTGGCAGAAGCCAATGGCCTGGAGCGCCGCCTCCATGCCGTACTGGTCCAGCAGGGAGTGGATCAAGCGGAACTGGTCCCTGGCATAGCGGGATTTGTCCACGCGGATTGCTGTCAAAAACTCGGTGGCCCTGCCGTCCAGCTCGGTGTCCAGTTCCTCCAGCAGCTTGTCCAGTTTTGAGGTGCGGTCCCGCCGGTGGGACTGGCTCTGGATCAGCAGCCCCCGCCCGGAGGAGATGCGGTGCTCGCAGATGGGTTCGCCAAACATCGTCTGGATGTACAGAACCCCGTCCAGTGTTTCAATGCGCACCTCTGGCTGGGTGGTGTAGGTACCCAGAGGGACGGAATAGCGGTTGCTGTTGTAGATAATTGTGTTGTCCTTGCGCACCGTCCGGCAGATCACCGGGCGCTTCACCTGGTCACAGACCGGCAGGGGCCGCAGGTACTCTCGCTCCTCTTGGAATACCTCCGCTGGGATCAGCTTGGTGGTCCCATGCACCTTGGCGTTGGCGGTCCGCTCCAGCCATTCCAGACAGCTTCCGTTGAGGATGCCATCGTCCACATACAGCCGGTGGCTGAGGAAGTTCCCCTTGATGTACTTCACCACATTCTCAATTTTTCCTTTGCTTTCCGGGTCCGCTCCGCGGCACATCCGGATGGACAAACCACATTCCTGCCGGAACTTCTCAAACTCATAGGTGTAGATGATGTCCCCCGCGTTTTCACTTACGCATACGATACTGTCCTGGTCGAATACCAGTTCCTCCGGCATCCCGCCCATGTATTGGAAGCAGTCATGGCAGATCCGTACAAGGTCTACGATGGTAAAGGGCCGGTTTTGCTCTTGCGCGTACTTGTACCGCGACCGGGACAGTACGAACGCCGCCACATACACCTTGGTCTGCCCGCCGTCCACGTTGGGCATCATCTTCTGTCCGAAATCCACCTGCATCTGTTTCCCCATCGGCAGCTCCGGCACCGCCTCATACTCTCTCGGCGCCGCGCTCTTTTTCAGCCCGTATTCTTCCCGTACCTGCTTCACATACCGGGATACTGTTCGCTCGCTCACCTCCTCCCGGTAGTGTTCCCTCAGCCAGTCGCATACCTGGGCCGCTGTCAGGTCTGGAAATTCCCGCAGCCACTCCAAAATCTGCGCCTGGTACTTGTCCAAGTACTGCTTCCGGCAGACTGTGCTGCTCATTTCCTCGTACTCATCTACCGGCATTTCCCAATACCGCTTTACTGTCTTGCGGTTGATTCCAAGCCGCTGC
>CAJUPS010000298.1 GCA_910588045.1 uncultured Oscillospiraceae bacterium | reverse complement strand
GGGTTGCACCGCAGGCGATAGAGGTATCGCTCCGTCTCCAGCGTGAAGCCGTAGTTCTGGCAGCAGGTACCACCCTCAATGGCCCCCTTACTGCCATAGCAGTACCGCCGCATGGAGGGGAGGTCTTTCAGGACGCCCTTGCGGAGATCGTTCACCACCTTGTCCAGCTCATCCCGGAACTCCCGGATGTTCAGCTCTTCGGGGCCTCTGGGCCACCGCGTCAGAAGAAACTCCGCTCTGTTCCGTTTCCGCCTGGCGGCGAAAACTCCACCCGCTTCGTTCCTTCTTCCTTTCCCCACCGGACCCGCTGCGCTGGGCTCCGGTGGGGGCCCTTTCCTATCCCTCTCCGGCGTCTGAGCATAAAAAAGCCCCGCATCCTCGGGGGATGCGGGGCACAGCAGATGGCGGACAGGCGTTTCAGGGCAGCGGATCTTTTCCTCAGCACAGAACTCCGCCAAGCAGGGATTTGTACCGGTCATCTGGAACATATCCTTGACCAGCCGGAACTGGGCACGGGCTTTTTTCAGCGGCAGACAGGAGAGGATCGAGCCGGCATGGTTTTCCTCCGCCAGATCCACCAGCGCGTGGGGTTCGTCCGGATGCCGGGCTGTACCCCGCAGGTCGTAACAGTACCAGCCCTGGGGCACATCCTCACGGGGGATGGGCGCGGCACTGTACAGCACCGAGGCCCCGAACAGGCGAGCCCCCAGCATTTTGTCCTTGTAAATGTTGATTTGCAACGGTTTCACTCCCTTTCGTTTTTGGTCAGCAACAATAGATACCACAACTCCCGGCGAAAGTCTACAAAAACTTTTTACATCATCGCCTGCCCAATCTCCGGTGCGGGAGGGAAAGGCTTACTCAGCCGGCGCACCAGACCGAACCCGGTTTGCCGAACGCCGTCCTCATCCATCATCTCACTGCCCAGCCGGTCAAAATCAGTGCAGCCTTCTATGGCCTCCAGAACTTCGTCGTTTGCACCCATGCGGCGCAGGGCCTGACGGCCATACTCCCGTTCGCTGTCGGAGATCAGCTCATAGTCGTCGATGTCGATGGCCATATCAAGGGCCTCGGTGAAGGTGGACGGTTCTTCCACCTCCAGAGCGGCGCAGTATTTCATGATCTCGCCGTCTTTTTTAAGGCGCTGGAGACAGAGAGCCATCTCATTGGCGTCCTCTACAGTGATACTGTCCATAGGGATCAGCCGGTTCAAATAGGGCGCTGTATATTCGGCGCTGGCGATCACCGCTTGAGCGAAGTCCTCGATTCTCAGGGACTCCTTTGCCTGTCCCAGCTGCTTCTCGGAGGCGGGGAGGACAAGGGGATAACTCTGTTCTGAG
>CAJUPS010000297.1 GCA_910588045.1 uncultured Oscillospiraceae bacterium | reverse complement strand
TCCCTGTTGGAGACAGGCGCGGCCCTGACCGTCAAAGCCTGGGAGCTGCCCCAGGAGCTGGCGGACAGCAGCGCCGCCCTGATCCAGCACCAGAAGGAACTGCTGGCCACGGCCAGCGGCAGGGCCGCCCTGCCGGACGATCAGCTCCTGGAGTGCTACGATGGCCCCATGACCGCCGAACTGATCTGGGGCCTGTTCGAGACCGCCGTCCGGCTGGACGATGCCCAGGAACGGGCCGCCATCCACCAGATGGCGCTCCTGCTGGCGGACGCCCTGGACTTCGATGAGTGGCTGGATCGGAACGGGCCGGTGGAGTCCGCGGGCAAATGAAAACACGATCTTGCGCAGCAGGGGGACTGTCCGATTGGACAGCTCCCCTGCTGCCGCAGATCATAGGGAGGTGTGTACCATAAGCAAGTACCAGGAATTTGACGCTCAGATATTTGATGTCACAAAAATCATGATCGAGTTCTCCCTGACGGACGCACAGAAAACCGAGCTGCTGAAGATTGCCGGTGAGATCGAGGCCGCCTGTCAGGACGGCAGCCTGAGCGCCGATGAACGCCAGAGGCTTCTGGAAACCATGGCGGACTGCGGCCTGGAACTGCCCCAGACACCCATGGAACCGTGTGTGGACGAGGCGAAGCTGCAGGAACGTCTGACCCAATATATGGAACTGGATCTTTTTCAAATGGATATCGGCGCTTTGATCAATGACTATAAGTCCCAGGGACTTCCGATGCCAACCATGGAACAGCTCCAGGCGGAGGTCATTGCCGAAGCCCGGAAGTGTCTGGAGACAATAATGATCTGCGAGGCTAAAGGCCATCTGTGGAAGGAAACAGCGGACCCGGAGAACGGGACCAGCGACCTCACCTGCCGCCGCTGCGGGGCATCGGATCATCTGCGATGGTAAAGGAGGCGATGCAGATATGCCAAATCATGTTACGAATTTAATTACATTCGGCGCGGACGATGTCTCATTGGCCGCGTTTCAGAAAATGGCTCATGACATGAAGATGGATGGCGAACCGCTGGGCAGCTTCGATTTTAACAAGCTCATCCCCATGCCGCCCTCTCTCAATATCGAGGCGGGTACTCAGACAGAGCGCGGCCTGAAGCTGTACCAGGAGTTCGCGCAGGAACGTGCCGCTATCACCAAGTCCGAGCTGTCCCCCGCGCGGAAAGAGGCCGCACTGGCGGAGTTGGACAGGGCATGGCGGCCTCGCAGGATGCAGGACCCGATGACCTGGAAGCTGGGAGAACAGGCGTACAGCAATCTCCAGAAATACGGTCATGCCACTTGGTATGAATGGTGCATCCAGAATTGGGGAACCAAATGGAAC
>CAJUPS010000296.1 GCA_910588045.1 uncultured Oscillospiraceae bacterium | reverse complement strand
GAGGGGTTTCCCCTTCTCACACGCCCACCCGTGGGCTTCTGCGTCATCATGCGCTCCAGTCCGGGGTTGTCAGAAAACAAGGTCATCGTCACCCTCTATGGGAATGTCCTCGTTATCTTCCTCATAAAGCCGGCGCTGTTCGGCTTCTTCTTCCTGGGAAATATCCCGTGTTTCCGGTTCCTCCCCAAAGGGCTGTGCCATATCCTCATTGACCATAGGCTCCTCCGGCCCCTCAAAATCAAACTCGTCAATGTCCTCGGCGTCGTCCAGTTCATGCTTGGGTTTGTAAACCTTAAAATAGTAGCCAAGGCCGCCGGCGGCAAGGGCGGCCGCCAGGGCAAGGAACAAAATGCCGTTATTGCTTTTTGGTGCGGGCGGTTCCGGTTCCTCCTTTGGCTCCTCCGGCTGTGCCGGCGGTTCGGTCACTGGCTCTGTTTCCTCCGGCGGTTTCTCCGGTTCTGTGGCGGTGACAGCGGCCTGGGTCTGGGTGTCCTTTTGCGCCAGAGTCATGAGATCGCTTTCCGTCACGGCGTTGAGGAAATAGACGTTCTCGCTATCCCGCTGTTTGTCGATTACCAGATAAAAGGTATTGTTGCTGGGGGTGGTGAAGGTGAAAAATTCCTTGCTGTCCTGGTCCGTCACATTGTCCACCACTGTGCCCTGCCCGTCCGGGGTCAGCGCGGTGGGCAGACGGGGTGTAGTGTCCGGCTTCTCCTGGGGGTCCGTGCTGGAGGAAGCGGGTGCTTTAAGAGGTGTGGCCGTGGGCTTTGTGGCAGTATTGGTTTCCGCTTGATTGGGGCTGGGGGCCTTATCCGCTTTCCCTCCATCGCCCTTGACTGCGGGGTTATCCACCATCACATTGGTCATGAAAATATGTGTACCCTGGGCAAAGCAGTCCATGTAGCACATCTTTTCATAGATACTGCCGTCGTTTCCTGTGACGCGGATGGTAACGGGGCAATTATCTGTAATGGTGATGCGCCCGGTGTAGCGGTCCTCCCACCGTTCCAGATTGCCGGTCACATCCTGCCACTCACCATCCAGGCCAACCTTGATTTTGGCGCTGGCAAATCCGTTTCCAGCAGTATCTGTGATGCAGTAGCCCACATCCGCGCTTCCGCTGGTACGGTTGGGGGGCTTGGTAATCTCTACTTTGATGCCGGACGGCTCCACCTCTGCGGCATAGGCCGCGCCCATCATGGAAAATGCCGCCCCCAGGCACAAAAACACGCACAGCAGCAGAGCTACCATGCGCCGCAGGGATTTTGTTTTCATAGGCTCAATTCTCCTTTCCAGAATTGGTTGTGGACGGCGCATTTGCCGCCCGGATCATATCCAGCACGGCCCGCAGGTCCTCCGGCGCGGAGATCATGCCGCGCACCGCCTGGATGATTTCAAGATTCTCCTGCTCGGTGATCTGCCGCTCAATGT
>CAJUPS010000295.1 GCA_910588045.1 uncultured Oscillospiraceae bacterium | reverse complement strand
CCTGGCTGGCGGCGGCGGGGCGCTGTACTACTTCAAGCTCCGTAAGCCCAAGGCCGATGTGTCCGGCAGTTCCGACCTGTCCGAATACGACTTTGACGACGAGGACGAGCCGGAGGATGAAGAAATGGAGGACGAGGAATGAGCTATCAGTTGGTTATCGCGGAAAAACCCAGCGTGGCCCGGAGCATCGCCGCCGTGATCGGGGCGACCGACCGGCAGGAGGGCTACTTGCAGGGCAACGGCTACCTGGTGTCCTGGTGCATCGGGCATCTGGTGTCCTTTGCCGACGCCGGGATGTACGACGAGCGTTTCAAGAAGTGGCGCTATGAGGATTTGCCCATCATCCCGGAGAGCTGGCGGCTGACCGTCCCCCCGGACAAGCGGGAGCGGTTCGACACCCTGCGGACGCTGCTTCGCTCCGAGGAAGTGAGCGAGGTAATCAACGCCTGCGACGCCGGGCGGGAGGGCGAATTGATCTTCCGCACGGTCTACCACCTGGCGGGCTGTACCAAGCCCATGAAGCGGCTGTGGATTTCCAGCATGGAGGACAGCGCCATCCGGGAGGGCTTCGCCCACCTGAAACCGGGCCGGGACTATGACCCCCTGCATCAATCGGCGCTGTGCCGGGCCAAGGCCGACTGGCTGATCGGCATTAACGCCACCCGGCTTTTCTCTGTGCTGTACCACAAGACCCTGACCGTGGGCCGCGTCCAGACCCCCACCCTGAAAATGCTGGCGGACAGGGACGCCAAGATCACCGGCTTCCAGAAAGAGAAATATCACATCGTCCATATCGCCGGGGGCGGCATGGAGGCGGCAAGCGACCGCTTCCCCGACCCCGCCGGGGCGGAGAACGTCAAGACGGCCTGTGCAGGAGCGCAGGCCGTTTGCGCTTCCGTGGTACGGGAGAAGAAAACCGAACAGCCGCCCAAGCTCTACGACCTTACCACCTTGCAGCGGGAGGCCAACCGGCTTTTCGGCTTCACGGCCAAACAGACCCTTGACTACGCCCAAACGCTGTATGAAAAGCGCCTGCTGACCTATCCCCGGACGGACAGCCGCTTCCTCTCCGACGACATGGAGCAGACGGCGGCGGGCATCGTGGCCGGTATCGTCCCCATTCTCCCGTTCATGGAGGGGGCGGCGTTCTCCCCGGAGATCCGCCGCGTCCTGAACAGCGCCAAGGTGAGCGACCACCACGCCATCATCCCCACGGCGGAGTTCGTGAAACAGGGCTTTTCCGGGCTGGCGGACAGCGAAAGGAAACTGCTGTCCCTGGTGTGCTGCAAGCTGCTGTGCGCCGTGGCCCCGGCCCATGAGTACGAGACCGTCACCGCTGTTTTCACCTGCGCCGGGCAGGAGTTCACCGCCAAGGGCAAGACCGTCCTGGCCGCTGGCTGGAAAGACATCGACCGCCGCTTCCGGGCCTCCCTGAAAACCGACGCCGACGAGGACAGCGAGGCCGTGGCGGAATTGCCGGAGCTGGCCGAGGGGCAGGTTTT
>CAJUPS010000294.1 GCA_910588045.1 uncultured Oscillospiraceae bacterium | reverse complement strand
GTTTTGATGTTCCATTGGCAACTCACCCCTTTCACGCACCGGCTGTCTCCTGCTGGAAGGACTTTAATACACACCGTCATCCCACGTCCTCCCGCGCTAAAAAACCGCTGAACGCCTCAATAAATACGGCTATGGACAATCCGGCAAGAGTGACCTCTGGCTCCAAGCTCTCCTCGGAAAACCGCTGCCGCATTTTCTCAACCACTGGCGGTTCTTCATCATCCCAATTGCGCCACAGCTCCGAGAAGTAACGATTTATTTCCGGCATCACTTCCCGGATCATCCGCGCCCGCAGATCGTCCAGGCGCAGCTCCCCATCGCGCAATGTCCGCAGAAGCCACGCCTCTACCGGGTTCCCGGCAAACCGCTCCATGTCCCCCAGGCGCAGGCCGGGGAGGCCGTCCTGGTCGATCATCTCGGCCTCCGGGTCGAGCGCGAGGGTATCCTCCCGCTCCACTCTGCGTTTGGTCCTCTCCCACTGCCGCCGCTGGTGCTTCTCATGGAGCAGTCTGTCGATCTGCTCTGTCACCGGCTCCATATCGGCCTCGCTGATGGTGTCCGTCACCAAAAGCACCGGGCAGTCATCTCTGGCCGCTCGGAAATAGAGCGGGTACAACCCCGCGCCTCCGGCAGACTCCACCAGCGCGAGGTCAATGGGTTCGGCCTGATCGTCCAGCAGCCGGTCCCGCAGCACCCAACTGTCCTGGAACAGGCAGTACCTAATATCCTCCCGGCAGGCCAGCCGCCCCGTCATATCGGGCATATCGCCGCAGATGGCGATTTGTAAGGTATCCGATACCATAAAGCGTCCTCCTCGTTCAGATTAGATGCAGTTTCAGGGCGGCGTCCTTCACCGCGCCCCTATTTTTCACGTCCAGCTTCCGCAAAACGGCGCTGACGTAGGTTTTCACGGTGGGCAGCTTGATACCCAGAATCTCCCCGATCTCCGCGTTGCTCTTGTGGTGGCACAAAAGCCGCAGCACGTTCATCTCCGCTGGGGAAAGGGGTTCCGGCAGGTCCCCCCGGAAGCGCAGAAAGTCCGGGTACTGTGCCGCCTGCTTCCGGGCGGCGGCGGTGAGACGGTCCAGGAAAGCCGGGTCAGCCGTCCAGCCGCCCTTTTCCAGCAGGGGCAGGATGGCCGCGCCGTATTGGGACACGGGCCGGATGAACTGATAGTCCCGGCAGGTATCCAGCGCGGCCCGCAGGGACGCCTGCCAACCGCCGTCTCCTGAACGGAACTGGCAGAGGGCGGTGAGCAGGTCCAGGTAGATGCCGTCCATCACCCGGTGGGCGGCTTTGAAGTAGGGCCGCAGGGGAGCCATAACCAACAGCGCCTCCTGATACTTGCCGTAGACGATCTCCACCATGGCGCGGGTCAGGTACTGGTAGCGCAGCATTACCCGCAGCTTCAGCAGGTCTCTGGGGGCCTTTTCCCGATACCATGTGTCAACCGCCTCGTCGTTTCCCTGATACATGGCGATCCGGCACATCAGCGCGTCCAGGTTGGGCAG
>CAJUPS010000293.1 GCA_910588045.1 uncultured Oscillospiraceae bacterium | reverse complement strand
TGCCCAGGGCGGTGCCGATGGCCCCCACCAGGGCGGAGGCCCCGCCGCCGCCGGGGACAGGGGCGTTGGAGGCCAATACCGTTACAAATTCAGTGCAGGATGCTTGTGCAAAATCCATAGCTTTCTCCTTCTGCGGCCCTGCGGGCCGCTGGGCTTATTTCTTGTTTCAGATTCGCCCTGCCGGGCGGGGCCTACTTTTTCCGCAAGGAAAAAGTAGCAAAAAGTTGCCAGCCCCTAGGGGGCTGGACCCCCTCATTTTGATTACGGGGGCTTTTTTTTCGCTACGACCTGGCAGACTGTCCCTCTTGCACGGTTCCATGGGCCGTCAGAGGGCGAAGCGTTGGCGGATGCGCCCTATCGGGGGATTTCATAAGCCCTCCGGTTCCTCCTCCGTCCACCGCTCGCATCCCCCCTGCGGGTCATCGGATAATCCCAACAGATAGTCGGCGGAGACGTGGTAGTGAAGGCAGATTTTGGCGATGTTCTCGGAAGTGGTGGTCCGCTTTCCGCTTTCCAAGTCGCTGACGTTGGTCTGACGTGTTCCCATAACAATGCCAAGGTCCTTTTGTGTTTCGTTGTGTAACTTGCGGAGTTCCTGTATCCGCTGACCAAACAGTTCTTTTGAAAACATAAAAAACTCCTTGACATCACCAGTTTTTATGGTATAATCGTTCTACGGGATACCACAAAAACTGGTGAAAAATAGGGAGGGTAAAAAATGACCATCTTAGAGAAAATCTACAACGACGACTACGAACCCGGCACAGCGAGTGAAAAACTGCCTTTTTCTCTCCGGCTAAAAAGGAGAGCGTTCTGGGACGAGATAGAGGAAGGTATGGGCGAAGACTTTATTGAACGCCATTGGGACGGTCTCTGCAAAATCGAGCATTTTCGGGACTACGCCAATTTCCGCGAGGGGGTTCGACTAGGCATATCTCTAATGATGGAGCTCATGTAAGTTTCGCACCCCGGGGAGTTTGCGAAAGCGAGACGGTAGGGGGTGCCGACAACCACGCTAAAATAGACGCAGAAAGCCCATACGCGGACGGCAGTCAGTTTAGACCGGGCAGACTGTGCCACGGGCGCAAAACAAAACAAAAAAATGAGGGATTCTTAAACCGCAGGTTTAAGCGCGTTTTTGCCTACTTTTGCCGCGCGGCAAAAGTAGGCGCGGAGTCCGGGGCCGCGTAGGTCCCGGGCCATCGAGGAGAAACGGCTTCCCCGCCGCGCGGAGCGCGGCAGATAAAAAAAGCCCCTGGCGGCGGGACCGCCGCCAGGGGTCATAAAGAAAACCTTTAGAACAATCCGGAAACCTTACCAGTCTCGGTGTCCACATCGATCCGGCGGTACGCCGGGTCGGAGCTGGTGCCGGGCATCATGGAAATCGTACCGGCCATCGGGCACAGGAACTTGGCGCCGCCATACTCCAGGATGTCCCGGATGGGCAGCCGCCAGCCCTTGGGCACGCCCTTCCAGCTGGGCTCGTGGCTCAGGGACAGGTGGGTCTTGACC
>CAJUPS010000292.1 GCA_910588045.1 uncultured Oscillospiraceae bacterium | reverse complement strand
ACCAGCATCCCCAGCTGTTTCAGCTGCTTGCCCAGCTCCTTGATGTCGTAGCAGACGATGCGGTTGTCAATGTCCACATTGGTGCGGTGGTTGAATACGTTCAGACTGCCGGTAACGTAGATTTCCAGGGCGGTGGCGATGAAGTGGGCCTCCTTTTCCTCCTGCTTCAGCAGAAGGTTGTAAAGGTCCTCCAGAATGGGCATGTTCTCCGGGCGGGGGTCCTCCAGGTACTGCCGGTAGACCAGCCGCACACAGCGGTCAATGACCGTTTTCTCCACAGGCTGGAGGCCGTCCTTGCTGCCCACCACAATGTCGCAGAAGGACAGGAGGAAGTCCACTTTCAACGAAAGCGGCGATTCATCATCGGAATAGTCCAGGTTCAGGTCCATCGGGTTTACATACTGCCTGCTGGTGGGGGAGATTTTAATGACCTGACCGCCCAGCCGCTGGACCAGGGGATAATACTCCGCCTCCGGGTCTGCAATGAGAATATCGTCATTGGTGGCGAGGAACACGTTGGAGATTTCCCGCTTTGCGGAGAAGGACTTGCCGCTGCCGGGTGTGCCGAGGATAAGCCCATTGGGATTTTTTAATAGCTTCCTGTCCACCATGATAAGGTTGTTGGACAGGGCGTTCAGCCCGTAGTAAAGGGCCTCCTTCCCGCTCTGGAAAAGCTCCTGGGTGGTGAACGGGACAAAAATGGCGGTGCTGCTGGTGGTAAGGCTGCGCTGTATCTCAATCTGATTCACACCCAGGGGGAGGCTGCTCATAAGCCCCTCCTCCTGCTGGAAATCCAGACGGACCAGCTGGCAGTTGTGTTTCTGCGCGATGCTGGAAGCCTGGAATACGTTGTTGTCCAGCTGGCGTTGGCTGTCCGCCGTGTTCACCACCAGGAACGTCACCAGAAACATCCGCTCATTCCGGCTCTGTAAATCTTGCAGCAGCTTCTTGGCCTCATTGCCATAAGTGGCGAGGTCGGAGGGGATGATGTCCATGTCGTACCCGGCGCGGACCGCCTTTTTCTGTTCTTCGATCTTGGCCCGGTCCAGGTCGGTGATCTTCCGCTTGACGGTCTTGATGGCGCTGACCTGATCTACGGACTGGATGTGCAGATTGACGATCTGGCTGCTCTCCATGTCCAGGAAGTCCGCCAGCATCCGGTCATTCAGCTCCGGGGCCATGATCTGGACAAAGGAGGCCGCGCCAAACTTCCTCCCCATGCGGAACATGCGCCCGTTTCGGAACTCAAAGGAGCTGGGGGCGATGAAATCCTTGGTGGACAGGCCGGAGGGGGCCAGCCAGTCCCAGGAAAAGCGGAAGGTCTCCTGACCGTCCATGTGGAAGATGGCGTGGAACAGGCGCAGGCGGTCCCCGCCGCTCATGGGCGCGGCGGTCACGCCCAGCCGCTTGAAGTTGTTGAGGATGTCGGTCTCGATGCGCTCCAGCCGGGGCTTGGCGGTTCGGATGTTGTCCCCGTCAATGCCAAAGGTGAGATATTTGGTCTTGGCAAGGCCGTTGTTGCCCTTGGACAGCTG
>CAJUPS010000291.1 GCA_910588045.1 uncultured Oscillospiraceae bacterium | reverse complement strand
AAGTATCCCATAGACTACTCCTGCCCCCCATCTGTGCGGACGACCACAGGGGGAGGCGGCTCCCGCCTGGTGCGTCTGGCCTGAGCGTAGGACGCGCCGCCTCTGGCAGTTGGAGTTTTCGGAGGAACCGGGGGAGCGGGAGGGGTATCGCTCTCCGCTGGCTGTGCGTGGTGACAGCGGAAGATCGCCTGCTCCAGCTCCTGCTTGTTGGCATAGGCCACGGTGCGTGCGGCCCGCTCCGGCAGCAGATACGGATCACCGAAGGAGATGCCCCAGTCCAGGAAGAGCCTGAGCCGTGTCTGCATGGGGTGCGTCCCCGTCTTCATCACTACAAACTGGCCCTTGGGGATGGACTTCAGCTCATCCGGCGTCATGAGAGGCCGCTCCATCATCTGGAGGGAGCGGCTGGCGCTGTCTTTCCCGCCGCCCTTGCTCACCGAACCGCTCATGACGGTGCGGCTGCCCAGGGCCTTGGACAGCACCTCGGCGGTCTGAGAGTTGGGGGCGAAGCCGCCGAAGATCGTATCCTGCGTATTGTCGACAATGATCTCCGCGCCCTCCTTGCCGTAGTTCTTCTCCAGTTGGGCAAGGCTCTGGATGATCGGCACCAGAGTCAGTTTGCGGGAGCGGCCAGCGCTGAACAGAGGCAGGATGTCGAAGGCGGGCATGGTGCCCAGCTCATCGCAGAACAGCACCACCCGGTTGGGCAGCTTGCCGCCGTTCTCGTCCGCCACAGAGAACAGCTCACGGGAGAGTGTCTGGATCATCAGGCCGGCCATGAAGTTCTTGCTGGGGTCTTCTTCCGGCAGTACGAGGAAGATGGCGGACTTCTGGGAGGCAAAGGCTTCCGCGTCAATGGCGCTGTCGAAGCACAGCACCTGCTCCAGCTCGGAGTCCAGGAAGGCGTTCAGCCTGGACAGCACCGTGGACATGACCGAGGCCATGGCCTGCTCCGCCGAGTTGAGAGCGGCGCCAGCGAACCACCGGGCCTTGTGCGTGTCGGGAAGTGTGTCCATCATGACCTGAAAGCCGTTCTTGCCCTTGGCGGTCTTGCTGGGCGCCAGCAGATCCTGCACCAGCTTGAACACGCTGACGATGTGCCGCCGCTCCTGGGGAGCCTCCTCTGTAGGCGGCAGATACTCCGCCAGCAGGAGAACGACTGCTGTAAGCAGTCCCTCAGCAGAATCGTAAAAGAACTGGTTCTGCCCATAATTACCGGCATCACCTTCTGGGTTTATGATGGTTTTCGCTAATATTTTTGCGTACTTCTCCGCCTTGGCTCTCGCCGCCAGATTGGACGGCTGTTCCCGGCAGATGTCCATGTAGCGGTTGATGAGCGTGAGGAGGTTGTACCCGTCTGACCTGGTAGGATTGCGCAGGTCGATCACCGCCACCTTGTAGCCGTAGTGCTGCAAGGCCACAGCGCCATAGTTCCGGGCCAAATCCCCTTTTGTATCAAGGGCCAGGAAGCTCATCCCGCTGGCGCAGGCGTACTCCATGTTGGGGTAGAGAAAGAACGCCGTCTTGCCCACGCCGGACGCGCCGATCATCAG
>CAJUPS010000290.1 GCA_910588045.1 uncultured Oscillospiraceae bacterium | reverse complement strand
TCGGCGGCGACACCACAAAGCTGACCGCCGCGCTGAAAGGGGTAAACGGGGAGATCCGCACCACGCAGTCACAGTTACGGGATGTGGAGAGGCTCTTGAAACTGGACCCCGGCAACACGGAACTGCTGGCACAGAAGCACAGGCTCCTTGCACAGGCGGTTGCGGAAACGAAGGAAAAGCTGGAAACCCTGAAAGCCGCTGCGGAACAGGCGAACGAGGCGCTGGCAAAAGGGGAGATTACCCAGGAGCAGTACGATGGTTTGCAGCGGGAGATCATCGAGACAGAGGAAAAGCTGAAAAGCCTCGAAGAACAAGCCAACCAGTCGGCGGTGGCCGTGCAGAAGATCGCCGCCGTGGGCGAGGATTTAAAGAACCTTGGGGATAAGATTTCCGGGGTGGGAACCACCCTCACCAAAACCGTGACCACGCCCATCGTGGGGCTTGGCACGGTGGTGGTAAAGACGGCGGCAGATTTCGATACCGCCATGAGCCAGGTCGGGGCGGTTTCCGGGGCAACGGGGAAAGACCTTGATGCCCTCCGGGATAAGGCAAGGGAGATGGGGAGCAAGACCAAGTTCTCCGCATCGGAGGCGGCCGAGGCAATGAACTACATGGCGATGGCCGGCTGGAAAACTTCGGATATGCTTTCCGGCATTGAGGGCATCATGAACCTTGCCGCCGCCTCCGGGGAAGATTTGGCAAGCACATCCGATATCGTCACGGATGCCCTGACCGCTTTCGGACTTACCGCAGCGGATTCCGGGCATTTCGCGGATATCCTTGCGGCGGCATCCAGTAATGCCAATACCAACGTCTCCATGATGGGCGAGACCTTCAAATACTGTGCGCCCATTGCCGGGGCTTTGGGATTCTCTGCGGAAGATACCGCAGAGGCGATTGGGCTGATGGGCAATGCGGGCATCAAGTCCACGCAGGCCGGTACCGCCCTCCGCACCATCATGAGCAACCTTTCCGGGGAAGTGAAGATTTGCGGTTCAAGCATCGGGGAAGTGACCATTGCCACCACCAATGCGGACGGGAGCATGAGGGATTTGAGCGCCATCCTCGCTGGCTGCCGGACGGCTTTCGGCGGATTGTCCGAGTCCGAGAAGGCAGCGGCGGCAGAGGCGCTTGTGGGAAAAAATGCCATGTCAGGATTCCTTGCCCTTATGAACGCCGCCCCTGGGGACATTGAGAAGGTGAGCAGCGCCATAGCGAACTGTGACGGGAAGTCGGCAGAGATGGCGGCGACCATGCAGGATAACCTTGCCGGGCAGCTTACCATCCTGAAAAGCCAGTTGGAGGAACTTGCCATTTCTTTCGGTGAAATCCTTATGCCTGCTATCCGCCAGATTGTCACATGGATACAGGGATTCGTGGATAAGCTGAACGGTATGGACGAGGGGACGAAGAACACCATTGTCACCATAGGACTCCTTGCGGCGGCAATCGGCCCCGTGCTTATCGTGATCGGAAAAGTTGTGTCGGCTGTGGGCAGCATTATGACCTTCATCCCGACACTGATCGGCGGCATTTCCAGTATCGGCGGAGGGCTTA
>CAJUPS010000289.1 GCA_910588045.1 uncultured Oscillospiraceae bacterium | reverse complement strand
CTAATGTCATTAAGTTGGCCGCGAAGGAAGAAGCGGCGGAAGACCACAGGATTCTGAAGGAACTCCCAAAGGAACTTATCCGAAAAAAGAGGCAGCAAAAGCAGACGGAGGCAGCTCCGTCAGAAAAGGGATATAGAAAAGGTCAGCGAGCGGAGGCATAGCAGGCGGAAATGCGGTTACCTGTGATTTTTGGTCTTGGGGCGGTGCGCCCAGGGCGAAGCGGGAGCAGTCTTCGCTGGAGGAGCGGGAGCGGATCAGCGGCGGAGCGGCGCAGGAAAGCGCAGCAGGCAAAGACAGCGTCGGAGAAATTGACATGGGGCTTGTATTTGGCTGTGCCTTGAGGCGCGTCCACAGCCCAGGCAGCGGCCTGGGTGAAATTAAAGATGAGGAAACTGGCGAAAACCTCCTGGAGGACAAGGTCCGGCTTCTTTGCGTGAAGATGGATGAGGCCCACGGCGTATTTCAGGCTGCGGAAGGAGGTCTCAATGCCCCAGCGTCTGGCGTAGAGGGCCTTGAGAGCGGCGAGGGGGAACCGGTCCGGGTCGAGATTGGTGATAAGGGTTTCCGTATTGCCGCTGTCGGTCTGCAAACGGACAATACGGAAGGATATTTCGTAGAAATCCGGGCTGTTCGACTCTAAAAAGTCAAACGTCATTGTGGGCGGGATACGGTAATAGGACTTGGGGACGGCAAGCCCCCGTGCCACCAGCTGCCGCGGTGTCAGCCGGCCCAGGGTGAGCTTGAGGGGAATGTCGAACTCCGGCTGGTCGGGCAGAGGCATACCGTATGCAATGCCTCGAGCCTTGTCCCGAATACGGATCAGGTAATTCCAGTTCCGCTTCTCCAGGTGGGCCAGATTGTTGCAGGATTCGTAATTCCGGTCAGCCAGCAGGATCACCTTCCCGGAAATGCGGGAGCGGTCTGCCATCTGGCACAGGGCTCTGCACTCGTTCTTTTCGTGCTCCTTCTGCACGATCAGGTCGGTATAAATGCCGTTTTCCAGGTCAAAGAGCGCATTCATGTGCCAGAGGTTCCAGCCGTGCTGCCTGGGCGTGCCGGGGCGGTAGGAGGCCGGGTCCTCCGGGTAGGCGGCGGATTTCAGCGACGAGCCGTCCACCGCCAGCAGGCGGCAGCCGCAAAAGGTTTTTTCCGGGCGCAGCAGGGCCGTGAAGCGGTGAAACAGCGTTTCCAGCGCCGCGGGCAGCAGCTTCTGGCGCTGCTGGACAAAGGCCGAAGCCGACGGTGTTTTTTCGCTGTTTTGAAACCGTCCGATGAGTACCTTCCCGATGCTGTTTTCGCTCATGGTCAGCAGCAGGGATATGACCGTTTCGAAGGTCAGCGTCCGGGGACGGGTAAAATCCCGCCCCGGCTGCCTGACGTATTGTTCTGGGTGCTCCCCCATTTTCCGGATCATAGAAAGCAGCATTCCCCGCAAAAATTTTGGTGTATATTTCATGTGCGCCCCCCCGAAAAGCAAGTTTACTTTTCAGGGCTTCGCCGCACATTTTTTCTCTTTTGTCAACCCCTTTTTACATCTTTTTTGACTTTATTCTCTCCC
>CAJUPS010000288.1 GCA_910588045.1 uncultured Oscillospiraceae bacterium | reverse complement strand
GGAGGGAGAGGAACACGTTGACGATCTCCCGCTTGGCGGCAAAGCTCTTGCCGCTCCCAGGAGTGCCCAGGAACATCCCGTTCGGGTTTTTCAAACGCTTGCGATCTGCCATAATGACATTGTTGGAAAGGGCGTTCATGCCGTAGTACAGCGCCGCCCCGTCCATACGCAGCTCCTTTGTCATAAAGGGAATGAAGATCGCCGTGGAGCTGGTGGTCATGCCCCGCTGTATCTCGATGGCGTTATCCCCCAGCACCAGGGAGGATGTGAAGCCCTGCTCCTGCTGCCAGTCCAACCGCTTCAAGGCGCAGTTGTATTTCTGGGCGATCCCGGAGATGGTGAACACGTCGTTCTCCAGCTTTTGCCGGGTGGGGGCGGTATTCACCACCGTGAACGTGAGGAGGAACATCCGCTCGTTGCGGGACTGGAGGTCGGCCAGGAGTGCCGCCGCGTCCTTGGAGTAGGTAATGAGGTCGGGGGGCAAAATTTCCATATCGTACCCGGCTCTGACCGCCTTTTTCTGCTCCTCCACTTTCATCTTGTCGATGTCGGAGATTTTGCCCTTGGTCATTTTGATGGCCTTGAGCTGGTCCACGGTCTGAACGTGGAGGGTGACGGTCATTTCCGCGTCCAGCTCCAGCAGCTCCAGCAGCAGCTTGTCCGACAGCTCGGAGGCCATGATCTGCAAGTAGGAGGCCGCGCCCCAGGACTGCCCCAGCCGGAACGTCCGGGCGGCGGTGAAGTCGAAGCTGTCCGAGGCGATAAAGTCTTTCGTCCCCATGCCGGTTTTCACGATGTCCGGCCAGGAGAAGCTTAACGGCTCCCGGCCTCCGGGGTGCATCTGGCCGTGTAGTACCTCCAGCCGCTCCCGCCCGTTGAGGACGCGGGAATGGGCCCCCAGCTTCTTGAAGTTGCCCATGATGTCGCTGGACACGCGCTCCAGCCGGGGGCGGGCCGTCTCCAGGCCGTCGGCGGGGACGCCGAATGTGATGTACTTGGAGCGGACAATGCCGTTGTTGCTCCGGGCGATCTGCCGTTTCAGCATATCCACATATTCCCCCCGGATACTGTCAAAGTCGTCGTGAGCCATGGGGATATTGACCTTGTACCGGCTGCCGCCCCTGGAGCGGTGGTTGATGAAAGAGAGCTGGAACGGGAGGGCGCTGTCAAAGTAGTTGAGGAAGCCGCACCAGCCGTCGAAGATGGCGGACTGGTCCTCGCTGGAGGCCACGGAGTAGTTGATGTCCTCGTAGGCGATGGTCTTGGTATAGAAGCCCTCCCGCACCCGGCAAATGCCGTCTTTCAGCATCTCCACATAGGGGATGGTCTGTTGGGCGGAGAGGGAACGCTTACCGGCCCTTGCGGGCCCGGCGCTTTTGGTCCTTATGTTCAGAAGCCGATACCTCCTTTCCGGCGAACGGCGCGTAGATGTTTTGCGTTCGGTAGGGCCTGGGGCCGGGCCGGAGGAAGCGGGCGCGGATGATGTTCCGCACCACTTTCTCAAAGTGTAATGCCGCAAAATAACTTACTCAAGAGGAGCGGGGAAACGGCTAAATAAA
>CAJUPS010000287.1 GCA_910588045.1 uncultured Oscillospiraceae bacterium | reverse complement strand
TGAACTGCCCCCCGTCAAGTAGACAGTGAAATAAAATGCGCAATTTTGTCAGGCAGCCCTGCATTGGGTGTAGACCTCCATGGGCGTATGAACCCCCAGCCGCCGCTGGAGGCGAGAGAAATTGTAGTAAGCAATATACTCCCGGATCATACCGCACAGCTGTTCCCGGCTGGTGAACCGCCTGCCATAGTAACGCTCCCGCTTGAGGATGCCCCAGAAGCCCTCCATGGGCCCGTTGTCAATACACTTGCCTACCCGCGACATACTCTGGGTCATCCCAGCCGCAGCCAGCTTGTCATGGAATACCCGGGTGGTGTACTGGAACCCCCTGTCACTGTGGAACAGGGGATGAGCGTCCGGGTTGGCCGCGAGGGCCTGATCCAGCGTCTCATAGACCAGCGCGCTGTCATTGGCGTCCCGGAGGACAAAGGAGACGATCCGCCTGTCGCACAAGTCCAATATGGCGCTGAGGTAAAGTTTATGGACCGTTGGTCCCACATAATATTTGAACTCTGTCACATCCGTCAGCCACTTTTCATTGGGCTTTTCTGCGCAAAACTGACGGTTCAGCACGTTTTCAGCCAGATACTGCGGGGCTGAGGTCGACCGGGTACATCCATGCCGGGCATATTTTATAGTAGACTGAATGCCCAAGCTGCGGCAAATGCGAAGGGCCCGCTTGTCGTTCACAGGCATGGCATAATACCGTGCCAGGTCATCCCGGATCCGCCGGTAGCCCTTGTCCGGGCTCTCGTCGTGGATCTGCTTCACCAGCCCGGCCAAACGCCGGTTTTCCACAGTACGGGCGCCCGCTTTCCCGGAGCGCCACTGGTAGTAGCCGGCCCGGGAGATATGCAGCGCACGGCACGCTTCCGCCACGGGATACCCTTGTTCCTCCGCAGCCCAACGCACCGCTTCATACTGCCGCTCCTGACGGAACTGCCTCAGCGATCCCCCCTCTCCAGCTCCTGCACTTTTTTTAACAAATCCAGCTCCATCCTCAGCAGATAGTTCTCACGTTCCAATCTGCTCTTTTCGATTCGCAGTGCCTCCTCGGCTGTCCGGGGCGTCTGGGACGCAAGCCGTTTCCCACGCCGGTCCTCCAGACCTGCCACGCCCATCTCCTGATACCGCTTCACCCAGCTGCGTACCACCTGGGCGGTCGTCCTATATTTTTCCGAAAGTTCAGAAAAATCTTTCCCCTCCTCCAGATATTCCCTGACTGCCTGGACGCGCTCCTCCAGCGTATGGTTCCGCCTCGCCATAGATACTCCTCCTGTTTCTTTCGGATGTTCTCTATGACGATGATACTCCTTTGCCCAGTCCAACACAAGGTTTCCGGAACGGAGCTTGTATTTTTCCGCGATGGCCATGGAGCTGCCCTGGCCTGACAGATATTCCTCTACCACCTTTTGCCGGAGTTCCTCACTGTATGTCCGCTTCTGCGCGTTTCCGTTTTCAGATAGTGCCGAAGCTCCTTCCGCTCGATAACGACTGATCCAGTTGTGCATTGTGGAATGACCTACCCCGGCTCTGCGCGCCGCTTCCCGCATCCGCATCCG
>CAJUPS010000286.1 GCA_910588045.1 uncultured Oscillospiraceae bacterium | reverse complement strand
CCCCTATTGCGTGACAGAGCCGCAGAAAGGATAAGCCTATGAGAACAGGACCTACCAAGCAGGAAAAGACCACCGAAATCTATTTTGACGAGAAAGACCCCACCATCTTCATCCGCACCCACAACACCGACCTCAAAAACAGGCTGACCGCATACAGCCGCAAACACCCTGCCGTCTGCAAGCTGACGGACGTAGACCCGGACACGGGCTGCAAGGAATTTGAGATTGAAAAGGGACGCTTCTCTTTCCGGCTGACCGCCCCATACAGAGAGGAACGCCGCAGGGCGGCAAGCGAAGCGGCGAAAAACGAATAAAAGGGTTTTAGGGCTTCGTTGATTGTTGCGTTGGCAACCCCACCGCAATGGTAGTGCCCTTCTCCGAACTTTTCTCTACCCAAACGGAGCCGCCGTGGAGGTCGGCGATCTCCCATACCAGTGAGAGCCCCAGTCCTGCGCCACCGTATTCCCGGCTGCGAGACTTGTCCACCCGGAAGAAGGGCTGGAAGATACTGCGCTGATACACCTCCGGGATGCCGCAGCCGGTGTCGGAGACGCGGAGCAGGAGCTTTTCCAACTCCTGAGTGACAGAAACCCGTACCGAGCCGCCCGGCCGGTTGTACTTGACAGCATTCTCCGTCAGGTTGAAGATCAGCCGGTAGATCAGTGCATCGCTGCCGGTCATAATGCCGTCGCCCTCCGCCGTCAGCGTGACGCCGAGCTTATCTGAGAGCGGCGCAAGATCTGTGAAGATCTCCTCGATCATGGGAGCGAGCTGGATCCGCTCGTTCCGCGCCACCTGCCGCAGATTGCTCATCTCCAGCAGTGTCCTGGTCATCTGTATCAGCCGTTCCGTCTGCTCACGCAAAAGCGTGAGGAACTCCGCCGTCTCCGGTCGCACATCAGGATGCTCCGCGGAAAACAGCTCCAACTGCGCCTGCATTAGTGCCAGTGGCGTGCGCAGCTCGTGGGCGGCGTTGCCGGTGAACTGCCGCTGGGCGGAAAAGGCGTTGTTCAGCCGCTCCAGCATCTGGTTGAACGAGCGGCTCAGCTGCCGGAACTCCGAAATAGCATCTTCATCGATCCTCATATCGGCAAGATTGTTCAGCTGCACCTGCTCCACCTGCGAGGTAAAGCTGCGCAGGGGCTTGAGAGCGCGTCCGCTGACGAAATAGGCGAGGATGCCGCTGAGCAGCGTTACCGCCGCCGTGATGTACCAGTTGGTGGTGCGGAAGTGCCCCTGCACCCCATCGACGACGATGGTCAACTCCTCGTTGGGCGCTATGAGCTGCGGGTCAAAGCTCGCCGCTCCGCCATCATTCAGGATCACCGTGCCGCCGCCTTGTAAACTGTCCGCAATGGTGTCCATATAGTACACACCGGAGGAGCACAGCAGCAAATTCATGGCCACGCAGGTGATGCCGATGAGCAGGACGGACATCAGCGTGATGCGCCACTGCAGGGAAAGCCGCTTCATTCCTCCTCGCCTCCCATCAGATAGCCCTCGCCGATGCGGTTGCGGATGGGGTCATAGCCCAGCACGGCGCGGAGCTTTTTGCGCAGGGCGGAGATG
>CAJUPS010000285.1 GCA_910588045.1 uncultured Oscillospiraceae bacterium | reverse complement strand
TTTCACTTCAACGGTGATGTGAACATCAACCTGTCCCTGCCCGACAGCGCGGACAGGCCCGGCTACAAAAAGCTGGTGGACTCCCTGGAGGACTATCTGCACGACGCGGCGGAGGAGGCCGCCGTCACGGAGGCCGAGGCGGACTCCATCGTGATGGTGATGCGCCCGGACAAGACCCCGGAGGTCATGCAGGAGACCCAGTGCTGGGACGAGATCGAGAGCCGCGGCAGCTATGACTGCCTGGAGGTCGTGTCGGATGACAGCCTGGATGTGGAGGGGCTGGCTATCGTCTTTGACGGGCGGCGCGTCCTGAACCTGGGCAGGGAGCGGTATCTGCTCGGCCCCGTGATCGTCTACAAGACCGATGAGGACGGGGACGGCGTTTCCCTCTCTGCGGAGGATGTGATCGCCGCCGTGGTCTACTTTGCCGACCATACCGTGACCCTCTACGCCGATGGGAAGGACTTCCCGGCGTTCCACATCTGAGGCCCCGGCGTCATGCCTCCGGCGCCGTTTCCGCAGAAAGGGGGAATGAGATTTGCAGGAGGAAGTTGAAAACAGGACAGTGAACCTGATGATAAGCACCAGCAAGCTGACCGGGCGGACGCTGGTGGCGGCGTTCCGCAAGTACGCCCAGCACCGGGCGCGTGTGAAGGCCGGCAGGGCGGCGGAGGGCGACCACGGTAAGATGACCGTGGAGAAGCTGATCCGCAAGGACCAGGGGGCGCAGCAGGTCGACATCGCCAAGAGCGGCATCAAGGACTTTGAGCGGGTGCTGAACAAGTACGGCGTGGACTATGCCATCCGAAAGGATGTGTCCCAGGAGCCGCCCCGCTTCATGGTGTTCTTCAAAGCGAAGGACGCCGATGTGCTGACCGCCGCCTTCAAGGAGTATTCCGTGAAGCTGTCCCGGAAAGAGAAGCGCCCCAGCGTCCTGAAAGCCCTGGCGCACCTGAAAGAGCTTGCCAAGTCCATCCCCTCCAAGGTGCGGGAGAAGAACCAGGAGCGTGAGCGATGAACCAGAAAACAAAGAAACTCATCATCCTGAACCTCCCCTATGCCATCATCGGGCTGTTCTGCTCCAATATCGGGGAGGCGTGGCGTATCGCGGAGGGTACGGATATCTCCACAAAGCTCCTCGACTTTTTCACCTCGATGGGTACGGCGTGGGGGAACCCCATGCCCAGCTTCCACCCCTTCGACCTGTGCATCGGGCTTGCCATCGGCGCGGCGTTCCGGCTGGTGGTGTATGTGCGGAGCAAGAACGCCAAGAAATACCGCCACGGGGAGGAATACGGGAGCGCCAGATGGGGCGGCCCAAAGGACATCGAGCCGTTCGCGGACCCCGTGTTTGAGAACAATGTCATCCTGACACGGACGGAGAGCCTCACCATGAACAGCCGCCCCAAGGACCCCAAGACCGCCCGGAACAAGAACGTGCTGATCGTCGGCGGCTCCGGCAGCGGCAAGACCAGGTTCTGGCTCAAGCCCAACCTTTTACAGTGCCATAGTTCGTATGTCATCACTGATCCAAACAGATAAGTATAATAGGGTTATAGGGAAGCGCGCACCCTCAAAGAAAGGA
>CAJUPS010000284.1 GCA_910588045.1 uncultured Oscillospiraceae bacterium | reverse complement strand
CCCTCGTAGCGGTCAAGGCTTGCCTCGTCCGCCTCCCCGATCTCCCAGACCAGCGCCGGCACCCTGCCGCCCTCCTGCGGCTCTATGGTGGCGTATGCCCCCGTCAGCGAGCCTTTGAACAGCAGGCGGTACCCTTCCACCTCCGTCTGCCCCAAAAGCCGCGCCGTGGGGCACCTGTGGGCCATCTGCCCCTCGTCCATGTTGCTGCCGTAAGCAATGTAGCGTTTCTTCATAATCACATCATCCTTTCATTTTTTAGTGAGGCTGCCCTCCTACTGCCTTAAGGGCGGTCTCCCGCCCGTTATGGCCTTCAAGCCGCGTTCCGCCATGCGGAGTTGCCTTCGAGGTGTTTCAGGAAGTGGAGCCTGCAGGTCTTGAACTCGTCCCCGCTTAAGCCCAGCCGGAGCATCCAGCACCGGAATGCGTATTTTTCGTTGTCGGTCACAGTCTTCCTTGCGGAGGCTTTCTTCTGCGTCAGCGCCTGGTGGCTCACCGCAAGGCAGAACTGTATGTATGCCTTGATCTCGCCCGCGTGGGTGGTGCTGTTGAAAAGCCGGAACTCCACCGTGCCTTTGGTGAAGGTCGAGTGTAAATTCAGTCCGTGGTACCTTGTATCGTTGTAATGCTCGTCCCTGCCCCTTGTGGAGCCTGCGTACCAGATGTCCTTCAAGGCTTCCATCGTCTGCGGCTTCCTGCGGTTGATGGCCTCCAGCAGTTCCCCGTTGGTCTTTTTACACCACCGCATCCTCGCCGGGTCTATCCGCAGGGCTTTGTAAAGGATGTCCTCCTTGCTCGCTATGATGTTCACAAGGTTGCGCAGGGTCTGCGGCGTGTAGCGGCTTGCATCCACATGGATGTGTATCCCGCACTGGCTGTTCACGAAGGCCCCTTTGTGCCGGAGCTGCCTTATTATCTCCTGCAGGTCTGCCATGTCCTCGTAGGTAAGGATGGGGCTGACCACCTCGCATTTGTATTCATCCGCTGCCCGCACCGTGCGCCCGCCGCTCTTTTTCTGTGCGATGATGCTGGAGTCGAAAGTGGCTTTCCATGTCCTGCCCTGCCGGTCCTTTGCCCCGTAGGTCTTGTAGTAGGTGCCGATGTAAAAGCTCTCTGTCCCGAAATATTCTGCGATGGCCTCCGCTGCCTTTTCCCTTGTGATGCCCGTCATTTCAATCTCGATCCCGAATCTCTGTGTCCTCATGTGCGTTTCCTCCTTGCGCTTGCTTTTCTTTTGGTAGTCTATTAATCACTCTGAACGCACTGTTTATCCACTTATTTCTGCTCATAATGTACACAAAGATTCTTGGGGAAAAGGCCGTAAATTTGTGTGTTTTACAGCCTTTTTAGCTGTGTTAGTACGGGTATCTTCTATGGTATAAATGCGGGCGGCGGTTTACTCCATTCCCTTTTCAAAACTCTGGTTCACCTGCTCAATCAGGACCGCGTCCGCCACCGTCTCCGCAAGCTGCGCCTCCGGCTGCCCTGCGGCTTCCACCGCCGCCTGCAGCCTTGCCGCCTCCCGCTCGTTCCTGCGGGCTTCCTGCCACCTCTGCCTGTTCTCATCGGTGCGGAAAGCGGAATGCCCTTTCAGGTT
>CAJUPS010000283.1 GCA_910588045.1 uncultured Oscillospiraceae bacterium | reverse complement strand
TAGGGCAGGCCCACCAGCTCCAGGGCGCTTTTGATGGCGTTCTGGTTTTTCAATCCCCGCAGGGCAGCGAAAATGCGTAGGTTCTCCGTTCCCGTCAGGTTGGGATAGAAGCCGGGGGATTCAATCAGGCTGCCGATGCGGGGCAGCAGCTTCTTCTCATTGCCCAGCAGGGACTTCCCCCAGATCGTCACCTTCCCTGACGTGGGCTGGGTCAGGCCCAGCAGCATCTTCATGGTGGTGGTTTTTCCGGCTCCGTTTCGGCCCAGCAGACCATAGATGCGGCCTCTTTGAACATGGATGTTCAGCTCCGCCACGCTCTTTTGCGTTCCGTACTGTTTTGTCAGCTGTTTTGTTTCGATGACGATTTCGCTCATAGCGGTTACCTCCTTTGTAGGGTCAATATACAACACCATCCTTGAGCGATCCTTGAGGGAACCTTGAGATAACCTTGAGATTGCGCTGGCGGCATATACAATTTTTAGTTTCTGCGCTATAATGAGTGCGGACAGGAGGGGCTTATATGCTGGACAGAGAAATCCTCGTTGTAGACGATGAAAAAGATTTGCGGACAATGATCCGCTCCATTTTTGAGAGCGCCGGATATACACAGATTACAACAGCGGCCTCCGGGCAAGAGGCGCTGGCGGTGATGGCGAAAAAAATACCCGGCATCATCATTCTGGATGTGATGATGCCGGATATGGACGGGTTTGAACTGCTCCAGGAAATTCGGGCTGTCAGCAAAGTTCCCGTTCTTATGCTCACCGCGAAGGGGGAAGCCGAGGACCGCTTTGCCGGGTTCGAGCTGGGGGCGGACGATTATCTGGTCAAGCCTTTTCTCCCGAAGGAATTGCTGCTGCGGGTTCAGGCGATTTTGAAACGGGCCTATCCTGAAAAAGAGCGGGTTGTTACGCTGAACGCTGCCGCGGTGGATTTAGACCGGGCAGAGGTTATCCGAGATGGACAGCGGACGCCCTTGACCGCCAAGGAGTACAGCGTTTTTGAAAAGCTGGCGGAAAATGCGGGCCGGATCGTCACCATCGGCGTTCTCTGTCAAACGCTGTGCGGAGAAATCTGGCAGGGCTATGAGACAACGCTGATGACCCATATCCGGCACCTGCGGGAGAAGATCGAGGAAAATCCGTCAAAGCCCGTATCGCTCCTGACAGTGAAGGGCCTGGGGTATAAGCTGGTGGTAAAGGAGCCGGAGAAATGAAACCTGTGGAACGCTTCTTTCGGAAATACTTTTTATCCATGGTGGGCATTATCGCGCTGTTCCTGCTGCTCAATGTTGTCCTGCTTTTCTCTGTGTTGATTTGGGCCTGGCAGACCTCGGAGACACCGGACCTCTCCATGAGCGAAATCTGTGACAGGATTACTCTGGACGGAACAGGACATTTGACGGCGGCTGGGGTGCTGGACGAAATTCTGGAAGAACATCACGCCTGGGCCATGGTTTTGGACGATACCGGAACGGTCATTTTTCAGAGCAAACTGCCGGAGGAACTGCCCCGGCAGTACACGGCAGCGGATGTGGCAAAATTCAGCCGGTGGTATTTGGGGGATTATCCGGTCTATGTGCAGGAGCATCCCCAGGGGCT
>CAJUPS010000282.1 GCA_910588045.1 uncultured Oscillospiraceae bacterium | reverse complement strand
GATGCGGGCGAAGATGGTCTCACGGTCTTCGGCTCTGGCCGGCTCCTGGCCGCCGGTAATCATACTGTCCATGGTCTGGCACAGGTCGCTGGTGAACTGGGACAGCCGCTTGGCGAAAAACAGCGTCAGTAGAAACATCCAGAAAAGAGCGCAGGCCGTCAATAGCAGGCCGGCCAGCAGTACCCACCCCTGGCCCGTCATGGCGGAGAGAAAGAAGGAGAGGGCCAGCATGGAGACAGCCGCACCGGTTTCCACCAACAAAAACATGGTTTTGACGGGCATACGCCTCATTTCCGCTCACCTCCTGTCCATTGGTAGCCGATGCCGTAGATTGTTTTGATATAGGTATCTCCCTCCGCCTCGATCTTCCCACGGATGCGGCTGATGGAGGTGGTCAGGGTGTGCTCGTCCACAAATTTTTCGTCCACGTCCCACAGCCGCTCCAGGAGCCGCTGCCGGGTCAGGACCTGGCGGGGATTTTTGCAGAACAGGTACAGCATCTTGTACTCCATGGGAGAGAGGGTGACCGGCTTTCCGTTCAGGGTGGCGGACTGTTCCGAGAAGTCCAGAAACAGCCTGCCGTCGTCGTAGAGGTCCTTTGCCGGCTTGTGGTGCTCCAGCATGGCAAACATGGCGCGGATCTTCCGCTGCAGGGCCTCGATGGAGAAGGGCTTGGTGATGTAGTCCACCGCCCCCGCCTCATAGCCCCGAAGCTGATCGCTCTCCTGGTCGTTGGCGGTGAGGAAGATTACCACCGTGTCGGGGTGCTCCGGCTTGACAAGTCTGCACAGGTCGTAGCCGTTCCCGTCCGGCAGATTGATGTCCAGCAGCACAAGATCATACTCTGTCCCGGCCAGCAGGGCGGCGGCGGTTTTGGCGTTCAGGGCGGGGGTGACGTCCCAGCCGTCGGAACTCAGGTTGTAGGCTAACGTTTTATTCAAAAGGGCGTCGTCCTCCACGATCAGTATCCGTTTCATGGCCTGTCCTCCTTTTGGTGATAAGGGCAGTATAACAGATAAATGTCCGCGAAATGTTACAGCAGTCTGTCTTTTTGAAAATATTCTGCCCGAGCGATCCTATCCGCCCAGGCAGAAAATTGTTTCAGAACATACCCACCAGCCCGGCCAGCAGGAGCATGGCAGCGGGCACAATATATTTTCGTGGGTGGTGCCAGAGGTCGCTCTCGATTTTCCATCCCCGAATGGGGCAGTACCACTCCAGCAGGACGGAGCCGACCGCGCTCAGCAGAGCGAAAGCCGCCGCCGTCAAAGCATAAAACAACGTGATACCGCCAAGCTGAATCTGCCAGCTGCACAGGAAAACGATGTCCGCCGCCAGATTGCATAGGAAGATGAACAGGCAGTAGGGGACGCAGAACGCCTTCCCCTGCCCCGGCAGGAACCGCACCGCCCGCTCCAGGGCCGGGTCGCAGGACAGCAGGATGCAGATGGGGGTGTTCAGGGAGAGGATGGCAAAGCCGATGGGCAGGACGAACCGGGCCTCCATCTGCCCCAGCAGCACCGGCAGCACACAGGCCACGCCCCACATAGCCGCCGTATTGACCAGATAATTCTTGTGGGCCATCAGGTAGCGGAACAGGTAGCGCCACA
>CAJUPS010000281.1 GCA_910588045.1 uncultured Oscillospiraceae bacterium | reverse complement strand
CGCCGAAGCTGGAGCGGACGCAGGAACAGCGCCCCCGCCAGAAAGGAAACCGCCGTACACAAAAAGCGCGGAGATAAAGGCGGCGCAGCCGTCAAAGGAAAGTGAGGTGAATATTTGACGCGGGAAACACAATTTACATTAGGATCACTTTTTGACGGCATAGGCGGTTTTCCCTACGCCGCCTCTTTTTATGGCATCCGTTCCCTGTGGGCCAGCGAGATCATGCCGGAGTGCATATCCATTACCCACCACTACTTCCCGCATATGGCCCATGTGGGGGACATCACCCGGCTCCACGGCGGGAAACTGCCGCCTGTTGACATCGTAACATTTGGAAGTCCCTGCCAAGGGCTGTCAATGGCAGGCCAAAGAAGGGGCCTCGCGGACGAGCGGAGCGGCCTCTTTATGGAGGCCATCCGCATTATTGATGAAATGAGGGAAGCGACAAATGGGCAATATCCCAAATTCGCAATCTGGGAAAATGTCCCAGGTGCAACAAGTTCCGGGGCTGGACGCGACTATCAGGCTGTGTTGTCGGCGTTCACAAAGGGCAAAGTTCCAATGCCTCGATCTGGAAAGTGGGCAAACGCCGGAATGGTACGAGGCGGAGGCGTTGATCTCGCTTGGTGCGTGTACGACGCCCAATATTTCGGAACGGCACAGCGGCGCAGGCGTCTGTTTCTTGTCTGCGATTTTACAGGAAAACGCGCCGGAGAGGTACTCTTTGTCCCCAAAAGCCTGCGCGGGTATTTTGAGGCGGGCGGAACGCCGCGGCAAGGAGCTGCCGCCTTTGCTGAAAGCCGCCCTGATACAGCGGGCGCGGGGACGCTGACAGCGGGAAACGGCCGATACCAGTTTATCCCGCAGGAAGTAGAAATTCTGAACGACCAAGGCGGCGAATCCCTGTCCGTAGAGCGGACGGGGATAGCCCCCACCCTGCGGAGCCAGACCCACGGCAATCTGCCTGTTATTGCCAGTGCGCTGTGCGTTGGCAGCGGACAGGCCCATGCCGGTATTCTGGACAACCAGTCTCCGACCCTAACCGCCGCCCATGAGCAGCCCCTGCTGGTACACCCTCAAATCGCCGGGACGTTGTGCGCCTCCGCTGTTGGCCTGTCCCGGCCCGCCGGAATCGGAAGTGAGCAGGACTTTTGTGTTGTCAGCGCGGGCTTTTCCTATAAGGCGGGGAGCGCGTCTGGAAGCGTCGGCTATCAGGAAGAAACTGCACCGACCCTGCTGGCTGGACAGCTTAGTGGAGTGTTCCAGACATACCCCGCTGTCAGCGCCATTGACTGCCGCAACCACCGGGAGACGGGTGGGATCAGCGGCACATTACCAGCGAAAACAAGCTCTGGCGGCTATTCGCTTAACGATCAGAACCCGGTACGCATCGGCTTTTGTGTGAGGCGGCTGACCCCGCTTGAGGCCGAACGGTTAATGGGCTTCCCGGACTATTGGACGGAATGTGACGATGCGGGCGACCTTATCAGCGATACGAAGCGTTACCAAATGTTGGGGAATAGCGTCGCCGTGCCCTGCGTGGCCTATATCATGCAGGGCATACAGCGCATATTGAGCGAAAGCGGTTGACGCTTTCTACATCGAAAAAAGC
>CAJUPS010000280.1 GCA_910588045.1 uncultured Oscillospiraceae bacterium | reverse complement strand
TCGGGCCGGCACTCGCTCCGCTCGGCCTCTCGCCCTCCGCCGCTTGCCGGGGCCGTCCCGGCGCGGCGGGGGGGCCTAGTGCTGGCTCTTGCCAAACTGATGCGCCCATCTCCTGGCCGCAGTGATCAACGCTCGCAACTCTTCGTGGTCTGCATCATCTGCCGGAATCAAATCCTCCAGATATGACAACTCACGCTCAGTCAAAATCCGGCTCAACCGTTCATACATCCGGTTGATCCGTGCCTGGTCAACCATCCTGTCTCACCACCTTCAACGGATTTATCCGCCTGTCCGTCAGCACATAGTCCCCGGCACCGAAATGCCAGTGGTATTCCTCGATCAGGTCGGCCACGTCCCCCCGAATGGTCTCCTGGTCGATATGCACCAGGTCACCATCCTCCGGGTTGTCAGCCCCGAGGCTCTTCGCGGCCTCCTTCATCCAACCCCCGAACGCCACCAGCCGCCGCCGATGCAGGGCCTTGGTGTAGGTCTCCACGATGTCCACGGCCTCAATCTCCGGGATGCTCTCGCATATGTAATCCTCATCTTTCACGGCGTACTTTGCGGCCTCCACCGCCGCCGCCCGCCCCCCGCACATCTCGCCCTTTGCCCTGGTCACCTGAATCTGAACTGACGGCCTGTAATCCACCCCTAGGGCCTTTTTCCAGCGGTCAATCCATTCCGTTTTCGTGATGTACAGTCCGGATTTCTTGGCGAAATAGGCCGGTTCCACGGCCAAGATTGCATGGATATGCGGATGGTACGTCCCGTACCATTTCCGGTCCCCTGGGTCCCCGTTCCGGGTTATCTCGACAGCCCGGTACCAGCCCTTTACGCTCCGTTGCACTTGGCGGTGCTTCATAAGCCGGTCCCAGGCTTTGGTCAGCTGGCCCAGGGTCTCCCCCAGAGCGTACCCCTGGCAGTTCTGCACCGTCAGGGTCAGGAAGATATACATGGTCCCATCATGCTCAGCCTGGACCCGGTCCAGCACCTGGCTCAGCTGGTAGGCCGCTTTCTTCGCCCTCCTGCTGATGCAGATGGGGCACAACCGGAGGTGGCAGAAGTTCGCCCACTGCAACTGCATGTCCCCGTTCTCCATGGCCCAATATTGCAGATTGGTCGCACATGCCGCCGCCCGTTCTGCGTAATCCTCCCAGCCTGCCAGCTCATACAGTCGGGCCAGCTTCCAGCACTTCATTTTGCGCTCCTTCCATGGGAACTTGGTATCCCTGTTTCGTTCTCCAATAACTTCCCCTTGCGCATCCGTCAGATATGTGATATCATTCATGTACAATAAGCCTCCTGGTTCTTGGTTCTCTGTTTGTGTAGCAACTACAGTCTACCAGATATGGGGGCTTTTGTCTACCCCTTTTTGCGTGAAATATCATCGGTATCCTGTTTGGCCCTTACACTGAGGCCTCGAGTGCGTGAGTTAAGCGCAGTTGTATCAAGACAATCCTAAACCTAGGGGGAAAGTGCGCCGAAACGAGGCATACAGCGTGCCCCGTAGACTATTTTCGGTGCCCACCCTTGGGGGGCGGTCCTGGCGTTGTGGCAGTGCGCTCCCGGGGCCCGGGGGCCCCTCCGCTCCCTGCGGTCGCTCCGGGCTTCG
>CAJUPS010000279.1 GCA_910588045.1 uncultured Oscillospiraceae bacterium | reverse complement strand
TCGCCCAGGCAGGTGGCGTAGACCGCCTGACCTCTGGCGTGGGGAGAACAGCCAAAGCCGCCTTCCGCCAGCCAGAGCATATTGCGGGGGTCCCAGCAGCTCTCCCGGAGCGTGTCGGGACGCATCACCAGCACTTTGCCCTTGTAGTCCTGCTCCAGCGGGTTACCGGCACAGTGTTCCAGGCCGAACAGCCCCAGCGCCTGGTATGCGTCCCTGGCCTGTCCGATGAACGACTCCAGCAGTCCCGCGGCGGTATCCACCGCGTAGCAGCGGTTATATTTGCTGTCCTGGGGAACAAAGGTTATCCTGCCCCACTGGTAGGTCTCATCGCTGACCAGATGCTTGCAGGCCGACTCGCGGAACTCCTGCAGGGAGTTGGCGAGAACGAAGTTTACACGCTTAAAGCCGAACTGTTCCAGCACAGACTGGGCGCAGCCCTCGGCCAGCGACTCGTCCGCCGCGTTGAAATGATCCCGGACAGCCTGCTCGATGGCTCTGGCGCAGTCCACATTCACCCGAAAGCTGTCCTCGTGCATCTGCGTCTGCCTCAGACGGCGGGCGTCGGCGCGGGAGTAGGGGTACAGATAGGGAAAATCAGCCGCCATAGACGGTATCCTCCGCGATCAGATGCTCCTCCAGCCTGCCCAGGCAGGCGCCCACCACCATGAAGGTCTCCAGCAGATCCGCCGGAAGGTCCCGCAGGTCATAGCGGTGTTCCGCCGCCAGAACCGTGATGGTGTGGGCCTCCTCGTCCACCTCGGCGCACAGCTTGGCCCCATCGGGGATGCCGGCGGCCTCCCGCAGATACTCGTTCACCTGAACGGCTTCCTCCTCGAAGTCGTTGTAGGGGCAGCTGTCCTTATCACAGTCCTCACAGGGGCCGCAGACCTCCGACAGGTAGTGGAGCAGCTGGGCCGACGTGCTCGTGAGCTGTTGGACAACGGCCAGCAGCTCCGGCGCGCTCATCCGCCCTTTCAGCACCAGCATGGCCCCATCCAGGGTGTGGTACTCCACCTTGTCGCCGGCGTTGAACCCGGCCAGCCGTGCGGCGGTCACTGGAAGCAGGAGGCCCTTGGGTGTGATCTCTTTGATGAATTTCATGTGATATTCCTCCGTTTTCTGATTAAATTTCCTGCCCGAAATCAAACAGGTTCAGCTGTGTGGCGGCACGCTGCCGCTCGGTCATGTCGTAGTTGGCGATGAACACCTCGGCAAACTGGCAGTTGGGGTCGTACCGCTGCTTGATGTTGTTCAGCCGGGTGACCGCCTCGATCTGGATGCCGGGGGCATCGTACAGCTCCCGGACAAAGGCGTCGTCGTTGTAGGAGAGCAGGAACTTCCCCTCAATGGACAGAAGGGCGTCCCGCAGGCGGATGTGGTCCTTCTCTGTGAATCCGTCCTCCCCGATGTTCTGGTAGTACCCCTCTGTGGCGTGGTAGGGGGGATCGCAGTAAAAGAGGCTCACCGGGCGGTCGTACTGCCGGATGAGCTTCTCAAAGTCCTTGTTTTCCACCACCACATCCTTCAGACGCCGGTGGGCCTGCTCGATGAGAAGGAAATTGGCCCGCATGTCATGGGGCTGGCTGCCGTAGCTGGTGAGGGCGGAGGCGTAGCTGTAGCGGATGAT
>CAJUPS010000278.1 GCA_910588045.1 uncultured Oscillospiraceae bacterium | reverse complement strand
GTGAAGCGGGGCGGCAACCGCCAGGAGCTCCACGAGGCCCTGCGGGAGCACTCCCACGCCGCCGCGCGGAAGGTCAAGCTGGAGGGCGGGAGCAACGACCTCATTGACCGCATCGTGGCGGACCCGCTCTTCCCCCTGACCCGGGAGGAGATCGAGGCGCAGATGGCCCCGGAGAAGTACGTGGGCCGGGCCCCCGGCCAGGTGACGGAGTTTTTGCGGGACGAGATCAGCCCTCTGCTGGCGAGGTATCCGGATGAAGCGCTCCAAGCGGAGCTGAATGTGTAAGAAAGGATCGACTCATGAACGAACTGGAACTGAAATACGGCTGCAACCCCAACCAGAAGCCCTCCCGCATTTTCATGAAGGACGGCGGCGACCTGCCTCTTGAGGTCCTGGGCGGCAAGCCCGGGTACATCAACTTCCTGGACGCGCTGAACGCCTGGCAGCTGGTGAAGGAGCTGAAGGAGGCCACGGGCCTGCCCGCCGCCACCTCTTTCAAGCATGTCTCCCCCACCTCCGCCGCCGTGGGGCTGCCTCTGGGCAAGGCACTCAAGCAGGCGTGCTTTGTGGACGACGTGCCGGAGCTGGACGAGAGCCCGCTGGCCTGCGCCTATGCCCGGGCCCGGGGTACGGACCGTCTGTGCTCCTTCGGCGACTGGGCGGCCCTCAGCGACGTGTGCGATGTGACGACTGCGAAGCTGATTCAGCGGGAGGTCTCCGACGGCGTCATCGCCCCGGGCTACACCGAGGAGGCGCTGGAGATTCTGAAAACCAAGCGGAAGGGGAATTACAACATCGTAAAAATCGACCCCGCCTATGTTCCTGCGCCCCAGGAGACCAAGGACGTCTTCGGCGTCACCTTCCAGCAGGGGCGCAACGAGTTCAGGATTGGGAAGCACCTGCTGGAGAACATCGTCACCGCCAACACCGATCTGCCCGAGGAGGCCCGGCGGGACCTGATCGTGGCCCTGATCACCCTCAAGTACACCCAGTCCAACTCCGTGTGTTATGCGGTGGATGGCCAGGCCATCGGCGTAGGCGCGGGGCAGCAGAGCCGGATCCACTGTACCCGTCTGGCGGGGACGAAGGCGGACACCTGGCATCTGCGCCAGCACCCGAAGGTGCTGGGACTGCCCTTCCTGCCCGCGCTGGGACGGCCCGAGCGGGACAATGTGATCGACAGCTACATCAATGGCAATGAGGAGGATGTCTGCGCCGAGGGGAACTGGCAGAAATATTTTTCCGCCCGGCCCTGCCACCTGACGGCTCAGGAGGCCCGGGCGTGGTTGGACGCCCGGAAGGGCGTCGCCCTGGGGAGCGATGCGTTTTTCCCCTTCCCGGATAATATTGAGCGGGCACGCCGCTCCGGCGTGAGGTATATCGCCGAGCCCGGCGGGTCCATTCGGGATGATCTCGTTATTGCAAAATGTAACGATTATGATATGGTGATGGCCTTTACCGGAATGAGGCTGTTTCACCATTGATTCCTTCTTATCCCACCCCGGGACGGTCGTTTAGACGCCGAAGGCGGCTAAATGACATCCCCGCGTGCAGTTGGTTTAGATTTTTCTTGGTCGAAGGCCCGGGACCTACGCGGCCCCGGACTCCGCGCCTACTTTTGCCGCGCG
>CAJUPS010000277.1 GCA_910588045.1 uncultured Oscillospiraceae bacterium | reverse complement strand
CCACGTTGAGGGCATCCATGAACTCCCCGACTGCCGCCGCCATCGTCTCCTGCATTGTGTCGTCATATACAATCCTCATGCCGCGCCCTCCTGTCTGCTTTTTCTATCCGGCAGACCATGCCGTCCACCGCCGTGATCCGCCACCCACTTCCCCGCCAGAGGACCTCCGCCATCCATAACCCCACATATTCGTTGCTCCTGCTCCGCCCGGAAAGGACTTCCCCATGCCGGAGCATCCATTCCGCAAGGTTTGTTTTCAGGCGGTTCTCCCGCTCCATCTTTTCAGCGTAGTTCATCCGTACCCTCCCCATCAGTACACAAGGGCGCTCACGCATCCCCGTCTGTCACGGACATCCGCCCCTTTGCACCGGAACCCCAGCAGTTCCTGAACCTCCATCTCCACGGCATATTCCGGGTTCCCCGGATGGCCTTTGGGTTTCATCTCCCCCGCCAGTATCTTTTCCGCATCCTGCGCCGTAAGGTCAACGTATCCTGACGGCGTCATGAAATGGAATTCTTTCCCGCTTGGAATGTAGCGCCGCAGCAGCTCCCCCACGGTCACCTCCCCGTCCCCGATTTTCACCGCATGGTCTTCCCCGAATATCACCGCAAGGCTGCTTCCGTTCTGCCAGTCAACGTGGATACTGCCGGAATCGTCAATGCCCGTCACCACACCACGCAGTCCGGGCGGCATCTCCCTGTAGGGGTCATCCATCTTTACCAGCTCCACCCTGCACCCCGGCGGGTATTCCGCCCGCAGGGCTTCCAGTTCCTCTTTTTTAATATAAATACCCATTCCGCATATCTCCTTCCGTAGATTCCGGCAGGGAGGGAAGCGCCGCCTCCCCGCCCCTGCTGTTTCTTACTGTTCTGTGTCAAAACTCTGGTTCACCTACCCAATCAGGATGGCATCCGCAACCGCCTCTGCCATGTCCGTTCCCTGCTCTCCTGCCGTTTCCTCTGCGGGTGCCTGTTCCTGCTGCTTTGCCGCCTCCCGCTCGTTCCGGCGGGCTTCCTGCCACCTCTGCTTATTTTCCTCGGTGCGGAAAGCGGAATGCCCTTTCAGCTTTTTCATCAGAAGGTCCCGTATCTCTTTCCCCTCTGCGCCGCCAAAGCCGAGGCGCAGGAGCCATATCCTCATGTAGTATTTCTCGTTTTCCTCGATGGTCTCCTTGGGGCTGATGCGTTTCTGCTCCTTTGCCTGCCGCACCATCGCCGCCGTAAGGTGCGTGAATGCCTTTATCATGCCGGGGTCACCCGCCGTGGGAAGGGTGAAGGTAATCTTCCCGTCCTGAAAGCTGATGCCCCTGCACCCTTCCGCATGGTTTTGGAATGTCTGCAGGAAAGTTTCCGCATCGGGAATCTCCGTGCTGCCCAGCTCCTCCACCAATGCTGTCGGAACCCGGAAAACATCTTCCGCAAAGGCGCGGTTTATGAGGTACTGTTTGCTGCGGGTCAGGAATACCAGGTTCTTAAGCCCCTCCGCGCTCATGCCCTCCACCGGGATGCTGACCGTTGTTTCATCCGCCTCCGTGTGGGGCGTTTCGATAAGGCCCTGCTCCAAAAGCCCTGCCCTTACCAGCTCCGCCGTCTTTTCATCCTCCGTCTCCACCGCGCCGCTCCTGTCGATGG
>CAJUPS010000276.1 GCA_910588045.1 uncultured Oscillospiraceae bacterium | reverse complement strand
GCAAAAAGAGCTTTTACTGCGAGGGCTACCACGATACCCCCTCCTGCGGCTTTGCCCTGTGGAAGAACGACCGCTTCTTTACCGGCAAGCGCAAGGAACTGACGAAGAAAATCGCCGCTTCTCTCTTGAAAAACGGGCGCGTGGCTGTGACCGGCCTGTTTTCGGAGAAGAAGGGCGTTTTCTATGACGCCACCATTGTCCTGGACGATGACGGCGGCAAATTTGTCCGCTTTAAGCTGGAATTTGACAACAAATCTACCGGAAAGAAAGGAAAATGAGAATGAATATGAATCAGAACACCAATATTTTCGCCCAACGTTTGAAAAGCGTACTGTCCGCCAGCGGTGTGGAGCGCGGGGAGCTGGCGCGTCACCTGGGCGTGTCTGTCCCCACGGTCAACCGCTGGCTCAACGGTATCAGCACGCCCAACGTCTATCAGTTCCGGGCAATCGCCCACTTCTTCGGTCTGCCCTATGAGTGGTTCACGGAGGACGAGGGCGGCATCCCCAACGTGGACGATCTGGCCGTGAAGCTGGGGCTGTCCCCGGAGACGGTGGAGGCCCTGCTGGATATGGTGTCGGAGGGCTGCAACGAGGCGGCATTGGAGGCCGTGGACAATACCATCTGTGCGGCGCTGTCTGTCATTGATGGCGTATTTGAGGATTTGGACCGCTATGCCGACAGCGTGATTGCGGAAATGGAGGGACGGCGGAATGAATGACCAGATGCCCAACGTGGAACAGGTCATTGCCGGTATGAGGGATGAAACCATCCGGAAAATCGGCAAGGATACCATCGGCGCGGCGGCGCAGTTGGCTTGGTACTGGAGTTATATCGGCGCTCTGGATATGGCCCAGCAGTTGGGCTTGATTGACGATCCCCGCCGTCAGGCGCTTTACCATGAGGCCGAAAAGTTCAAGCCGGTCTGTGAGGTTAGGGCCGTTCAGACGGGGGATCACCTTGTTGCCGCTGAAATGAGCGTGGAGGGCAACTACAACCAGATTGACGGCATCATCAACAATGAAGCCCCCAAGCCGCCCTCTGTCCTGGATAATCTGCGCCAGTGCCAGGAGGAAGCCGGGAAGTCCCAGGGCGGGGCCGCTCCCCCCAGCCGGGACCCGGAGAGGTGACGCCATGCGGCTGACCAACATCGAGAAGGAGACGGTTATCAATTTCAACGAGGCGGAGCGCACAGCCAGTATCTACACCCACAACGAGGCTTTGAAACATCAGCTTTTGGAGCTGTGCCAGACCCACCCGGCGCAGGTACGCCAGACCGCCGCCAACGCCTGGGGCGGGCTGACCTTTGAACTGCCCAAGAAGTGGCTGCGGGTAACGCCGCCCCGTGTCCTCTCCCCGGCGCAGAGGGCCGTGCTGGACAGAATGAATCAGAACAAGCAAAAGGACGGCTGACCGTCCAGACCGCCCGGAGTGGGATGATTTATCCCCCTCCGGGCCTTTCTATACTGAAATAAGGAGGTTTTATGGCAAGCACAGTAAAATTAACATCGGAATTGGCCGCTCGGACCGCCCATGCCGTCACGCAGGATGTGGAGAGCTGGAAACAGTATTTAACGACGGCCTCCCGGCTCTATAAATACCGTTTTGATGAGCAACTGCTGATCTACGCGCAGCGCCCGGACGCTACCG
>CAJUPS010000275.1 GCA_910588045.1 uncultured Oscillospiraceae bacterium | reverse complement strand
AGAACAGGGCGAGGAGACCACGGCGGTCTGCCTCCGCCAGATAGAGGCCGATTTTCTCCTGCGGGAGAATCTGCATTTCCTTTTTCTCCAGCTTTGGCAGCTTGCACCCTTTGGCGGGATTCATCTGGATGAGCCGCTCTGCCACCGCCTGCTCCAAACAGTTGCTCAGGAGAGTATGGACGCCGCGCACTACCCTGGGACTGAGGCTTTTGTCCTTCAGCTCGACTTGGTTGTCGCGCTGGACTCGTCCGCTTTTCTGGAGCTTGTTGTAGAACCGCTGGATTTGGATGGTGGTCAGCTTTTCCAGCTTCATACTGCCAATGCCGGGGATGATGTGGTTGTTGATGTAGTTCTGGTAGTACAATTTAGTGTTGGGCCGGAGTCTGGGTTCGGCGTAGACTTCGTACCAAGTGGTGAGCCAGGTTGCCACCGTGTAGTTGTTCGTTTTGGTGACATCCAGTTGCTGACTGTCCGCGATGGCTTTCGCCAGCTTCTCCTTGACCTCCGCCTGGGTCTTGCCCAGGACATTCTTGGTGATCCGCTTGCCGGTGGCGGGGTCATAAGCTGCGGTGTAGCGTCCTTCCCAACGACCATCCTTGCGCTTGCGGATATTCCCTTCTCCGTTTGCTCTGCGTTTTGCCATTGTGCAGCGCCTCCTTTTAGCGACACACGATACCACCAACTGGCCTCAATATCCAGTGGGAGTCGGCAGAGTTATCAGTTTGTTATCAAATTGATCGGGGCGTTTATATTCATACATTTCCCCTGCCGCACAGGGAGGGCATCAGCCCTCCCCGCACTGCTTTTCGATCCAGAGAAGAAATTTGTCTCGCGGGATGATGATCCTGCTGCCGACCTTCATAGACGGGAAATCTCTGCTGTGTGCCAGTTCATAGGCTCCGGCCCGGCTGATGCCCAGCACTTTCGCTACGTCTGGCACTGACAACATTAGAGGCAGATCATCGTAGGTTTTGTAGCTGGAGTTATTCATCGTCGTCCTCCGGTCTGTACTGGTATTCCGCTGCGTCCCGGAAAGAGATGTACCCACAAGTTTTCTTGACGTGCTGCATACACCGGCCGCGCACCTTTTCTACCGCGTCCGGACTTACGTTGGTCTCAGCGGCCAGGATATTCATCACGATATCCATCTCCACCGCCAGCTTGAACAGCAGCCGGGAGATGTGATTTTCGCTTTCATGTACCGTGCCTTTGAAAGCAGACACCAGCATCGGCGGTAGATATTGGATCGCATTTTCTGCCGAAACATATCTGGCGTAATATTTTGCGGCTTCCTCCAGAAATTCGCTCCTGCTTTTGCAATTCGCTTGCTGGATTGCGCCGTCCATCATTGCCAGCGTGGAGGGATACATCCATACTGGGATTCGTTCTTTTATTTCTCTTTTGACCTCTGGTTGAGGTTGCTTTTTTGCCATGTTGACCTCCTTCATTGGTGTAGACCACCTGCCACAGCCACCTAAAAAGTGGCTGTAGCCCTTGGTACTGCTCACTTTTGTTTCTGTCCGACCACCTCTCACAGCAAAACCGGGAATTTCCGACCACCTACCAAAAGCCTCCAACCCGCTCTGCGGGGTGGTGTTCGTCCGGCAGGAGGGCGCTTGCGACCACCTGCCTTTTTCCTGCACTTTTTTCTT
>CAJUPS010000274.1 GCA_910588045.1 uncultured Oscillospiraceae bacterium | reverse complement strand
AAACCCTGGAGTTTGGAAAGCTGCTTCTGCGGCGCAAGGAAATCTATGAAATGCTGCATCCGCAGGTGAAAAACGGCGGCGACCGAAAGAGTGAAAAAATCAGAACGCGCCGGGCGCGTTCTGATTCTGACAAATCTTTTGTACGCGACACAGCAGACAAGCTGGGCATTTCAACCCGTTCCGTGGAGGAAAAAATCCAGATTGCAAGGGATATGACCCCAAGGGCGCAGGAAATCATTCAGGATGCCGACCGCAAAATCAAGAAAAAGGACTTGGTAAAGCTGTCCCGCATGGAGCCGGAACAGCAGGAACAAGCCGCCGCGCAGCTGGCGGCTGGGGAAATCAGGTCAGCAGACGAATTTCCCCCGGCAGAACCGCCAAAACCATCCAAACCGCCGGAACCGGCACATGAGCCGGAACGGGCCGCAGAGCCGGTTACAGAACCGCCGGCATCGCCCACGGTTCCCTATTCGCTGGGCGACAAACACTATGACACCTTGGAGGAATCCATAGCCGACCTGAAAAATCCCGACAAGGATTGCAGCTACACGCCGGATACGCTCCTGGCAGACATTGACGGCTTTGTGCAGACCTTTCATAAAGGCTTCGCGTGGTATCACGACCCCTTTTGTACTATCGTGTTCCCCCACATCTCCAAAGTGCAGTTTGAGTTTGTCCGGCAGCGTTTTGAAAGCATTTCTTCCGCAATGGCGGACTTATTAAATCAAATGGAAAGGACAATAAATGTATGAGCAGTTATCGAAAAAAACGCCGTCCGCCCGGTACGGAGCGCACGGAACAGCAGAACCTTTTAACAGAAACACAGTATGCGAACCCCGGCGTACAGCGCGACTTATCCAGTAACCAGCTTACTTCCGGCCTGCCTTACCAGAGGCCCGTGGAGCCGGAGGACGTTGACCGCCTGATCGCCAAGTGGGACGACCGCCTGCTGACCCCTCTGGTAGTCAGCTTCCGGGACGGCAAGTTTAACGTGGTGGACGGGCAGCACCGGATCGCCGCCATGCGGAAGATGGCAGACGGCGGCAATGTAACCGTCCCCTGCCTGATTTATACCGGTTTGAGTTACGAGCAGGAAGCCGAACTGTATTTCAAGCTGGATCAGTCCAAAGGCCGGCTGCGGCTCTCCCATGCCACAAAAGCCCTGCTGGAGTCCGGCACGGATGCCGAGGTGCTGGAAATCAAGCGGCTTGTGGAGGCGGCGGGCTTTGTGTGGGTGCTGGATAAGAAAAGCGGCGACGCTTATGAAATCCTCTCTACCCGCGCAATCATCAACGCCTACCGTCTGCTGGGCGGAGCGGCTTTTTCCCGCCTGCTGGTATTACTGGACAGCACATGGCACGGCGCGTCCATCTCCCTCCGTGCGTCTATGCTCTCCGGCATGGCGCTGTTTCTGAAAACCTATGAAACCGAACTGGACGACCGCTCTTTCATCAAGCGGCTGTCTGCGGTTGACCCGGAGGAAATCATCCGGCGCGGCAAGATGGACTTCTCCACCAATAAAGCCGCCCTCCGGTTCGCCCGCGTCATTCTGGAAAAGTATAACAGCCAGCAGCGCGGCGGGCGCAAGCTGCCCTACCGCTTCAAGGGCTGATGGGAAAACGTACATAGGAGCCGCAGACTATCCCGTCTGCGG
>CAJUPS010000273.1 GCA_910588045.1 uncultured Oscillospiraceae bacterium | reverse complement strand
CGGGACGGCCTGGGCCGGACCTTCACCGCCAGCGACACCATTACTGTTCTGCCCGTTGGCTCCCTGCAATTCTCCATGGCGGATATGGAGTATGTGGGCAACCGCGTCCCCGTGGTCATGGATAAGCTCTTTAACCCGGACGGGGCAGTTATCGCATGGTCCGCTCAGAAGGACGGCGCGGCCTGCATCATTGACCTCTCCACCCTGGACAATGACGGCGGCACCGTGATCTTCCCCGAACCCGGCGAGTACACCCTGACCGCTACCCTCCGAGACAGCAACGGCAAGACCGCCACCGCCAGCCAGAGCATTACCATCATCTTCAAGGCGGCGCTGACCGTCACCGCCCCCGATTCCATCCATATCGGCACCAAGTTCCCCGTGGGCATCAGCGGAGCGGGCAGTCTGCCCGTGAGCTGGGGCGTGAAGCTGGGCGGCAGGCCCGTCACCCTGGACAGCAACACCGGCTTCCTCTCCAATGACGGCGGCACTCTGGCAATGTTCAGCGAGGGAACCTACACCATCACCGCCACCGTCCGGGACGATGCGGGCAATCTGACCAGCGCCTTTGCCAACATCACCGTGACCAACACCGCCCCGGTCATTGAGAGCTTTACCGCCAACGCCACCCGGAACATGAAGGATGGCCGCTTCTACGCCGACCTGAGCGCCGTGGCCTCTGACCCGGACGGGGACGCTGTGCATCTGGAATGGAGCAGCGAGTACCAGCAGGACGGCTATTACGAAGTCGGTACGCACACCATCCGCGTCCGGGCTGTGGATGAGTGGGGCGCGGCCTCCGCCTGGGAGAGCCGGACGATTGAGTTCATCAACAACGCTCCTGTTATCACCAGCTTCACCGCCAGCGTGACCCGGCAGACCAGCGGCAATAACTTCTTTGCCAATGTCTCCGCTACGGCCAGTGACCCGGACGGCGATACGGTCCGGCTGGAATGGGGCGGGGACTATGTTTCCTCCGGCTGGTATTCCCGGAACGGCACCCATACCATTCGTGTCCGGGCAGTAGACGCTTATGGCGCGGCTTCCCCCTGGCAGGAAAAGACCATTGAATTTGTCAATCAGGCCCCCAGCAAGCCCGTGATCTCCCGGAACCCCGCCAACGGCGTGGTGCGGCCCAGCCAAGCGGTGACGATCACCGCCAGCTCCACCGACCCGGAAGGGGACGCTATTACTTATGAATGGGACGGCAGGGACAAGGAAACCACCACTTACGGATATGGAAAGCACCTTATCAAATGCAGAGCGGTGGACGCCTATGGCGCGGCTTCTCCCTGGTCCGCTATCGTGTTCTTTGTGGCGGATGATGTGGGCGGCGGCATGACCCTGACCTCCGCCAACTCCTTCATTGAGGAAACCGGCATCAATTTCCAGGACGATGGGGAGACGATCTATGGCTACATCACCGAGTACACCTTTGATGTGCCGCCCGTCAGCGGTCACAACGGCAGCGACTACGGCAGGGTTGAAGCCTATAACATTCGCACCGGCCAATGGGATGAGATCGCCTATAAGACTACGAATAACGGCGTGACCCTCTCCGGCAAGCTGCCCACCGGCACCTATACGCAGATGCGGTTCTATTACTATACGAACCACGACTGTATGTATAACAAGAGCAACATCACCTATTCCAT
>CAJUPS010000272.1 GCA_910588045.1 uncultured Oscillospiraceae bacterium | reverse complement strand
CTTTCCGGCGGCGCACTCTTGCGGCGCAATCCGGGCAGTATTTCCCCCGGTTTGATTTGGGGAGAAAATACCCGCCGCACTCGGTACAGCGTTTCCTGTCTGCCCGGTGCAAAAGGGCGGCTTCCAGTTTCCCGTCCAGCGGCAGCACGGCGGCAATGAACCAGCGGCACAAGAGGGAATAGCTGATACTCTGTACACATACGCAAGGCTCGCCGTTATCCAGCAAGATACAGTTGCCGTTATCGTAGTTGCAGCACTCATGCACAAGCCGACACGCCGCCCGGTACTGGCGGTAGTCCATTCTTGGTATCTTTGCGCCCATGCCCTCAACGCTCCCTTTCCGGCTTCCTGTCCGGGTACAGCTTCCCGGCGGCTACGGCGGCATGGCTCTTTATCTTGATTTCGCCCCGCCCCTCGCTGGCTCTTGCGTTCCTGTAGCCCTCATCAGAGAGAAAATAGCGGTGACGTTCCCCCGGAAATCCCACGGGGCTGTCGCTGGTCTTTACGTCAAGGACTATCATGTGGCGGGTTTCGGGGAGAAAACGCTCCATGCCCGTCAAGTCATGCCCCTGCATTATCGGCTGTTTCGTCTGTGCCTTTGCTTCCGCAAGCCGCCGCCGGATAGAGTTTTCATGCCCCGCAAGGAAACGGGCTTTGTTGTCGGCTATGAACTGGCTGCACTCCGGCTCTGGTATCTTTTGCAGCTTTTCTATTGCGTTCTCCATGATTACCCTTGTCAAAAGGTCTTTAATCACGGGTACGGTTTCTTTCATGCCGCCTATGGTTTCCGCTTTGGTGGGTGCGGCGTACTGGTAAATCATTTCAAGCTCGCTGTTCGTAAATCTCATGGCATTACCTCCTGTGGCTGTTTTGTTATCGTTCCTGTTCGTGTTTTTTCTGCTGGCTCGGTGCGCCCCTCAAAATCTGCCCGATATTGCCCTTGACGGTCTGCAATTCCCGGACGTTCTCTTTCTTCTCCCGGTACTCGTTGTAAAGGGCGTTTTTCTCTTTGGTAAGCTGCTCAATCTCCGTTTGTAGGGCTTTGGACGCTGGCAGCTTGGAGATTCCCTGTGCCTTGAAATACCGGGCGGCAGATTCAGAAATGATAAACTCGCTTTCATGCTGCTCCCGGTAGGCTCTCCGGGCTTTCTCCGTTTTCTGCGCTTTAAGTCCGTCACGGGCTGGCTTGGTCTTGATGTACGCTAATAGCTGTTTCTGCAAGTCTTTTTTCTCCCGTAAAGTGCTTTCCACGGTTTTCAGTTCGGCGTGGACGCTGTTCAGTCCCGCACTGGCGGCGGTAAGGGCGGCTTCCAGTTCTTCCGGGGAAGAAAAGCCGGATTCCTCGTATACGCTCATGGTCGCCGCCATTTGCTTCAGATTGTGCAAAGTCGCCCACTTCTCGTAGCCTTTCCCCTTGCCCTCGGCTCTCTTGGCGGCTATGTCTACCATGCGCTGTACTCCGTCATTTTTCGGGGCGTTTATGGCGGCTTTATTGCGCTGTAAGCGGTCTTTTATGCTGCGGGGGTATTCCTGTTGGGGTAGGGGCGTTTCGGCGGCTCTGGCGGCGTTCTGTGCGTTTATGGTGAGTGCTTCCAGTATGGCGGCACGGTCAAAATCATCACCTAATTTCCGGGCGGTGATTGGCTTCGTCCTGTCCGGCGTGAGATACGA
>CAJUPS010000271.1 GCA_910588045.1 uncultured Oscillospiraceae bacterium | reverse complement strand
ACACGGCTGCGCTGGGAAAGCACATCGCCGGGCTGGAACAGGGGGCCTTTACCGAGTACGGCTATATCGTCAGGAGCGGCGACCAGTGGCGGCAGGTCTATGAGGGCCAGATCATCCCGGATGAATACCGGGTGCTGTCCTTTCCGCCCCCGCAGGTGGAGCGTGACGAGGCCAGCCGTCCCCAGCGGTCGCAGACCGCCCCGGCCTCCCAGCCTGTCATTCCCATTGTGCTGACCGGCAGGAACAACGCCGAGCGCATGAAAGAGATCACCGACAGGCTGGAAGCCGGTATTCAGGCCCTTTTTGAGAGCGAACAGTATAAAAACTACCTCACCGCCATGTCCAAGTTCCACAATTACAGCTTCAACAACACCCTCCTGATCGCCATGCAGAAGCCGGACGCCTCCCTGGTGGCGGGCTACAACAAGTGGAAGGACGAGTTCGAGCGCCATGTGAAGCGGGGGGAGCGGGCCATCAAGATTTTGGCCCCGGCCCCCTACAAGGTACGGCGGCAGGTGGAAAAGCTGGACGCCAGCGGCAGGCCCATCCCCGGCCCGGACGGGAAGCCGCTGACCGAGGAACAGGAAGTGACCGTCCCTGCCTTTAAGGTAGTGTCGGTGTTCGATGTGTCACAGACCGAGGGCCGGGAGATACCCGACATCGCCGTGGACGAGCTGACCGGCAGCGTGGAGCGGTATCAGGACTTCTTCGCCGCCCTGGAGCGGACTTCCCCCGTCCCCATCGCCTTTGAGGACATCGAGAGCGGGGCGCACGGCTACTACCACCTGGAGGAAAAGCGCATCGCCATTGACGAGGGCATGAGCGAATTGCAGACCTTGAAAACCGCCATCCATGAGATCGCCCACGCCACCCTCCACGCCATTGACAAGGACGCCACGCCGGAGGAATTGGCCGACCGCCCCGACCGCCGTACCCGTGAGGTGCAGGCCGAGAGCGTGGCCTACGCCGTCTGCCAGCACTACGGGCTGGACACCTCCGACTACTCGTTTGGCTATGTGGCCGGTTGGAGTTCCGGCAAGGAGCTGTCCGAGCTGAAAGCCTCCCTTGAAACCATCCGGGCCACGGCCAACGACCTGATTACCAAGATCGACGGCCACCTTGCCCAGCTTCAGCAGGAGCGGGAGGCCCAGCAGGAGCAGGCCCCGGCCATCTGGAACGGGCTGGACGGCCTTATCAACGACAAGCCTTTCATGCCGGGGGCCACCCCGGAGCAGCAGGCCAACGCCCTGATCGACTTTGCCGAGCGTGACGGCCAGCGGTTGGGCAACGGCGAACGCCGCCTGATCGTGGACTATGCCAATGTTATCCGGGACTATCACAAGGTCGCTGACCTTATCAATGAGCTGTGCGAGGACGGCTTTGAGATACAGCACGGCCATGTGGACGCTTCGGTGCAAATGCGGGTGGAGCGTGAGATTGCGGAAGCGCCCCCGCTTCTCCTTGACCCGGACGCCGAACCGCTGGTGACGGTCATTTGGAGCGAGAGCGCCGACCTGCGGGACGGGGAGCAGATGCCCCTTTCCCAAGCGGATGTCGTGTTCAAGGCCCTGGACGACGCCATGAAGAATGAGCCGGGCTACGACAAGACCAAGTTCCGCATTGACTTCACCATGAACGGCAAGGCGGACAACTACGAGGGGCGGCAGGACTTTGGCG
>CAJUPS010000270.1 GCA_910588045.1 uncultured Oscillospiraceae bacterium | reverse complement strand
TCAGCTGTGCGTCCAGGGCGGCCAGCTTGGCGGCACAGGCGTCCGCGTCCAGCAGGCCGCCGGCGCGGAGTTTACTGATCTTATAGTTCTGCTCGGTAGCCTGGGCGATGGCCCGATTGACCTCCAGCATGGCTGGATTCTCCCGCTGCACAGCAGATTCCAGAGCCTCCATCTGGTCAAGAGCGGGCCGCAGGATGATGCCCTCATGGAGCCGCAGCTTCTTGTACATCCGAATAAAGGCCGTGTAGATATCTCTTTCCCGGACAGACAGGTTTGGACAGGCGCCCTTCCCATTCCTATTACCGTCTTTGTGGCCTGAACAGACCCAATTATTTGCCCCGTGCCGGTCAACCGTGCGGTAAAATGTTGCGCCGCACTTTCCGCAGATCATTTTCCTCGTCAATGGGAATTTGGACGGCGCGGAAGCGGGCGCTTTTTTCTTCTTTCGGAGGGCCTGCACTTTGTCGAATATTTCTTGGCTGATGATAGCGGGATGACTGTTTTCTATATAGAACTGATCCACTTCGCCCCGGTTTTTCACGCTGATGTATGGAAATCCGGTTGTAAAAGTTTTCTGACATAGGGTATTGCCCGTATATTTTTCGTTTCGCAGCCAGCAGGCGACAGCATACGGTATCCATGCTGCCTCTCCATGTTTCTTGGGAACACCTCTGCGGTTCATTTCTTCCGCGATTGCGACGATGCCCTGTCCGTTCAGATAGGATTCAAACACCCAGCGGATCACTTCCGCCTCCTCCGGCACGATCTCCAGCCGTCCGCCTCCCGCGTTCCGGTATCCATACGGTGGGCTGCTTGCTATGAATTCACCCCGTTCCATTCTCCGGCGATACCCCATGCGGATATTCTGCGAGATGGACATGGACTCCTGCTGGGCCAGAGAACCGGAAACGCTCACCATCAATTCTGTGGTGAGCGTTCCGGTGTCGATATTCTCTTTTTCAAACTGGACGGTCACGCCCAGCCGCATCAGCTCCCGCAGAGCGGCAAGACAGTCCTTGGTGTTCCGGGAGAAGCGGGAGATGGACTTCACCAGCACCCGGTCGATTTTGCCCTTCCGGCAGTCGGCCAGAAGACGGTTGAAGTCCTCCCGCTTGTCCGTTTTCGTGCCGCTCACCGCCTCATCGGCGTAAATGTCCACCAGCTCCCAGCCCTCATGCTGGCTGATCAGCTCGGTGTAGCTGCGGATCTGGGAGGCGTAGGACGACTCCTGTTCCTCCAGCGCGGTGCTGACACGGCAGTACGCCGCCACCCGAAGAACATCGGGCCTGCCCTCGCTGGGCGGGATGATGGTGATGTTTTTGCTCATCTGGCGCGGCCTCCTTTCCTCTGGGTACCGACAACACTACCACACCTTGGCGGGAATAGCTATCACTATTCCCAAACAGTCTGGGGGCGGTATTTATCCCGCGCCAGCCGTTTGGCGGCGTACAGTTCCTCCAGGGTCAACAGGCCAGCGGAGGCGGCCCTTTCCAGCAAGCGGGTCAGCAAAATATACCGCAGTTCATTTTTTGTGTCGATCATGCGGATGCCTCCCGGAAATAGTCCGGCCCTTTCACCGACTGGATAAATTTCGCCACGTCCTTCAGGCTGCCGGTGACAGGCATTTCCGGCAGAGCGGCCAGCACATCCTTGCTGTAGCGCTTGCCCTTGGCGGCCCGCT
>CAJUPS010000269.1 GCA_910588045.1 uncultured Oscillospiraceae bacterium | reverse complement strand
GTACTCCGGCGTGAAGTACCGGCTTAACGCCGCCACCCCGGAGGCCACTACCAGCAGCGGGGCAATAAAAATCAGCGGAACGATCTTTGAGCGTTTCACTTTCATAAACTCAATGCCGAGCAAATCTAAAAAGTTCATGCGGCTCCTCCTTTACTCATAGCGCAGATTTTTTGCCATCCACAGCCCAAGGCCAAGGAAAAGGAGCGTTTCGACCAGAGCAAACAGCACCACCAGCATATCGGGCTGTGCGCTCATAGCCACCGCAGGCTTGAACATCACAATGAACGGATGCACCATCAAGACCGCCGCAGCTGACGATGCCAGGGCCATCCCGCTTAAAAAACCGGCAACTCCCACACCAAGGGGAACCCACATATTTTCAAAGCGGGAGGAAATCAGCACCATAAAGGACAGCACCGGCATGGATGTGATGAATGAATAGGCCGTAAAGCGGAGCAGCGTTCCCATTTCAAATGTCCCCTGGGGCAGATCGCTCATTCCGATTTTCATGAGCGCCAGATTTTCCAGAGCCACCGCCACAAAGAGCATGACGGTCAAGATCAGGAATTTGCAGAGATACATCCCCGGTACGCTCATGGGAAGCATATACATCTTTTTGATTGCGCTGCCCTTAAACTCCATGTTGTAGACCATGCAGGAGGCGACAACGATACCGAACAGGTTCAGTATCATAATCATGCCGTAAAGCTGGGTCAGCAGTACGTCCATCGGGGCCAGCGGAAGATTGAGCAGCGTATCTTTTCGGACAAGGAAGTTGACAAAGGCATAGGCCGCGCCTAAAATACCGACAGCCAGCAGCACCGGGATCACCCCTGTCCGCTTCTCTTTCCGCAGTTCGATCACAAGCGCCCTCATAGCTTTGCCCTCTGCTTTCTGGCGGCGTTGTCCTGCTCTACGATGGAGAGGAACACATCTTCCAGGTTGTCGGCGGACATTCCCGCCTGCCTTGCGCTGTGCCGCAGATCATCCAAGCTGCCCTCAAACAGCAGCCGCCCATGATTGAGGATGCCGATGTCGTCCGCCATCAGCTCAATTTCCGACAGCATATGAGAGGAAATGAGGATGGTGCAATCGTACAGATCAGGCAGGGATTTTACCAGATTGCGAATTTCATGGATGCCGGAGGGGTCAAGGCCGTTGGTCGGTTCGTCCAGAATGAGGATAGGCGGACGGCCCAGCAGCGCCCCGGCGAGGCCAAGCCGCTGTTTCATACCCAGGGAATACTTCTTTGCGAGGCGATCTCCAAATTCGGACAGCCCCACCAGCTCCAGGGCGTCCTCCACGGTGTTTTGACCCAGGCCCAAAATCCGGCGTATCACATCCAGGTTTTCCCGGCCCGTCAGGTTGGCGTAGAACGAGGGGGCCTCAATGAAAGAGCCGATCTCCCGCAGGATTTTCAGCCGGTCATTGGGAAACTGCTTCCCGTCAATGATGAAACGGCCCTTTGTGGGGGCGGTCAGCCCCAGGAGCATCTTCATGGTGGTGGATTTGCCCGCTCCATTGGGGCCGAGAAAGCCGTAAATACTGCCCCTGCGGACGTGGATAGAAACATTGTTGACGGAGGTAAAATTTTTGTATTTCTTCGTCAACTGCTCTGTGGCGATGATATAGTCCATAGACACATCTCCTTTCTGCCCCTATGGTACAGCATCAACCTGACTTCT
>CAJUPS010000268.1 GCA_910588045.1 uncultured Oscillospiraceae bacterium | reverse complement strand
TCCACCTCGTTCCCCCACACGTCCCAGCCGGGGGCCGTCTGGCGGGCGAACAGCTCCACCCGGGGCACGTCCCCCATAAGGGCCACGATTTTTTCACGGGCCTCGTCCGGCTTTTTGCTGTGGCCCTCGATAGGGGAGATGATGAACTGGTGGACGTTGGGGGCCTTTCGCCGGGGATGCCCACGGGTCGCCAGCAGGCACACCTCCGCGTTGGCCCGCGTCCAAAAGCCCAGCCCATAAAACCAACTGTCCGCCTTTTTGTTCTTTTTCAGCCAGACAAAGCCCACGGACTTATACTGGAAGCCCCACGCCTTGATGAGCCGCAGGGCCTCCGGGAGCTGGGGGAACGTGGCCCACAGAAAAAGAACGCTGTCCGGGGCCGCCAATTCCGCCACGGGCAACGCGCATAATTCCTCAATCCCCATTGTGGGGTAGTGCCGCTCCGCCGCACCTTGCAGGCCCTTTTGGGCGTACCGCCACGGCGGGTCGGCGTATATCACGTTATATTTACCGATAGTCACACCCCCTTTCCGCCAGCGGCCACAGCCGCCCGCGCCTGCGTGATGCGCTCCGTGGCCGGGCCGTAAAAGGCCGGGGCCGTCTCAAAGCAGATAAACTCCCGGCCCGTGTTCAGCGCGGCGATGGCCGTTGTGCCGGAGCCCGCGCAGATGTCCGCCACCACCTGGCCGGGGGCGGTGTAGGTCTTTATCAGATACTCGCACAGCTCCACGGGCTTCTGGGTGGGGTGGACGGTATGGGCCACGGTCTGGAATGAAAGCAGGTTCCCCGGGAACCGCCGCCCGTCCTCCGAGCCGCTGCCGGAGCGGACGAACTTTCCGTAGTTGGGGCTCTGGTCGCGCTGGGACGCGATCTTTTTGTAGGGCTTGCCCTGTTCAAACTGCGGGTTGTATAAGGGGAGCTTTTGGTAAAACACCAAAATATTCTCCGTCTTTTTCAGCGGGGCGCGGCGGGCGTTGAGAAATCCCGTACAGCGGCTCTTATACCACACCCATTCATAGCGGAGCATGGAGAGGTTGGACGCGCCGAGGATTTTGTCATAGGGGCACTGTGCGAAGAACAGCACCGCCCCGGAGGGCTTGACCGCCCAGCGCACCGCCTCCCACAGCTCCGGGAGGGGCAAAGGCACATCCCAATAGTTGCGGGTCGTGCCGTAGGGCGGGTCGGTCAGAAGCATATCAACCGAGTGCTCCGGGAGGGAGCGCAGGCCCGCGATGCCGTCCATAAGGTAGAGCCCGGAGGGTTCCGGGTTAAGGTTCGGGACATTTTGTCCCAAAGCCGGGCTATCTGGCATCCCGTCCCTCCTTTCCCTTTGCCGGGGCGGAGCGGGCGGCATTTTTCTGCGCGGCCTCCTTTCCCGCCTTATCCATCTGCTCCCGGATGGGCGCGGGGCGCACCGCCTCGGCCCGGGCGATAAGTTTCTCAACCGCCGAATGGTACGCCTCCACCCCCGCCGCGTTCAGCCGCTCCTGGGTGGCCCGGTCATTGATACGCACCGTGGCCCGGTAGCCCGTCCTGCTGGTGGGGTCGGGTTTTGAGGGCGCACCCAAAAAGATGCCGTTCTGCCCGTTCACCACCTTGAAATCGTCCACCACCACGCCGCCGAAGTTGACGCTGGCAAAACCAATCAGCTTGCCCTGGGGCTCAATGGGCCGCACCGACACCTCGATGGGGAT
>CAJUPS010000267.1 GCA_910588045.1 uncultured Oscillospiraceae bacterium | reverse complement strand
AGGTTGGGCAGGAAACGTTGGCAGTCAGGCCGCTGAAACCGCTCCCGCAGGGCCTCCAGATGCTCTATGGCCCGGTCCGCCTCCCCCTGGTCGATCCGCAGCCGCACCAGCAGGCCGATCAGGGCAAATTCAATGTCCGGGGTCCCTTTCTTCTGAATTTTTTCCAGACGGCCCAGCAGGTCCAGCATCCGCCCGGATATTTCCTCGCCCTTTTCAAATTTACTCTCCGCGATGGCGCACTCCGGGAGCGCCACGCCGTCCCGTTTCAGCAGGAAACTCACCGGGATACGGTACTTGCGGTAGAGATCGTCATCCTCTCTGCTCCACGCACAGAAGTCCTTGCCGCCGTTCATAATGCTGGGCAGACGGCTGGTGACAGAAAACTCCGGCATGACGATCTCCTTGCTGGACAGCAGGCTTACAACATTGGTGAGCTTGGACAGAATGTCGCCCACACTCCGCTGGGGCAGAGCGATGTCCAGATAGGCCAGCCAGCCCCGAACAGATTTGTAGTCCGCGTCAGACCGTTTCAGCCGTCCGGCGCAGCGTTCCAGTTCCAGATACCACGCCTCGGAAGCGTCATAATCCATGCAGATGGAAGAAAGCATACTCATCCCCGCCATCAGCGCAGGAGAGGACAATACCTGCTCCCTGGGCAGGGCGCGGTAGTAGTCCTCCATCTCGTCATAGTGGGCGAGGCCGGGATGAAGTTCACTGTTCTTAATCAGCAGTTCGGACACCTTCTGATACTCCCCGCAGCGGGTGTAGCAGTCCAGGGCATTTTTATAGTTGTCGTGCAGTTCATAATAGAGGGCGGCGCGGCCATAGAGCCAGTTTTGTTCCTCGGCGCTATATTCCCGTTCCTGCTGCCAAAGGAGGAATTGCCGGAACACAGGCCAGAAGTGGCAGCGGTGGAGATCGTCATAGCGGAACATGGACGTGTCCTGCTGCAATTCACCTAGCAGTTCCCCGGCGCGGCTGTTTCCGGAGAGAATCCGGGCGAACTCCACGTCAAAGGGTTCAAAGGGGGCTAAGTCCAGAAGCAGGCGGCGGGTCATTGGCTTAAAGCGGCGGTACACCGCTGTTTGAAAATGGGTGAACAGCTCCCGCCGCACATCCGCATCCACGGTTTCATCATAGGGCCTGCCGTCCCGCATTTGATGGCACAGGATACTGAGCGCCAGAGGGTAGCCCTTGCTGCTTTTTTGAATTGCCGCCATTTCCGCCGGTGTGGGAGAAACGCCGGAGCGGGCCAGCAGAATTTCAGCCGTTTCCTGATCCAGCAGCAGATCCTGGGCTTCAAAGACCTGCATCCGCCGCTCATAGCGGAAGGACGCCAGCCAGCCGGGGACGGCACCGCGGCTCAAGAGGATAAAATGCGTTTCGGGGCGCTCCATAATCAGCGCGTGAAGGGCTTGCTGTGCGTCCAGGTTTTTGAGGGCCTGCACATTGTCCAGCAGAACCGCGTCACAGGTAAAGTCCGGTGCCGGTTCCAGCGATTCGGACAGGGCATCCCACCGGCAAACAGTGTACGGCTCCAGAAGGGCCGAAGCTGCGGCGCTTTTACCGCAGCCGCAGGGGGCGCTGAAGAAAATTACCTGCCGCTGTGCCCATGCCGTCTTGAATTTTTCTTGTAGTTCAGTCGTTAATACAATGTTCTGATCCATACCTCGCCTCCCTGTGAAAATTTCCCCATGTGT
>CAJUPS010000266.1 GCA_910588045.1 uncultured Oscillospiraceae bacterium | reverse complement strand
ACGAGGTCGGCAAGAATATGACCGTTTACGAGCACGGCGGAGAGATCATCGTGGTAGACTGCGGTATGGGGTTCCCCGATGACGACATGTACGGCATCGACCTGGTGATTCCCGACGTGACCTATCTGGTGAAGAACAGGGCCCGCATCCGGGGTCTCTTCATCACCCACGGACACGAGGACCACATCGGGGCCATCCCCTATGTCCTCAAGCAGGTGAATATCCCCGTGTACTGCACCCGCCTGACGGCGGGGCTCATCAAGCTGAAGCTGGAGGAGCACGGCCTGCTCAAGCAGACCAAGCTCGTCACCGTGGAGGCCGGTGAGATGATTAAAGTTGGGAAGTTTTACGTGGAATTTATCCACGTCAACCACTCCATCGCCGACTCCGTGGCGTTTGCCATCCACACCAGCATGGGCGTGCTCATCCACACCGGGGATTTCAAGATCGACTCCACCCCCATCGACGGGGACGTCATCGACCTAGGCCGCTTCGGCGAGCTGGGGAAGGAGGGCGTTCTGGCCCTGCTGGCGGATTCCACCAACGTGGAGCGCCCGGGGTACACCATGAGCGAGTCCATCGTGGGCAAGACCTTCGACCGCCTCTTCAACAGCTGCAAGCAGCGCATCATCGTCACCACCTTTGCCTCCAACGTCCACCGGATCCAGCAGGTCATCGACGCGGCTGCCGCCTGCGGGCGGAAGGTGGCCGTCTCCGGGCGCAGCATGGAGAACATCATGAAGGTAGCTACAGAGCTTGGTTACATGCACCTGCCCAAGAACACACTGGTGGATGTAAACAAGATCAAATCCCTGCCCCTGGAGCAGCAGGTCATTGTGACCACGGGAAGTCAAGGGGAGGAGATGAGCGCCCTGTACCGCATGGCCTTTTCCCAGCACCGACAGATCGACGTAGGCCCCGGCGACCGGGTCATCATCTCCGCTTCCGCGATTCCGGGCAACGAGAAGACCATCGGCCGGGTCATCAACGAGCTTTTCCGGAAGGGGGTAGAGGTCATCTACGACCGCTCCGATCCCCTCCACGTCTCCGGCCACGCCTGTCAAGAGGAGTTAAAGATCATCCACGCCCTGACGCGGCCCAAGTTCTTCATCCCCCTCCACGGCGAACAGAAGATGCTCCGCCGCCATATGAATCTGGCCTTAGAGATGGGGATGAACCGCAAAAATATTGTCCTGGCGGACATTGGCAACGTCATTGAGCTGACCACCAAGACCATCAAGATTGCGGAGACACCGGCGCCCTCCGGCTCCATCCTGGTGGATGGCAGCGGCGTAGGCGACGTGGGAGCGGTGGTGCTCCGGGACCGCAAGATCCTGGCCGAGGACGGCATGGTGGTTGTTATTTTGAATCTCCAGCACGGGCAGCTTATGAGCGAGCCCGAGATCATCACCAGGGGCTTTATTTATGTGAAGGAGTCCGAGGATCTGATGCGGGAGCTGAAGGAGGTGGCGGCGTCCGCCGCCCTCTCCGCCCTTGGCAAAGGGGGGAGGGACTCCGCCGAGCTGCGAAGCTCGGTGAAGTCGGCTGTCAGTGGGTATCTTTTTAAGCACACCAGAAGGAGTCCTATGGTGATTCCGGTGGTGAATCGGCTTTAAGCTGCCGCCGCTGCGCGGCGGCGACCGCTTTTTCTTTTCGTTAGATTCGCGCCTCGTCGGTGCGGGGGCGTTCTTTTCCCTTGCAGGAAAAGAACCAAAAGTGCCCTCAAGGGGGC
>CAJUPS010000265.1 GCA_910588045.1 uncultured Oscillospiraceae bacterium | reverse complement strand
CACATGACAGAAATCGAAATCACAAAGGCCAGCGAGGTCAAGGTACGGGAGATCGAATGGCTGTGGTATCCCTACATCCCCTTTGGCAAGATCACGGTGGTGCAGGGGGACGCCGGGGACGGCAAAAGCACCTTTGTCCTCAACCTCGCCGCCATGCTGAGCCAGGGCCAGCCCATGCCCTTCACGGACGGCACAGGCCAGCCCCCCATCAACATCATCTACCAATCCAGCGAGGACGACGCCGATGATACCATCGTCCCCCGGTTCATCAGCGCCGGGGGCGACCCGGAGCGCCTGCTGTTCATCAGCGAGAAGGAGCGGTATCTCTCCTTTTCCGATGAACGGCTGATACAAGCCGTCAGGCAGACGGGCGCAAGGCTTGTCGTCCTCGACCCCCTCTCCGCTTACATCGGGGAGGAAACAGGTATCAACGCCGCCAACGAGGTGCGGCGGCAGTTCCGCCCTCTCATCGAGATCGCCAGGGAACAGCGGTGCGCCGTCCTCATCGTCCACCACATGAATAAGGCCATCGGGCAAAAGGCCATCAACCGGGCCGTCGGCTCCGTGGACATCGTGGGCGCTGCCCGGAGCGTCCTGCTGGTGGCCCGGACAGACCGGGAACACCCGGACGAGCGTATCATGGCCCAGGTGAAGTGTAACGTGGGGCCTACCGGCAGCGCCATCGTCTTTTCAGTAGGTGGCGGCGCTGTCCAGTGGCTTGAGGAAACCGCCAGGACAGCGGATGAAGTGCTGGGCAACGTGTTCGCCAACCTGGGCCGGCCTGACACCCAAATGCGGCAGGCCAAGGAGGTAATAAGTCAGCTTCTCTCGGACGGGCCGAAGCCCCAGCGGGAGGTCATGGAGAAGCTGAGGGCGGCGGGCGTTGGGGAGAGTACGGCGAAAAAGGCGAAGCAGCTTTTGGGCGTCCGCTCTGTCAAGGCCGGGGCTGTGTGGCTATGGTCGATGCCGGATGGGGACGGTCTATGAAGTCGTGCGGAAGGGAGTCCAGAGGGAAGCCCTCTGGCCCACCACCTTGCTTGCAAGGTGTAGTGGGTTACACAACACTTGCGCCTGCGGCGGCGGTTGTGCTGCGAGCCGGGGCGAGTGGCACAACTATCGCCAGATACCGCTATGTTTTGAGAGCGGGAGCGAACAAAGCATGGCGGTATCTTTTTGCGGGCGCAAATGTTGTGTACCTGACCCCGCCCGGTCTTGAACACGTCCGTTCCAAACACAGACGGAGGGATGGGAGATACCGCCCGCTTCTACGGGACAATGTGACTTCTTACATCCTTCCTCAAAGGAGGTCGCTATGGCGAATTACGCAATCATGCGGATAGAGAAACGGAAGCTGCCCTCGGTGGGCCGTATCAACAAGCACCACGAACGGCAGAAAGAGGAATACAAGAGCAACCCCGACATCGACCGGGAGCGCACCGGCCTGAATTACCACATCGTCCAGCCCCCAGGCCCCTACCGGGAAGCGGCGCTGGCCCGTATCGAACAGGCCGGGGCACGGCGGCGCAAGGACAGCGTGGTGCTTCAGGACTGCTTTGTGGGCGGCACTCCTGACTGGCTGAAGGCAAAGAGCCAGGAGGAACAGCGGGCGTATTTCAGCCACGCCTACCAATTCTTTGAGGACAATTTTGGAAAAGAGAATATCATCTCCGCCGTGGTGCATATGGACGAGGCTACTCCCCATATGCACCTTTGTTTTGTCCCCATCACCGCCAAGGGC
>CAJUPS010000264.1 GCA_910588045.1 uncultured Oscillospiraceae bacterium | reverse complement strand
CGTCCTCCAGCCTGCGCCGGATGCGGTTCGGGCCGCTGCCGTTGCGGGCATAATCATAGATTTTTCGGACAATCCATGCGGTGTCCTCGTCAATGATAAGGCGGTTTTTGTCCTCCGGGTCTTTACGGTAGCCGAAGGGGGCGAGGCATCCGGTAAACTTGCCGGACTTGGCTTTCGTCAAGTAGGACGAATGGACTTTCTTACTTACATCCCGGCTATACATTTCGTTCAGAATGTTGCGGAACGGGGTTATATCGTTCTCGATATTGCTGTCAACAGCGTCATTGAGTGCGATATAGCGCACCTTGTTCCTGGGGAAAAATTCTTCGATCAACTGTCCGGTCTGCAAGTAGTTCCGGCCCAGGCGGGACAGGTCTTTCGTCAGGATCACATCGAACATCCCACGCTCCACCGCACCCAGCATCCGCTGGAAGTCGGGGCGGTCCATGTTCAGCCCGGTGTACCCGTCGTCCTGGAAAATCCCTGCCACACGCCAGCCCTGTTCCTCACAATAGCTGCACAGAAGTTCGCGCTGGTTCTGGATGCTGGCGCTGGGTCCGCTGAGATCATCGTCTTTGGAAAGACGGCAGTAGATAGCGGCTCTCACCTCCTGCGGGTAAGAATTGGCATACACAGTGTTAGTCCTCATTTATGACCTCCGTCCTGCTGTGTATGCCGCAGTTTGGAGTGATTTCATTATACCGCGTGGGAGCGGTAATGTCAAGCGCAACTTGCGATTTAGCAATCTCTTTTTTCTGTATAATCAAATCAATAAAGGCTTGCCTGTCGGTCTGCCTCCCGGCGAACACGGTGCTGACGGTAATAACAGGCTCCTTCGCTTTTGCCATAGGCGGCTCCTTTCCAATTTTCAAAATTATTCTGGTGATACGATGCGCCGCGCCGCCGCCTTGGTGCTGGCGGCGTTGTCCTCCCGGAAGTTCTTTCCGGCAAAGAGAATGGGGGCGCAGCGTTCTAAAATCCGGTCATAGATACGGGCGTGGGCGAGGTCGGGTGGGCGCTTTAACTCGTCCAGCTTCAGATTGGTGGTCACGATCAGCGGCTTGTTACAGCGATAGCGGCTGTCAATGATGCTGAACATCTGCTCAAGGGCATATTCGGTGTTGCGTTCCGCGCCTAAATCGTCTATGATTAACAGGTCATAGTCTCCCAGGCTGTCCAGAAAGTCCGTCCTGTCCTCACCGAACGTCCCGCACAGGCGGGCCAGGATGGTGGGAAAGTTGGTCATGAGTACAGGTACATCCCGGTCAAGCAGAGCGTTAGCAATGCACCCGGCTACGAAGGATTTGCCAGTCCCTACGTCTCCGAACAGCAGTAGTCCGATGTTCCGCTTGAACGCCTGGGGCCAGTGATCGACATAGGCGTGGGCTTTCTCCATGACCGGGTTCTTGCTGTTGTCGTTGGCGAAGGTGTAGCCGTAGAGGTATCGGTCTTGCAGTCCCTGGGCCTTGCGCCGCCTGATGCGCTCCATGCGCTGGCGGCGTTCCTCGGCCTCCTTACGGCGGCGCTCCGCCTCCTGTTGGCAGGAACAGACACACCTGGGCTTGAAACTGCCGCCCTTGAACGGGTCGGGGATAACCGCCTGCCGGGGGCCTCTGCACTTCCGGCAATGAATAAGACCGTCAGCGGGGTCAAGATATTCGTCCTCGCGGATCTCCGTCATACGGTATCACCGTCCTTCACGCTGTAATCCCGGTCACGGGCAGGGGGAGCGGCCTTGC
>CAJUPS010000263.1 GCA_910588045.1 uncultured Oscillospiraceae bacterium | reverse complement strand
AACGGGAGCAGGCGTTTCTCTCCCATGAGGGGGACTGCTTTGCCATCTATCAGGTCAGCCGGGAGGACCCGCAGAATGTGCGGTTTATGAATCTGGATTGGCTAAAATCCCATGACATCCCCGTGGACCGGGGCAATTATGACCTGATCTACACCGCCCCGCTGGGCGGCTCCGGCACTAAAATGGAGCAGCTGGAAAAACTATATGAGCAGTTCAATCTGCAAAAGCCTGTGGATTTTCACAGCCCCTCCATGAGTGTCAGCGACATTGTTGCTGTTAAACGGGATGGCATGGTATCCTGCCATTACTGCGACAGCGTTGGTTTTACTGAGATTCCCGGATTCCTGCCGGACAACCCGCTGAAAAATGCGGAAATGTCTATGGAGGACGATTACGGCATGATTGACGGGATCATCAACAACGGCCCCAAAGAGCCGACCGTAGCCCAGCTGGAACAGCAGGCCAGAAGCGGCCAGCCGATCTCCCTGATGGATTTGGCGGATGCGGTCCACCGGGAGGAACGAGACAAGCGGAAATCGGTGGTGGAACAGCTCCACCAGCAGCCGAAGCAGGAAAGCAAAAAGACAGCGCCGAAAAAGAGCGCGGAAAGGGAGCTTTGATATGGGACACTTTACCTTTGAAGAAATGAATCTGACGGCGTGTCCATTCTGATCCACAACCGCCTGCGGGAACTGGCGGCGAAGGGAACCAAGCTGAAGTGCATCGTGGACGGCGTGGCCATGTCCGGCGGCTCCCTCATCATGTGCGCCTGTGACGAGGTGGAGGTGAACCCCTCCAGCCTGGTCATGATCCACAAGTGCTGGGGTTCCCTCTGGGGCGGGTACAACGCTGACGAACTGCGGGCGCTGGCCTCTGAGTATGACGCCTGGGACAAGGCCCAGGTGTCCATCTACAAGCGAAAGTGCAGCTTGTCCGACCAGGTGATTTCCAACATGATGGCCAAGACCACCTACATGACAGGAGCCGAGGCGGTGGAGAAGGGCTTTGCCGACAAGCTCCTGGAGGATGCCGAACCGCTGGACATCGCTGCCAGTGCCGACAAGCGCAGCCTGTTCGTGCGCGGCCGGCAATTCCACCTTGCTCCGGGGATGTTCGCCCCGGATACCATTCCCACGGTCAAAACCGGGGCTCCGGCTCCGGCCAAGACAAATACAAACCCGCCGGCGCAGACCGGCAGCGAAGGAGGAAAAACCATGGCAAAGAATCTTGAAGAACTCCGGGCGGAGAACCCGGAGCTGGCCGAGGCGCTGATGTCCGAGGCCAAGGCCGCCGTGTCCGCGTTTGCGGACGGCGGAACCCCCGCGCCCCAGCCCGGCCCGGATGCCGTCAGCGCCGCCGTCCAGGCGGAACAGAAGCGCATCCAGGAGATCGACGCGGTGGCCAGTCTGTATGACGCGGAGACGGTCAAGGCGGCGAAGTACGGCGAGAACGCCTGCACCGCCCAGGAGATGACCTACCGCGCCGCCCAGAAGGCCGCCCAGCAGGGTAAGAAGTTCCTGGGTGACCTGGAGGACGACACTCAGGCGTCCGGCACCCAGGGCGTCCCGGCGGCGGGCGACCCCGGCACTCCGCCCCCTGCGGAGACCCAGACGCATGACCAGCGCATGGCCAGCGCCCGCGCGGAGGTCAAGGCCCTTTTCGGAAAGGAGGAGAAGTAATCCATGGCTGCCTGGTGGAGCTGCTGGACGGCGGCGAAAGCTATGACGCCGCCGAACTGTAC
>CAJUPS010000262.1 GCA_910588045.1 uncultured Oscillospiraceae bacterium | reverse complement strand
ACGTAACCGTTACAATTTTGTTGGCTCCATTGGGCAGAACGACATACTGGGGACCCGCGTTGTCGATCTCATAACCCTCCGGGGCTTCCAATTCCGTCACGGCGTAGGTGCCCGCTTCCAGCTTGGATACGGTAACAGTGCCGTCGCTGCCTGTCACCACTTCCTTGGAGTAGGCACCATTTTCGGAGGCTACCTTGAACCGCGCCCCCGACAGGCCCTTGTTGGGATTCGTGCTGTCTACCTTTTTGATGATCAGGTCATACAGCTCACGGGTCACGGTCAGTTCACCGATCATGATGGCCTGCACATCATTTGCCGGATGGTAGCTGGAGCCGGGACCGGCATATGCGTATTCATAAACGGCGCACTCGCCCCATACGCCCTGCGCGCCCAGGTCGAGGATATACTGCGCCCGGTCCCGGAACGATCTGCCGTCCATAGTCTCGTCAATGCTGGAATAATTGGTGTGTTCCAGATTGTTGTAGACGCACAGCAGTTCCTCAGCGCAGGCAACCACGGGGTCGGACAGCAGACCGGCCTTGTAGCGCCAGACGATGGCCTGGGTCCAGGAGTTCATCGTCCATGCGTAGTTGCTGTCCCACACATCATCTACACCCAAAGCCTTGGCTTGATCAGTAAAGACGCCGGTGGAGTGGGCGTAGAAGTACGCCATCATGGTTTTGACGGTGGGGTCGTTGACCGGCTTGGGACTCCCCCAGGTGTGGCCCTCCAGTGACCAGCCCATGCCCTTGCCCTTCTCGGCACAGAAGCCCATGGTGCTCTTTCCGTTAAGTCCAAAGTGCATCTGGTGCAGATGGCAGGTACCCAGAGCCGGGGACTCATACTTGACCCCATTGTGGGTGCAGTCGTCCATCTTGATGGTGTCCGGCGTGGCGGCGAGGGCTGTGCCGGGGAGCAGGCCCAGCACGCAGACCAGGGCCAGCAGAGCCGCGATCAGGCGGGTTCGGGGAAAATGGAACTTTTTCATAGCTTGTCAGCCTCCTTTTTGACAGAAAACGGCCCTCCAGCTTGCGCTGGAAGGCCGTTTTGGTTTTATTTTCGCTTACGCATAAAAATTGACGCTGTTTGGGATTCCGACGAACATGTAGCAGTAGGTGATGCCGTCGTACTGGGTCACACCCACGCCGATGCAGTCGCATCTTGAGTCGATCATGGTCTCGAAGTGACCGGGAGAGTTGATCCAGTTGTCGACGGCGCGCCGGGCGGCGTCGTCTGTGCCGGTGAACACGGTGAGGTTGTCACCGAAACCGTAGGGGTAGCCGGCGTCAGCGGCGGCTTGGCCCTCCTCTGCGGCGTGATGCCAGGTGTAGCGCCGGTCGGAGCAGGCTTGGGCGGCGGTCATCAGGGCCTCGCTGACCGGCAGCTCCGACACGCCGTTGGCCTTGCGGGTCTGGTTGATCAGCCGGATCATCTCCTGCCGGATCTCCAGGTTGTCCGTCAGGCTGGCGCTGTCCATGCTGGCGGGAGCTTCCGGCGCGGCGGGGGCGGCGGAGCCGACCGTCAGCGTCATGCTCCCGCATTCCCCGGCGCTGTTGGATGCGGTGATCTCCGCGGTCCCCGCCCCCTTTGCGACAGCCACCCAGAAGGTCAGCACCTGCTCCACCGCTACCGTGTCCGGGTCGCTGGAGGTGACGGTGTAGTCGGTCCCGCTGGGGCCGATGATCAGGCCGCTTCGCTCTCCTACCTCCAGGGTACTGCCCTTGTAGCTGCTCACCCGGATGGGTTCGTTGGGCGCTTCCGCTGCCGCGGC
>CAJUPS010000261.1 GCA_910588045.1 uncultured Oscillospiraceae bacterium | reverse complement strand
GATGTAAATGCCCCGCCGGTGCAGCTGCTCCAGGGTGGGGCCGGGGTTGGTCTGCGGCTCCCCCTCCAGACGGGCCAGCTGCTCCCGGTAGTTCCCCGGCTTCTCCCGCTCCAGCACTCCGGCATAGTCCCGGTAGTAGGCCGGGAGCATCGGCAGACGGCAAAAGAGACTGCAAGCATGTTTTTTCATGAATGTCTCTACGGACATCAATGTATCCAGGTGCTTTTTCTCCATTGCGCCAAGCAGCCAATCCACCTTGCGGGCCTGAAGTATATAGGGTGCCATGGTGCGGGGCCGCTGTGGGGTGGCGATTTCCTGGCTCGTTTTGTTGAACAGGAAGCGCAGGGCGAATTTCCGCACAAGAATGAGATCGCTGTTGTTATCCACCCACGTCTGCCGGTCCAGTACCCCGGCCTCCCGCAGCTCCCGCACGGCCTTGTTGACCGCCTGCCCGTTGGGGTACAAGCGCATCTGTACCGCCAGCGTCCGCAGCAGCGGCAGGGGCAACGCGCCGTTTCCATACCGGACCAGGAGATACAACAGGGCCTTGTGGGTCTGACAGACCACGGTTTTTTCTTGGATTTGCAGCATTTTCATCACCTTCTTTCATGATTAAGCGCGGGAAAATTCGATTTCCGCGCCCAGGGCCTCCGCCGCCTCCACTTTGGCGGTGATTTCCTCTTGCCCATAGTTGCCGGTAGTCACCTCATAGGCCACAGAAACACCGTCAGAGCGCGTATAGACGGCATCTGGCATGGACAGCCGTCCCTCTTGCAGCTTTGCCCACAGCTCCCCCGCACGCTCTTCCTCGCCCTGGTCCCGCAGCTGCCGGATTTCCGCATAGACATCCTCCCGGCTCTGGCTCTCGGTCCGCCACGTCTCCCGCTCGGACTGGGACAGGGAAAAGTAGCGGTCAGCAAGGACAAGGTCATGGGCGGGATTCTGGGCGCAGTAGGTGGGCAGGGACAGCTCCCGGCGGCAGAGTTCCCGCCCCGCTTTGGTCAGGCGGTAGACCTCTATGTCCTGCGCTTTGGCTCCGGGGCGGCTGTAGACGGATTTCTCGACTAATCCGTCCTTGCAGTAGGCGTGAACGCGCTTTTCACGGAGAAATGTCCCCAACTGCTCCCGGCTGACATAGCCACAACGGGCAAGGGCTGATAGTGCGTTTTTGTCGCGGGGATAGAGGGTGGTAATGCGTTTCTTTGCCATTGGGTCTGCCTCCTTTGCAGGGCAGCGGGTTTCCTCCCCCCGGCAGGGGTCGAGCGGAGGGGCGGAAATCGTAGGGCTTGCGCAGCAAACCGTGAAGCGATTTCCGCGCAGTGGACGCGGGAGCGTTCCGGGTCCTCCTGACGGCGAGGGCCGGCATGGGGGAACTGGGACGCGGCCCGGTCAAGCCGCAGGGACCGCAACGGCAGTTGTGGGGCCTGTGACGCAGAGCGGGACGGACACCCCGCAGCGAGACCCCTGCTCCCGTTCCGCAATCACCTCAGCGTCATCCCTGCGGAGACTTTGGGGCTGGGTGTACGCTGGCACCTCTCCCGCCGCCGAACCACCTGGGGCCATCCCGAAATTGTGCAATCGGGAGGGGACCCCAGGGGGAGGCGTGGCGGGAGAAGCCGCCATTTATCGCACGTTTGTACTGTATGAAAAAGCGAAAAAAAGTATTAGGGGACGCAAAAGGGCAAAAAAATAAGTCCTCCGGAGGGTGCAGCTCTGCTGTATCCTCCGGGGGACTTGCGGCGATAGCGCCACCGGCGCTATTGCCTATATGTGTGCA
>CAJUPS010000260.1 GCA_910588045.1 uncultured Oscillospiraceae bacterium | reverse complement strand
CAAAAGTCGAGAAGAAAATGCAATCTAAAATGGAGAAACGAGCGGGCGAAAACGAAGCATATTAGCTAATTTCCACGCCCTGGACGCACCACCGCTGATCCCGCTGGTCACGGACACAGGTATAAAGCGTGATCATGTTGGTGGTGGAGGCGGCGAGGGCGCTGCGGTCTGTCTCACTCACCTTGGAGACACTGGTCACCTCATAGGTTCGGGTCCCCAGCCGTGTGGTCAGGGAGATGGTATCGCCCACCTCCAGCGTGTGGATCTCCCCGAAGTGGTTGTTCACGCCCCGATTGTGGGCAGCCAGCGCCACATTTCCATCCCAGATGGAGGTGTCCTCAAAATGACCCGCGCCCTTCTTCAGCGCGGCGCTGTCCGTACCCTGGTAGATCTTGACGCTCAGACCGATGGCGGGGATCTTCAGCGTGCCCAAGTGTCCTCCGGAATAATAGAGATCGTCCGTTACCGCCGTGTAGCCGCCGGAGGCACTGCCGGGGTTGGTCACTGTCACCGAGGACGAGCCGGGGACATAGACGGAGCCGATGCCGGAATCCGTTTCCAAACTGCCGCCCATGGCGGGAGGCTGAATGACACCGGTGCTGCCGTTGATGATGGCTCCGGAGGTGGGCTGATAGCCGGGAGCCAGATTGGGAGTGAGGGGCGTGCCGGTGTGCAGGGTGTCGGCGCTGTAGCTGCCGAAGGCGGGGGGAGCGAGAGCGGCGTTCTTGCTCACGTCCTCGTTTTTCATGGCCCCGCCGCCAGGGGTATGCACCACCTCAATGGACGTGGACTTGCCGTACTCCGGGTTGCCAGCTCCGTCGATAGTGTACTCCAGAGGCTCCGCGGCATAGGCGGTCGCCATCATGGAGGCCGTCATGCACAGAGCCAGGAGGAGCATGGTCAGTTTCTTCTTCATCACATTCACCAGTCCTTTCTGATTACGGGTTTGGAATTACGCATCCTCATCGCCGCCCTCGGCCAGCTCACTGCGCCGTTTGAGGAACAGGGCGATCCCGATGCCGCCGCCAGCCGCGGCGATGAGGCCCAGAGGCGCCAGCAGGAGCGGCCAGTTGAAGCTGGCGGCGGGGGCCGGATCGGTTGCCTCCAGACCGTCGTCCACAGGCTCCACAGGCTGGAGGGGCGTCCCCTCGAAAATTGCCACATACCGGGTCTTGTTCAGGGCGATTCTGCTGACTGTCCCAGTGTAGTCGGCGGTGACGGTATAGCCTTTGACATAGCTGCTGGTGGCGCTGCCGGTGTAGGTGGCCACGGCGGTGTAGCGGTCGCCCAGGGCGTAGCCGTCCAGGCTGCCGGTGTTGTCCGTCTGCCAGCTGACGTCCTGGAGGGTCAGAGTACGCCCGCCGTCCTGGATGGTCTTGGGGATGTACTGGGTGTCCTGTCCCGCCAGATTGGGATAGGTCCGGGTGGCGGAGACCTGCTTGGTGGAGCTGCCGTAGCCGGCCACCTCCACCTGCACCGTATCCAGCCGCAGGGTCAGCGTCCCGGCAAGGCCGTCGTCGGTGATGAACGCCTTCTCCTGGGGCAGCAGAGCCAGCACAGAGGCCATATCCTTGTTTTTACTGTCCAGCGTCACCGTCTCGGTGTGCTGGCGGCTCTCATGCTCCGGAAGTTCCTGCTTGAGCAGATCCACCAGGGTGTAGTGGTATCCGTCCTGCTCGAAGTCCGAGCGGGGGATGCCGGTGGGATCGTCCTCCGGGGACAGATCGTAGAACTTGCGGATCTCAGTTCCGTCCTCACTCTGGGTGACGGAGCTGGGGT
>CAJUPS010000259.1 GCA_910588045.1 uncultured Oscillospiraceae bacterium | reverse complement strand
AATCCCGGTCACGGGCAGGGGGAGCGGCCTTGCGGCGGTCATCCGCTATCCAGCGACGAATGGTGGCGGTGTGGCTCCGGTACTGTTTGCCGGTGGAGGCCATGTACTCGGATAACCTCTCGATATACTCCTGCCAGACGGCGGGGAAGTCGTTTTGCAGTTCGGACAGTTCACCAGCAGACAGAAAAACATTTTGATAGCGGCCCAAAACGGCGGGGGCGATTTCTCCCCCCTCTATCTCTCTATCTATCTCTAACTCTATATCTTTCTCTTTCTCTAATATAGGCGGACATTTGTCCACCCGCCTATTGGGTGGACAAATGTCCATTCCACCAGAGGGCAGCAGCTTTTGACGCTGTAACCGGCTCCGCTCCCGCTTCTTCCTCTCGCCCTCCGTGGAGGACTGACCAATCAGCAGTTGAATGTCGGTCATGTAGTACGCGCCGTCAGTCAGGATTTCGATAAGCCCCAACTGCAAGAAGATTTTCAAACCGCGCTCCACTGTGCCGATCTGATGCCGGGTGCAGGTGGCGATGGTCTGTGGCGTGTGGGGGAAGTGATCTCCCAACAGGAGGATGCCGCCGCTTTTCAGCGACATAAGGTACATCTTCAGCAGCAGATTGGAGTATAGAAGACCGTCCTGCATACTCTCCAAAATCATCATCGTCTCGCTGTTGAAGAAATATTCTTTCAGTTTGAGGTAGTAATAGCGCCTGTTCTCGGTCATAGGGAAAACTCCTTTGTAGAATGGCCTCTGCGGGCCGCTAGAGGGCCTTCCGGGGTGCTGGATAGGGAATGTATCAGGCCCCTATCGAGCCGCCCTCGGAAAGCCTTGCAAAATCAGGGCTTTTTAGGCCCTAAATGCGTAGAATCGTAGTAGCGTCTGCGCTGGCGCTCTGCCTCCTTCTTCCGGCGGGCCGCAGTAGCGCACTCCGGGCAGTATTTCGCCCGGTTGGATTTCGGCAGATAGTAACCGCCACAGAGGACACATTTCTTTCTGTCTGCCCGATGGAGTAGGGCGGCACACAGGCCAGCGTCCAGGGGCAGAACGGCAACGCAGAACCAGCGACATACCAGCGAATATGTGATGCTCTGCGGGCAGACACATTCCTCGCTATCGTCCAGAAGCAGACAATTCCCGCAATCATAATTGCAGCAGCTATGTACCAGCCTCCGGGCCGTCCGGTACTGCTGGTAGTTCATGTGCTGGATCACGGCTCATTCTCCACAATAGGTAGCTTGATGTAGATGTGATAGGGGGTATGGAGGGCTATCAGCTTCTTCTCCACCAGCCCAACGTCCTCCAACTCCCGAAGTGACTGCGCCACTGTGCTGGGAGTGCGGTCGATGATCTCCGCAATGATCTTGTTGTAGAACGCCAGATACCGCCGCCCCTGCTGGTCGGTCTGCGCGACCTCGGAGTTCAGCACCATATCCAGCAGGATCGCATAGACCTCTTTCGCCGTGAACCGAACATCCAGGTTCAGCAGGAACTGGGGAAGAACCAGGTAGGGCGGCAGGGTGGGGTCGCTGGTGATGTAATCAGTTTTCATTGTCGTGTCCTCCGTTTTCATTCTCCGCCTGCAACGCTTTCACTTCCTTGGAGAAAGCGATGATCGCCATATCCACGGCGGCGGCGCTGTCCCACACCTGACTGATCTGCAACTGGGACATTTCTGCAAAATCGTCAGCATAGCCCTGGTACATCTTCATCCGGTCAAGGAATTGTTCAATAAACCGGGAAAATTCCCGCACAAGGCCGTCCAGGGATTCCTTTTTCTG
>CAJUPS010000258.1 GCA_910588045.1 uncultured Oscillospiraceae bacterium | reverse complement strand
CTCCACGGTCTGGAAGGCGGAGAGCGCCTTGGCATACCACGCATGGGACTGCTCCACGTCAGCCTCCACGCCAGTGCCGTCCGCAAACATCCTACCCAGGTCATGCATGGCCAGGGCGTTGCCGTCGAGGGCCTCCTCCATGAAGAGGCGGCAGGCTTGCTCGTGATCCTGGGGCGTCTCGTCATCTCCGTACAAAAAAGACCGCGCCCGCTTGTATCGGTCACTCCACACCACGGCGGGCGGCGCTTCGCTGGCCTCCTCCGGCACATCCGAACCTTCCGACTCCGCTTCCGGCTCGGGGCCGGCGTCCTCGCCGGCCTGGGGCGGCTCCTGGGTATCCGCCGGCGTGAACACCTCGGTGTGCTCACCAAGCCGCGCCGCTTCCTCCACCACCACATTCTTTATCCGCTTGAACTCCGTTTGCCGGGAGAGAGGGAGCCGGTCTGGAAGGTCATCCCGGTACGTCCGCAGCACTTCTTCCCGCAGCTGGTACCACAGGTCATAGGCGGAGGAGACACGGGAGTCCTTTGCCAGCTCGTCCACAATCTCATCCACCACAGCCTTCAGCGGCGCCTTGAGGTAGCCGTACTGTTTTTTGCCGGAGGTGCTTTTCAGCCGTTGGGCCAGTTCGCCCATGAGCTGCTCGATGCGGGGATTCTCCAGCGTGCCGGAGAGCATCTGCCGGATCAGCTCCTTCATGACCTCGCCGGACTGCCGCACCAGCTCATCCCGGCGCTGGGTCTGCTGCCGGTAGATCTCCGTCAGCTCCTGGCGGAAAATATTCTTTGCCAGTCCGGACTTGATCCTGGCGATGCCCTCCTTATCCAGAAAACCGGAGCGCCCGTCCGCGCTGTAGCAGACCATGTGGACATGGGGATGCGCTCCCTCGTCGTGGTAGGAGGCGTACCACCGAAACTGCTCCCAGGGGATCTTCATGGCATCCGCAATCTGTGGGGCGTAGGTGGAGAGGAGGGCCTGCCACTGTCTGGCGTTGTCGTAGCCGAGGCGGGCGGCATCCTCCCGGCGCAGGGAGATAATAGGCAGCCACACATTGCCGGGGTGGTTCGCCACCTCCTCCGCGATCCTGGATAGCTCCAGCGCATCGCCTGTGCCGTTGAACAGACCATGCGCGCCGAGCCGCTCCGCACGAGGGCGCTGGGCAATGTAGCTGACGTAGTTCTCCCGCTTGGCGATCTGATCGTAGTTGTCCTCGATGGCTCTGGTGATAAATTCCGAGGCGGTGGCGCGGGTGGGGGAGGACTGGTAGTCCTCGTACTCAAACATCCCGCGGCACATGGGGAAGTCCCGGAGGAGCCGCTCCACCATGGCCCGCTGTTTTTTTGTGGCAGGCTGGCCGGCCTTGTCCGGCTTGAGGAGATCCGTACCGTCACGGGTAGCGACGTAGCGGACGTAGTTGTTCAGGTGTGCGGCGGCTCTCTCTGTCCCCGGTTTGATGTAGGGGCACTTGAATATGATCCGGGGCATGGAGCGTCACCGCCTTTCTGTCACACGCCGCCCCGCTGGTACTCCACCGCCTTGTCCAGCGTGACGCTGCCGCTGGTCTTCTTCACGTTCTGGACGCACCGGCCGCGGAGACTGCGGAGCGCGTCGTCGCTGATCTCCATCCCCGCCGCCAGCACGTTCATCACCATGTCCAGCTCCACCGCCAGCTTGAAGAGCAGACGGCAGATGCGGTTCTCCGTGTCCTGCACAGTACCGCGCAGGACGGAGGCCAGTGCGGGCGGCAGGTAGGCGGTGGCCTCCTGACCGGAGACGTACCCGGCGTAGAAC
>CAJUPS010000257.1 GCA_910588045.1 uncultured Oscillospiraceae bacterium | reverse complement strand
TGCTGCCGCTACATCTGGAACAACATGCTGGCCGACCAGCAGAGGTTTTATCTGGAAACCGGGGCGCACTTCATTCCCACCCCTGCCAAGTACAAAAACGAGGCTCCCTTTCTGCGGGAAGTGGATAATCAGGCATTGATTCAGGAACACAACAAGCTCTCTCAGGCGTTTCGCGTGTTTTTCAAGAACCCGGATTCTTTCGGCTATCCCAACTTCAAGCGGAAAAAGGATGACCGGGATTCCTTCACCGCCTGCAACCACGTTTTTGAATCCGGCCCCACCATCTACACCACCAAAGACGGCATTCGCATGACCAAGGCGGGGATCGTTCGGGCCAAATTTCACCGCCGCCCCCAGGCGTGGTGGAAGCTCAAGCGGATCACCGTGGAAAAGACCCGCAGCGGAAAATATTACTGCTACATTCTGTACGAATATGAGGCGAAACAGCCGGAGCCGGTCACGCCAGCACCGGAGACAACAATAGGTCTGAAATACTCCCTCTCCCATTTTTATGTGGCAGATGACGGCAGCATGGCGGACCCGCCCCGCTGGCTGAAGCAGGCACAGGAAAAGCTGACCAAAATCCAGCAGCGGCTGTGCCGGATGCAGTCTGGCTCTAAAAACTATCAGGAGGCGGTGCAGCAATATCGCCTCCTCCACGAACACATCGCCAATCAGCGGCGCGACTTCATTCACAAGGAATCCCGGCGGATAGCCAACGCATGGGACGCCGTGTGCGTGAGAGCCGACGCCTTTGAGGACCTTACCAAAGCCATGACCCACGGAACAATGATGGAGTCCGGGTATGGCATGTTCCGGGAGTGCCTGCGCTACAAGCTGGAGCGGCAGGGAAAGGCGCTCATTGTAGTTGACCGCTATACGCCCACCACCCGGACCTGCTCCGCCTGCGGGATGGTTCTGGACCGCGAGGTCAGCTACAAAAAGGTCCGTTGGACCTGCCCCAAATGCGGCGCGGTACATAGCCGGGAGGTCAACGCCGCGAAAAACATCAAAGCGGAAGGTTTGGCGCGATTTTGCGCTTGACTGATAGGCCGGTCGGAACGCCGGTGAATGCCCATGAACGCAGCGCGGGGAGCGTTGAGCGAAGGAAAACCGAAACCGCTTTTTCTTCGCTCAGCGTTTTCCAAGCCGCCAAGTGGGAAACGAGAGGATATGTGCGCATTTCCGAAGCCCGAAAGGGTGTTCACAACATTGTGACGATGAAAAATCGTCCGCGCCGCGAGACGCGGCTTTTCGGCGGAGGGAAGGAATGCTGTTCCGCCAAATTGAAAAAGGAGTTGACAACATGCTCTGCTTGAATCTGAACCAGGGGGAGTACATGACCATCGGCGAGGACATTGTGGTTCAGCTGTACCACATCTCCGGCGACCGCTGCAAGCTGATGGTCGACGCACCCAAAGAAATCACCATTTTGCGCGGAGAGGTTCTGGAGCGCGGCGGCGGGCAGCGTCCCGGCTGCGTGTTTGACGGCCCCCGCTGGCACCGCAAGGAGCTGATCTGGAATCGGAGCAAGGCCCAGGCGCTGTCCGCCATGCGGCTGCTGCTGTCTCAAATGGACGGCGGCGACAGCAATGTTCAGACCCTGCGGCGGCAGCTCAACCACATGTTCCCGGTTGAAACAGAACAGACCAATCAGGTTTCAAACGGCTAGGCCGGCCGGTTGAAATATAGCGCCGCACACGCTTCACGCTCTAAAGGCCACGGAGCCTGGACCGGGCGACGCACCATCCGCTGTGTGGGAGCAGGGAAGATTAGCGAAAGCACAGAGGATCGCA
>CAJUPS010000256.1 GCA_910588045.1 uncultured Oscillospiraceae bacterium | reverse complement strand
GCGTTCCTCCTATTTTATTTTGCCGTCCCTTTCTCCCTGTTTTTGCCAGCCAACAATACACTGCGCCAACTTGTTGGCTTCTTCTACCGTGATGGCATCCAGGGGAATGAGCTCCGCCAAACAGGATGTGGAGAATTGAATATCATCAATGGCCGCCTCCGCAAAATCTTCCAATCCCAGTTGGCTCCTGACCTGTTCCAGGCGTTCGTCCGAAGCGGGGAGAGCAAGCGGGCAGCTCTGCTTTGCCGTAACAATCGTCAGGCGGACTGCCCCAGTGAACCGCTCCACAGGTGTGTCCATTCTGTCCTGCCCTATGCTGGCCCCGGTGTATATCCTGAAGCCCATTACATCCGAGATCTCCTCCGCACGGAAGTCCCTGGCGTCCCTCTCCACCATTTCCTTCGTTCGCTGGATGGCGTCCTCTGCTCCATTCCCGACCGCCAGGATACTGTGGCGATTCAGGCCGGAGAAAGAACCGTTCCATGTGGAATAGGTTACAGAGTATAATTTCATGCCGTGGGTTTCTATCTGTCCTCTGTTCTCATGGATCATACCAGTTTTCCTCCCGTTCGCATGACCTGCGGCCCATACCGTGCGGCGGCCGCCGCGCAGAGGACCAGCAGCAGCGTGTCATCCTCTACAAGCTCCGGATCAGCCAGCTCCTCCGATGTCGCGCCCAACATACCGGAGCAGATGCCCTTCGCCGCCCGGTAGAGGACGTAATCCTGAACGGTACAGTCGCCCAGCCGGACGTTGGCAAAGTCGATCTGCCCCGGCCTGACCACGCCGATGGCTTTCTGCCAGAGCGTGGCATGGGCGGAGAGCAGGTACACCGCCGCCAGCCACCGGCTGTTGACGGTCCTGTCCCCGCCCCTGGTCATCTCCTGCATCCGCATGATGTGGAGCCGTCCGTCAAAATAGAAACCCGCCGCCTGGCAGGCCGCGCCCATGGCCCGCTGCTTCAGCGGGAGAGACTTCCAGGGCCGCACCGTTTCCGCGATCACCTCCTCCATCGTCACCGCCCCGGCCTCCAGCCGCTCGGATAGGCAGAGGCAGCTCAGGCTGCGGCATCCCCGGCTGCGGTGCTGGAAGCAGCTCCGGCAGTCCATATCCGCCGCGGGGCGGTAGCGGCAAAGGACCGCGCTGCCATGCCCGCGGGGTGTGAAGTTCGGCACCATCATCATCTGGCGCTCCAGTTCCGCCATAGGGGAGCCGCGTTCAAAAAATCTCATTGCGCATTTCCTTTCCATCCAAATAAAAAAGGGGCCTGTTTCTGCCGTACTGGCAGTCATAGGCCCCTTTTTGCTTACAATTTTTATTTTTCGGGTCTTCTGCATCAACACATCTGCATTTCTCCCGATTCGTGTGCTTTGGGATACTGCGTCAGCTCATTTGCCAGATCGACCACATGCGGCACAGCGTCCTCAATCTGCTCCACGATCTGCTCCAGCAATTTCTCCTGCTCCGGATTGGAGACAAGGCCCTGAGCTGTCATGCTTTGGGCAGCATCAAAGATTACCGCCAGCTGCTCTCGTGTGAAGAGGCGGCTGGCGGGGATCAGCCCTGAGTGGGTGGCAAAATCCTGTTTGGCGGCAGCAAAGCCATTATCGTAGTAATGTAATGTCCCTGCCACAGAGCCGTGCCATCCCGAATACGCTCCCAGGTGATAAATTCCACCCCATAGCTGCCTTCACGCTCATGTCCAGCCAACACGATATGGTTAAATTCCGCCAGCAGCCGGTAATCTCCTGACAGCCCCTCCGCCAGCAGAGGAGGCGCCGCCGCCATCTGCCGCATAT
>CAJUPS010000255.1 GCA_910588045.1 uncultured Oscillospiraceae bacterium | reverse complement strand
GGGGCGGGGGCCGGTCCCGCTGGGTGTGGGGGAGCTGCATCATCACCCGCTCCATGGGGCGGTCCGTGAAGTATTTCATTCCTCCCCGTCTCCCTCTGCATCCGGGTCAGCGTCCTCCTCCAGCTCGTCCCCGTAGTCGTAATCGTCCAGGTCGGTGCTGCCCTTGACTTCCGGCTTTTTCTTCATGAATTTCAGATAGTACACCGCGCCGCCGCCCGCCAGGGCCAGCACCAGAACAATTACCAGCAGGCCGCTCCTGCCGCCCTTTTTCTGCGGTTCCGGCTTCTCCGGCTCCGGGTCGGGGTCCGGTTCCGGCGCTTTCCCGGCGCACTCGCTCATATTGACGGAACAGACCGCGCAGGAGGTGTTTACCGCCCCCGCCGCGCACTTGGACGAACAGGAACAGACCGCCGGGGCCGGTTCCCCGTCCTCCATCAGCGAGAGCAGGTCGGCCTCGTCCACCTGGTTCAAAAAGTGGACGGTGTTCTCCCCGTCCTCCGCCCGGTCAATGATGATGTAAAAATAGTTTCCGCTTTTGGTGACAACGGTGATAAACTGCTTTTCCTCCGGGGCGTTTCCGTTCAGATCGTCCACCAGCGTCAGGTTGCCCTCCGGGGTGAGTGCGCCGGTACTGCCCGCCCCGCCGGTCATGCCCTGCATCATCAGGGACAGAAACAGCATCAGGGACTGTTCATCCAGCTGGCCGGGGTCCCCGCCTGCTGTTGGGGGGACTTCCGCCACATTCAGATACTTGCCGCAGACATAGCCCCTCTTTTCCGTGATAAGGACCTCGTACCAGCCGTTTTCCTCCCCCAGCACCTGGACCTGATCGCCGGGGGCCAGCTGCCCAATCACGGCATAGTCCGTACTGCCGCCGGAGCGGAGATTCAGCCGGGACCCGCCTGTAACCACTGTGCCAATCCGGTCCGGTTCGGCGGTGTCGTCGGTGCTGTCCGCCTCCAGGCTGGCAAAGGCCCGCTCCACATCCTCCAGCGTCCACTCCCTGCCGCCGTAGGAAAAGGCCGTGTCCGCCTCCCCGGAGAACAGCATGGCAAAGAGGCTGTCCAGGTCGATAGTGAAGCTGCCGCCCGCCTCGGCTTGTCCCGATTCTTGGGAGGTCTTCCCGCTGGCGGCAAAGGCCGGGACGGAGAGGGCGGTACAGCACAGCGCCACGCAGAGCAGGACGGACAGGATGTGCTTTGTGAATTTACGCATAATCGGGTTCCTCCCTCTTCTCATTGGACTTCGCGCCCTGGATGAGCGCCGCCAGCTGGTCGGGGGTCAGGCCCATGCTCCGCACCATGCCGATAATGTCCAGATTTTCCAGCTCCAGGCGCTGCTTCTCCAGCTCCCGCTGGCGGGTTTGCAGCTCGGTGATCTTGGCGGCGTTCTTCTCATACTCGCTGTCGATTTTTTTGATTTTCGGATTCATATTGCATCTCTCCTCTCAGGGCAGTCGCCCGTAGCAATAAAAATGATTTTGCCAGTAACTGCTGTTCAAATTGGCGTAAGAAATGGGATTTCCACAGTGAATCATCATGTTATTGCCCACATAAATCCCGCAATGGGTGGGTGCGTTGGGGTCCGGCGCGTCGTAGGTATTGATGAAAAACACCAGATCGCCGGGGCGGGCGTTGGCGGGCGAGACCGGGGTGCAGAGGTTGCACAGGGCCTTGGCCCCCAGCCGTCCCACGTCCCAGCCGCTGTGATTGATGACCCACGACACAAAGCCGGAGCAGTCAAAGGACGTGGCCGGGGAGCTGCCGCCCCAGACGTAGGGATAGCCAAGATATTTCTCGGCTTCGGCCAGCATCGCGGCAAAGGTCTCGT
>CAJUPS010000254.1 GCA_910588045.1 uncultured Oscillospiraceae bacterium | reverse complement strand
CCGTCCGCAGGTCCGCCTCCAGCATGGAGCGGAAGGTGGGCTGGCCCCTGGACTGGCGGAGCCACTCGATATAGCTGACCGCCCTGCCAGAACTGCCCTCCATGATGACGGACAGCCCATGCTCCCGGCACAGCCGGTCCGAGGTGGCCCGGATCTGCTGGTAGTAGCTCTGGGCGTTGCTGTGGTACTTCTCCCCGGTGTCCGCATTCACGGAATTGAAAACCAGGTGGGCGTGGATATGCTCCTTGTCCACATGGACTCCAATTACCGTTTCGTACCCTGGCAGATGCTCTTTGGCAAACTCTGTGGCGATCTCCAGGGCCTGTTCCGGGGTGACCTCCCCTGGCTTGAAGGACTGGATGATGTGGTAGTACATCACTCCTTCCTCCTTGCCGTAGGCCCGCTTGGTGTCCAGCATCTGGCGGCACTCCCGGCCAGGGTCGCAGTTGAGGTGGGCGGTGAGGACGCGCTCCTGGGTCTTGTCCCCGTTGAGGACGTAGTTGATGCCCACGTCCAGTCGGCCCTTCCGGGCCAGGATTTTTGTGATAGCCATGTTCCTGACTCCTGTGGTATAATGATCCCAATAAACTTTAGGAGAAAAATATGTGGTTTTTATTTGCGTTAGGCTCGTCCATATTTGCGGCGCTGACCTCGATTTTAGCCAAGATCGGCATTGAGGGGGTAAACTCCAACCTTGCGACAGCCATCCGCACCTTCGTTGTGCTGCTGATGTCCTGGGGGATGGTGTTCATCACGAACACGCAGGGCGGCATTGCGGAGATCAGCAGGCGGAGTTGGCTGTTCCTGATCCTGTCCGGTATTGCCACGGGAGCCTCCTGGCTGTGTTACTATAAGGCCCTGCAAATTGGTGAGGCATCCAAGGTGATACCCATCGACAAGCTGAGTGTTGTGATTACCATGATCCTGGCGGCTGTCATTCTGCATGAGCAGTTCACGCCCAAGTCCATTTTGGGCTGTATCCTGATTGGGGCCGGAACGCTGTTGATGGTGCTGTAACGCTATTTTTTAGCGATCTGATACATCAACTCGTAGACCTGATCCAGCAGGTATAGCCCCCGCTTGGCGTCCTCGGCCCTGGCAATCCCGGCGTTGACGCTGCGGGCAATTTGGTTGATGTTTACACCGATTTTGTGGACTTCCCAACGAAGGTCCTTGATCTCTTGGATAGGCTTTACCGGGAGTGGAACTTCCTCAATAAGCCGGACGAGGTAGGCCCTCCGGGAGAGGCCGCACTGCTTGGCCTGGGCCACCAGCCGCTGGTACTGCGCCGGCGTCAGTTCGATGTGGACATGATGCCGGCCACGCTTATCTGCTCTGCTCATGCCGCCTCCTTTTTCCCTTGGGAGAGCCGCCGTCCTTCTCCGCCTGGATCTCCCGCTCAAATACCTTTTCCAAATCGAACACATTGCCATAGGGAACGCCCTTCCGGCTGTAGGGCTTCATGGGCATGGGGATCTGGGCCTGCAGCCCCTTCAGCCTCTCCCAATATTGGGGCAAAAACTGATAGATGGCTTTCAGCTCTTTCCGGTTCTTGTTTTTGCAGCACCAGCAGGACACCCTGTCCAGGATGTCATACAGCCGGATACCGTTCTCCTCCCAGAAAAATCCCCGCGCATAGCAGTACGCCAGACAGTCCGCCTCCGTCATCCCCGCTTCGGCCAGGGGCGAACACTTGGGGGCCTCCAGCCGTTCCAGCCGCTCCGGCTCGTCCGCGGCGATGCCAACGTAGTGGATGTCCGCGTCCAGCGCAAGGCCGTCCAGGGCCGTGGTTTTCAGCTTGGTCCCCCAGCGGCAGGGGCCGCCGCACCAGCCGTAGCCCAGGTGGAAGC
>CAJUPS010000253.1 GCA_910588045.1 uncultured Oscillospiraceae bacterium | reverse complement strand
TCTGCCGAAGCCGCTCCAGGAGTTCTGCCACACCTGGTTTCAACGGGACCTCGAAGCGGTAATACCGCTCCAGCATAGCGTTGACTCCGTCCATAATCTCGTCGATGCTCCGTGTCACGCCATACTCGGTCTGGTAGTAGCGGGCCGCTTGGTGCAGACTCATATTCTTGAACGTCTCGTTCAAATTCTCTTTCGGCTGATACCCGATGGAGCGAAGATACGCCTCTCCAATGGTGTCCCAGATGAACATAGAGTCCAACAGCGTGCCGTCCACATCAAAAATCGCGCCGCGAATCCTCATAGGCCCACCATTTCCTTTGACATCGCCCGCAGCTCCCGGCAGGTCCCCTCAATGTCCTCCGCCGAGAAGATGGCCGACACCAGAGCCACGCCGTCCACGCCGCTGCCGGCCAGCTTGAGGATGTTGCCCCGGTTGATGCCGCCGATGGCCACAATGGGCACATCCACCGCGTCGCAGATAGCCCGCAAGGTTTCGTTGGACATCTGCTCCACATCGGTCTTGGTGCTGGTGGGGAACACCGCCCCCAGGCCCAGATAGTCCGCGCCGTCCCGGACAGCCTGGCAGGCCTCCTCCACCGTGTGGACGGATACACCCAGGATCATGTTCTCCCCTACTCTGCAGCGGACCTCGCCTGCCGCCAGGTCCTCCTGGCCCACATGGATGCCGTCCGCCCCGCAGGCGATGGCGATTTCCACGTTGTCATTTACAAGGAAGGGGACGCCATACCGGCGGCACAGGGCGCACAGCTCCTTCGCTTCCTGGAGGAAGGCCGTTTCGTCCAGTTCCTTCTCCCGCAGCTGCACACAGGTCACGCCGCCCTTCAGCGCCGCCTCCACCTGCTCATACAAGGTCTGTTTCCCGGTCCAGGCCCGGTCCGTGACGGCGTAGAGCAGCATATGCCGCTTATCGCACTTCATACTTGGCTCCCTTCTCCAGCTCCGCCGGGGTGAGGCGGTACATGGCGTCGATGATGTAGTTCCGATAGGAGGAATTGCCGTCCAACTCGGTCAGCCGCCGGTGGGCGATCTCCCCGCACAGGCCCATGGCGCACACGGCGGCGGCCGTGGCCTTCAGGGGACAATCCGGATTGGCGGTGACAAAGGCCGCCGTCAAAGCGGAGAGCTGACAGCCGGTGCCGGTGATGGAGGCCATCTCCGGACGGCCGTTGCGGATGCAGAAGGCCCGCTCCCCGTCCGTTACAAGGTCAATGGCCCCAGTGACGGCAACGACCGCTCCGATCCGCCGGGCAAAGTCTTTGGCGAAAGCCACAGCCCCGTCCAGGTTCTCCTCCGTCACCTTGTCCGCCACATCGGCGTCCACGCCCTTGGTGGTGCCGCTGCCCAAGGCCAGGGTCTTGATTTCGGAAATATTGCCCCGAATCACTGCGAACTTCACCTCGTTCAGCAGCTGGAGGGCGGTATCCGTCCGCAGGGTGGAGGCCCCCGTCCCTACCGGGTCCAGCACCACAGGATGGCCCAGTTCATTGGCCCGCTTCCCGGCGGCGAGCATGGCCGGGATGGTGCGCTGGTTCAGGGTTCCAATGTTGATGTTCAGTCCACCGCAGATGGCGGTAATCTCCACGGCGTCCTCCGGGTCGTCCGCCATAATGGGCGAGCCGCCGCAGGCCAGCAGCATATTGGCGCAGTCGTTCACGGTGACATAGTTGGTGATGTTGTGGACCAGGGGGGATTTCTGGCGGACATTCTCAAAAATCGGTTCAAACATGGTTTTTTACTCCCTTTCTCTGATTGGCAACAAAAAACAGGGGGCATCTGAATACGATGCCCCCTGAAAAAAGTAGCGTTTCCTACGACTTCCTCCGGCGGCATTATCCGCATCAGGTTCAAGGGTCGAAGGTCTACCT
>CAJUPS010000252.1 GCA_910588045.1 uncultured Oscillospiraceae bacterium | reverse complement strand
CAAAGAAACAGATGGAGAGAGACATCATGAAAAATACATACAGATCGTCCATGCGCCGTACCGCCCTGCTGCTGGCCCTGTCGCTCCTGTTCTCCCTTGCCGCTTGCGGCAAGGCCCCCGCGCAGGACGGAGGCCAGGGGAGCGACGCTTCGACAGCGACCGCTTCGGATGCTTCCGGGTCGGACACCCATGCTTCCATGAAGTTTTACGAAAATAAGGTTGACCGGATGCCGGTATCGGACGGCACTTCCCAGGGGCTGCTGTATTCGGAGGTCCTTGATTTTGAGGCGGACGGAAACCCGGAGCTGCTGATACTTTCCATAGACGACTTTGCGAAAGAGACGCCCGGTTCATTCCTCATGTCCATATACCGGTACGAATCCCATGGGATGTGCTGCCTGATGAACTATTACATCACCCTGGGCGCCGGGGGCGGACTTTCACTGGTGGAGTCCGGCGGGCGGCTGTATCTGGAGAGGTACGGGTGCATCCGTGAGGAATCCCAGGGGGTGGTCGGGTACATGGATAACAGGGCATACTACGGTTCCGTCGCCCAGAAGGACGGCGTTGGCCGGTTCTGCGACGACGCCCCCAACCCGGGCGAGTACGACTGGGACGCCGTAGACGCTCTGCACCGCAATTGGTCCGAGGGCCATGCCGTCTACTCCATGCTGCCCCACGACGAGCGCGGGCTCACCAATGGCAGCTCGGGCTATGACGCGGCCACCCGCGAGGAATACCAGGCCGCGCAGGCCAGATATACCGCGGGGGCCGTACTCGCTTACAGCCCGGACGGGACAAGCATCGTTATCAAGCCGGAAGACGTGCCGGAGCGGCCCGAGCCCCCGGAGCCGGGCCCGGAGGAATCCCAGCCCGCCCAGTCCGACCCGGTGGACCCCGGCCCCGCCGAATCCCAGCAGCCGGAGGAACCGGCGTCCCTTCTGGCCGCCTACGCGGGCAACTACACGCCCTATCCCACCTATGACGATTACAGCGGCGGCCGCTCCATTACGCTGAACGCCGACGGGGTGGTAATCGGAGGAGAGACCGATGGACAGACGCCCACCTCCGTCGTTCAGAACTCCGACGGGTCCATCACCATCTGGTTCAGCAGCTCCGACCGGTACACCCTCTTCCCAGTGGGGTGCTCCGGCACACCCGCCGGCACGGGGTACGACAGTGCGCGGGTCAACCTTGAGTATCTGTATATCGGAGGCGGCGTAATGAACATCATCTATTACGCCGATCCCATTTCGTAAGTCATAGGAGGCAACAGGATGGACAAAGAAAAGCTCATGGCGTTGGTCGGCGTCGGGCTGGATGAAACCGAGCGCCTGTCGCAGGAGCTGGGCAGGCCAATTGACGTGGACCGCAGCGCCCTCGTCATGCTGGCGCGCATCACGATGCACCAGCCGGACGGCGAGGACTATATGCGCGCCCATGTGCGGATTCTCGTCGAGGACATGGTCCGGCGCTTCCCGGACCGCCCGGCGTACAAGTACGAGTACGAGCCCCCGGACGCCGACGAGCGGCGGCAGGCGGGGCAGTTCCACTCCGGCATGTCCCTTTTGTAAGCCGCTGGCGCGGCTCACAGTGGGGGAAGAAACGGGGGTTGACAGGCGGGTTGGGATGTGCTACCATGAAGCCCTGTCCCCGGTACGCCCGGAACAATCTCATAAAAATTACGATCAACATATCAAGGATTTTTGAATGTGGCTAAGGCTGCCAGTCTGCCCATTTGACCTTGGTATGTTGGTTTTTTATGCCCAAAACCGGGCAGGCGCGGCCGCCGCCACAAAGAATAAGGAGGAATACCGCTATGACATTCGATTTCCGATCCGTCCCCTGCGGCGACAAGCTGGCCGTTACCTTTTTCCCCGGCCTCGTGGAGCGTTCCCTCCGGCATTTCCT
>CAJUPS010000251.1 GCA_910588045.1 uncultured Oscillospiraceae bacterium | reverse complement strand
CCAAGGTACGTCGGAGGGATAAAAATAAAATCATTAGGGGATTCTCAAGGGCGGCGAAGCCCCCTTGAGGGTGCTTTTGGTTCTTTTCGCACAAGCGAAAAGAACGCCCTGCCCCGGCAGGGGCGAATCTAACAAAAAGAAAAAAGCGGAGGCGGCCCGCAGGGCCGCAGAAAAGCAGAGGACGCCGCCCCTGCGGGGGCGGCGTCCATAATTTTATTTTGCATATTCGACAACCTTTGTCTCCCGAATAACATGTACCTTGATCTGTCCGGGATACTCCAGCTCACTTTCAATCTTCTTGGCCAGGTCCCTGGCCAAAATCACCATCTGATCCTCGCTCACCTGCTCGGGACGAACCATGACCCGGACCTCACGCCCCGCCTGAATCGCGTAACTCTTCTCTACGCCGGGATAAGTCCCGGTGATCTCTTCCAGCTTCTCAAGCCGCTTGATATAGTTCTCCAGATTCTCCCGCCGGGCGCCGGGACGGGCCGCGCTCACCGCGTCCGCCGCCTGGACCAGACAGGCCATCAGCGTCTTGCACTCCACGTCGCCGTGGTGGGCCTGGATGGCGTTGAGGATGTCCTCCTTCTCCTTGTACTTCCGGCAGAACTCCACGCCCAGATTGACATGGGTCCCCTCGTACTCGTGGTCCAGCGCCTTGCCGATGTCGTGGAGCAGACCCGCACGCTTGGCGGCGTGGACATCCAGTCCCAGCTCGGAGGCCATCAGGCCCGCAATGTGGCTGACCTCAATGGAGTGCTGGAGCACGTTCTGGCCGTAGCTGGTGCGGTAATGGAGGCGGCCCAGCATCCGGATGACCTCCGGGTGAAGACCCCGGACCCCGGTCTCGAAGGCCGCGCGCTCGCCCTCGCTCTTGATGACGGCGTCCACCTCCCGGCGGGCCTTCTCCACCATCTCCTCAATGTGGGTGGGATGGATCCGTCCGTCGGCAATCAGCTTCTCCAGGGCCACACGGGCCACCTCCCGGCGGACGGGCTCAAAGCAGGAGACCGTGATGGCCTCCGGCGTGTCGTCGATGATCAGATCCACGCCTGTCAGGGTCTCAATGGTGCGGATGTTCCGGCCCTCCCGGCCGATGATGCGGCCCTTCATCTCGTCATTGGGCAGGGGTACCACACTGACGGTGATTTCGGACGCGTGGTCGGCGGCGCACCGCTGGATGGCGGTGGCCACGATCTCCTTGGCGCGCTGGTCGGCCTCCTCCTTGGCGCGGGCCTCGATCTCCTTGATCTTCAGCGCGGTCTCGTGGGTGACCTCGCCCTCCACCTGGGAGATCAGGTACTGCTTGGCCTCTTCCACGGTAAGGCCGGAAATGCGCTCGAGCATCTCGGTCTGACTGCGCTTGATGAGGTCGATCTCCTCCTGGGCCCTGTCCGCGGCGGCGTGTTTGGCGGCCAGGGCCTCCTCTTTCTTCTCAATGTTCTCGGTCTTTCGATCCAGGTTCTCTTCCTTCTGCTGCAAGCGGCGCTCCTGCTTCTGCAGGTCCGCCCGGCGGCTCTTCTCTTCCTTCTCGTACTCGGCGCGGCTGCGCAGGATCTCCTCCTTGGCCTCCAGCAGAGCCTCCCGCTTCTTGCCCTCGGAGGCCTTGATGGCCTCGTTGATGATACGGCGGGCCTCCTCCTCGGCGCCGGAAATCTCCCGCTCCGCAAACTTCTTGCGGTGGATCTGTCCGGCGACAAAGCAACCGATACATGCCAGGATCGCGACCACAACAAAGAAAATGACCCAGATCAGGCCAATTGTAAATTGTGGCATGGGATGCTTCTCCTCCTGTTTTTTTACTTTATGGAATGGGGGTTTTTTCTTGTCCGGCGGCGCGCGCCGGACGTGGAAATAATCGGCGGATACCCCTTTTTATCCGCCGACAAAAATCCTATTCAATAATACTCGCT
>CAJUPS010000250.1 GCA_910588045.1 uncultured Oscillospiraceae bacterium | reverse complement strand
GCTCCGGTTTGACGATCCGCTGGAGGTTGTGCGCGGCTATTGGGAGTCCGAGATCTCCGGCTATGACCACAGCGAGGAAATGGGCCGCACGCTCTGGCGGATTCGGGAGGATAGGCAGGACGAATTTGGGCAGCAGGAGGTCAAAGCGTTCGGCAAGGACGAGATCACACTTGATCCGGTGATGGATTTCTCCGGCAGGGAGATCACTGCGCACATTGAAATAGGCTTTGACGTGGGGCGGCGCTTTCAGGTGTATCCCAATTTAGACGATAGATATGATCTGTACGCCAAGTATGATCCTGTTTCCCTGGCACTTCGGGCTGAGTTGTGCATTGAGGATGGATATGACGGCAGCAAGCGGTGGGAACCCGTTACGCTTCTGCCGTCTGAACAGGACATGATCGTTGGTCTGATGGAAGAAGCCTGTCAGAAGGATATGGGAAGATCCCTGCGGGATACCTGGGCTGATCACCATCCGGCTATCAACAGGAAAGATTTGTGTGGAAAGAAACACGGGAGGATTCAGCATGAGCGATAACATGATAAAACAGATCACCACCGATGATCTGCGGCACATGGAGGGTCAGGAGGGCCTCGTCCTCCAAGGCTGCGGCGGCGATCCCCAAGAGTGGGTGGACGGCATCAACCGGGAACTCACCGAGGCCGGCATTCTGCTGGACGGCGGCAAATTAGAGAATGTCGTATCCTTCCGGCACGATGGGGTGACCTGCCTGCTGTTTCCCTTCGGAGATGCGGAACTGAATATTGGGAAGTTCGCCATGTGGCGCATCCAGACCCATGACCGATACGGCGGCACATGGCTGTCCGACTATGTCCCCAACCGGCTGGGCGGCTTTCTCCAAGCGGAACCGCAGCCCCAGAAGCCCCGGATGGGGCTGGTGGGCCAGGACGGCAATATCTACGCTGTCCTTGGCCGGGCCTCCATGCTTCTGAAGGAAGCCGGGATGCAGGATAAGATTGATGAGATGTTCCAGCGATGCGCCGCCTCCGGAGACTATTACAAAGCCCTCAACATCATCAGCGAGTATGTGGAGACGGAGCTGTCTCCGCCTGCTGTACCTCAAAAATCTCAAAAAAAGAAAGGAAGGAATGCCCATGAGCGATAAGTGGGAGATCATCCAGGGCGACGCCCTGAAGCTGCTGGGGGGCTTCTCCCCCGGAACCTTCGACGCCGTCATCACCGACCCGCCCTACGCCTCCGGGGGCCGCACCCAGGCGGAGAAGAACAAGTCCACCGCCAAGAAGTATTCCAGCATGGGGGACCACGCGCCCCCGCCCTTCGAGGGGGACGCCAAGGACCAGCGGTCCTGGACCCGCTGGGCGGCGGAGTGGCTGGCGGACGCCCGGAAGCTGTGCAGGCCCGGAGCGCCGGTGTGTATGTTCATCGACTGGCGGCAGCTCCCCGCCGCCTCGGACGCCCTCCAGTGGGCAGGCTGGATCTGGCGCGGCACCGCCGTCTGGGACAAGGGCAACTCCCGCCCCCAGAAGGGCCGCTTCCGCCAGCAGGCCGAGTACATCGTCTGGGGGTCCAACGGCGATATGCCCATCAACCGCCCCGTCCCCTGCCTGCCGGGGGTGTTCAAGTACGGCAACCCCCAGAACCGCATCCACCTGACGGAGAAGCCCCTCCAGCTCATGCGGGACATCGTGAAGATCACCGAGCCGGGTGGCCACATCCTGGACCCCTTCGCCGGGTCCGGCACCACCGTCCTGGCCGCCGTGCTGGAGGGCTACACCGCCACCGGCATCGAGGTCACGGACGAGTACGCCCGCCTCGCCAGGGAGCGGATCGCCCAGGAGCTGGCGCAGGCGGCATGATGGATCAGGAAAAATCAAAGGGTTACGTCTTCGCTGTCTGCCAGAACGCGGATGACCCCTACATCTGCGGGGCGCTCC
>CAJUPS010000249.1 GCA_910588045.1 uncultured Oscillospiraceae bacterium | reverse complement strand
TACCGCTGGGCAAGAGGGGAACTGGGCGATGATGATATGCTGTCCGCTCTTTTGGAATCTCACAAAAAGTTAGCGGAGCAGGTGCGGCGGAATGGCTGATCCATATCTCTATGAGGGCAGTACCGTTCTGCGAAACAAACTGGATATTCTGGATGAAAAGACTCTCGACCTGGTGGAGGCGGAACAGTCTCGGGCCAAGATGATGGTCCTCTACAAAAGAGGGTTCCAGAATTTTTCTCCAGCGGGTCTGTGTGAGATACACAAGTTCCTGTTTGATGGAGTTTACTCATGGGCCGGGCAGTATCGGATCATCAATATCGAAAAGAGAGAACGCCTGTTGGGTGGGCGGAGCGTGTGGTATAGCAATGACGAGAATATCCCGCAGGACTTGGAATCGGCGTTTCAGTCGATTCACTTACTCAAGTGGAAGGATTTTTCTCGGGACGCCTTTGTCCACTACCTTGCGCAATGCTTTCCAAGGCTTTGGCAGATCCATCCGTTCCGTGAAGGAAACACCAGAACAGTCGTTATGATGTTGACCTTCTTTGCAGAACAGCATGGCTACTATATGGACCAGGAGCTGATGGCGGAAAGTGCCGGATACGTCCGGGACGCCTTTGTCATGGCCAGCTTGGAACAATACGCAGAACGGGAGCATCTGGAGAGAATCCTGCTGGACGCTGTCTGTGATGAACCGATCCTCTATGATGAAGACTCTCTAAAATCAATTGAATCGGCGCAACGGCGGCGAGAGCGATATCAGAAGTATAAAAATGAGGACTATGTCCCCCAGCCGCACTACAAACGAGAAAACTGAACATATGAAATGCAAACTCAGGGCGCCCTATGGCGCTCTGAGTTTTTTTGTCAAGGAGGTGAAGAAAGTGCCCTATATCCATTTTACTGAGGAACAAAAGCTCCGGGCCAGCGAGACGGATCTGCTCGACGACCATGAGGAGCCGGTCCAGCAGCTCCGATGACCGCCGCTCCAGAGGATCTCCAAAAGTCTCGCATGGGGGCGCGGCCTCTTGTGCGAAAGAGCTCTCCCGTGTATAATGTTCAAAAGAGATTCTTACAGGAGGCCACCACATGGAGCTGAACTTTTCAAGTGACTTTGACTCCGCCAAGCGTCTGGACGAGATCATGAACTCCTATTCCGGGCGGGATCGTGGTTCCATCCTGGCGGATGAACACTCTCTGGCGGTGACGCTCTTCCTGCTGGAGTATGGAAAGATCACGGTCACGGAACACATCTATCCCTACGACAGCGACATCCAGAGCGACAGCGAGATGATGGAGGTCTACTCGGAGCTGGCGCGGGAAACCCGCTGGAAGCGGTTTGCCCACACAGAGATCGAAAGAATACGCGCCAACGCCCTCCGCCAGATGCGGCAGGAGGGGAAGCCGTCCTATGACGGAGAGTTCATGTGCTGGCGGGAAGGCCGGGTCTTTGCCCACTGCGGCAACATCAACCTGCCACAGCTTCTGCTCTACCTTGCCGGTCACGAGCAGGCGGAACGGTTCTATCTTTTCACCTACCCGTACTGGACGGAGGATCACACAGCGAAATACTACCGCTTCGACCTGTCCGAAACCGCTATCAAGGGCGCGGGGATCTACCGTGAATCCATCTGGGAGAAGTTACAGCAGGCGTCCGCAGCCAGCGTTGTCTTCCCTACGTTCCCCCAGCAGGAGGATGATCCGGCGTCCCCGTCATAAGAATATCAAAACCAATCAGAGCCAGAGCGCCACAGACACGGCGCTCTGGCTTTTTGCGTTTATCAGGAGGTGAAGAAAATGCCCTATATCCATTTTACCGAGGAGCAGAAGCTCCGGGCCAGCGAGGTGGATCTGGTGGAGTTCCTCCGCCATCAGGGGGAGAAGCTGATCCGCTCCGGGCCGGAGTACCGTCTGGCCAGTGATCACAGCATCAC
>CAJUPS010000248.1 GCA_910588045.1 uncultured Oscillospiraceae bacterium | reverse complement strand
CACCGAGATGGTGGGCCAGCGCCCGGATTGGGATCTGGCAGGTATCTACGCCGACAGGGGTATCACCGGCACCGGCCGGCAGAACCGGAAGGAGTTCAAAAAGATGCTCACCGCCTGCCAGAAGGGCAAGATCGACCTCATCCTGGTCAAATCCGTCTCCCGCTTCTCCAGGAATATCATGGAAAGCCTGGAGACAGTGCGGATGCTGAAAGCCCACGGTGTTGGCGTGATCTTTGAAAAAGAGAACATCGACACACGCATGGAATCCGGCGAACTCCATGTTACAGTATTCAATGAACTTGCACGGATGGAGAGCGAGTCCCTTGAAAAAAGCCATGGCTGCCCATGCAGATACGGCTGTGTCCATGTGGCGCACAGGAAGGAGTAAGCTATGGAGCAGACCGTACAGCGGGAGCGGAAGATACGCATCATCCCCGCCACAAAGCCGGTGTCGGCCCCCGGACGAGCCTCCGGCAGCAAGCAGCGAGTGGCCGCCTACTGCCGGGTGTCTACCGACAGCGAGGAGCAGCTCACCAGCTACACCGCCCAGAAAGCCTACTACACCCAGAAGATCGGGGAGAACCCCGATTGGGAGATGGCCGGTATTTTCGCTGACAAAGGCATAACCGGCACAAGCATGAAAAAGCGGACGGAGTTCAAGCGAATGATCGCCGCCTGCAAACGGGGCCGAATCGACCTGATCCTCACCAAATCCCTCTCCCGCTTCGCCCGGAATACGGTGGACAGCCTGGAAATGGTGCGGATGCTCCGGGCCAACGGCATCGGTGTGATCTTTGAAAAGGAAAATATCAATACGCTGACGGAGTCCAGCGAGTTCCTGATCACCCTGTTCAGCGGCTTTGCCCAAGCGGAGAGCGAGTCCATCAGCAAAAACGTGATCTGGGGCATCCAAAAGAGCCGGGAGGCGGGGAACGTCCCCTTCCAGTACCAAAAGCTGTTGGGCTACCGGCGGGGGCCTGACGGCCAGCCGGAGATCATCCCGGAGGAGGCGGAGACGGTAAAGCGTATCTTCCGCCGCTACCTGGACGGGTGCAGCCTGGGCCAGATCAAGACGGAGCTGGAGGCGGATCATGTCCCTACCTCCTGCGGCATCCAGGGTTGGACATATCAGGTCATCCACAACATCCTGGTCAATGAGAAATACATTGGCGACGCCCTTCTGCAAAAGACCTATACCACCGACTGCATCAGCAAGACGGTGAAGAAGAACCAGGGGGAGCGCCCCATGGTGTATGTGGAGAACAACCACCCGCCCATCATCCCGAAAGAGATCTTCTATCAGGTGCGGGAGGAGATGGCCCGCCGATCCAGCAAGCGGAAGGTGATGCAGAAAACCGGCAAGACCGAGCAGGGCAAATACTCCGCCAAATATGCCCTGTCCGAGCTGCTGGTGTGCGGGGAGTGCGGTACGCCCTACAAGCGATGCACCTGGGCCAGAAACGGGAAAAAGCGGATCGTCTGGCGGTGCGTCTCCCGGCTGGAGTTCGGCACGAAATACTGCCATACTTCTCCCACGCTGGATGAAGATAAGCTGCACCGGGCCATCCTGGAGGCCATCAACGGCCTCGACCAGACCGGGCAGGAGATCACGGAGGAGTTCCTGGATATCGCCAGTCTCGTCCAGCAGGGACAGGAGAGCGGCGGGGTTGACCCCCTCGCCCTGCGCCAGCGGCTGGCGGCTCTGACGGCGGAACAGGCGGTGCTGATGGAACAGGCGCTGGCACTGCCGGTGGACATGGAAAACAAAGAATTGAACGCCCGACTCAGGGAGATCGCAGAGGAGCGGGAGAGCATCCTGCACCAGCTTGGGACGCTTCGGCAGGCAGATGAGCGGCAGGCTGGCCGAGCGGCCCGGATGGAGCGTCTTCGGGAATTTGTTGAGCAGCGGGAAACGAAATTTGCGGTATACGATGACGCTATCACCCGCAAGTTTGTGGAACAGATCACAG
>CAJUPS010000247.1 GCA_910588045.1 uncultured Oscillospiraceae bacterium | reverse complement strand
TCGGCGACAGCTCGCTTAATATACCACGTCCCATCACCGTTGTCAAGCCCTTTTTTCAAAAAATTTGAAATTTTTCCAAAGTTCTCCTTTTCTCCCCATGGGCCGCTGGTTCAGGAGCACATTTCACATACATTTTCGCAGGAAACGGGATTTACAATGTGGATTTTTTCTATATACTTTTATTAAATAAAGGTGTATCCTATTTTTATCCAATAAGGAAAGGGGGCCTCTCCCTTGCGTTTTACCAAGATGAACGGTGCGGGCAACGACTTTATCATCCTCGACAACCTCACGGAACACATCCCCCACGACCGGTTTCCCGTCATCGCCCGCACCCTCTGCCACCGCCATCTCTCCATCGGGGCCGACGGCCTCATGGTGGTGGACGCCCCCCTCCGGGGCGGCGACTACCGGATGCTCTTCTACAACTCCGACGGCTCCGAAGGCGAGATGTGCGGCAACGGGGCCCGCTGCATCTGTCGCTACGGCTGTGAACACGGCCTGGCGGGCGAGGTCCAGACGGTGGAATCCCCCTCCGGTATCGTGACCGGCCGCCGCATCGACCGCCGGAACTACCGCATCCGCCTCACGGACCCCAGCGTCATTGACCTCCGCCGCCCCGTGGAGGCCCTGGGCAAAACCTGGGACTGCTCCTATATAGAATTAGGGACCCCCGGCCTGCCCCACGCGGTGGTCCCCTGCCCCGGACTGGCGGACAAAACCATGGACGATCTGCGGGAGCTGGGCAAGGCCCTCCGCTGGCACCCCGCCTTCCCCAAGGGGGCCAACGTGAACTTCTGCGACGTCGCCGCCCCCGACCGCATCGTGGAACTGACCTACGAGCGCGGCGTGGAGGATTTCACCTACGCCTGCGGCACCGGCACCGGCTCCACGGTCCTGGCCCTGACCCTGATGGACAAAGTCAGCGGCGAGGACGTAGCCGTCACCGTCCCTGGCGGAGAGCTCCGCGTCACCATCGACCGGGATAACGGATCCATCCGGAACATCTGGCTCACCGGCCCCACCAACATCGTCTGCGAGGGCGAGGTGCGGGACGAGGACCTTCATATATAATATGTGATCTGTTTTAGGAGGAAACAAACAATGAGCGCTGAACTCAACAAGAAAACCATCGCAAAGAACTATCTTTTCCTTGGCATCATGCTGGCGGCCATGATCCTTGGCTGCATCGTGGGCTGGGTCTTCCCCGCCGCCCGTGACGCGGACGGCGGCGTCATCTCCGGTTCCGGGGCAACGGTCATCAAACCCCTGGGCACCGTGTTCATCAACATGATGTTCTGCATCGTGGTGCCGCTGGTGTTTGCGTCCATCTCCAGCGCCGTGGCCAATATGCAGAGCCGGAAGCGGGCCGGGAAGATCATGGGCGTCACGGTGGCAACCTTTGTTGTCACCGGGGCCATCGCCGCCGTCATCATGTACGTCCTCATGCGCCTCTTCCCGCCGGTGCTGGCCCCGTGGAGCGAGATCCCCACGGAGGAGATGGGCGAGTACGCCACCATGAGCGAGCTGCTGGTGAACTTCTTCACCTCCAGCGACTTCGTGGGCCTGCTCAGCCGCCGGGCCATGCTGCCCCTGATCGTCTTCTCCCTGCTCTTCGGCTTCGCGGTGAACCTCAACGGCGGCCAGAGCACCCCCGTGGGCCGCTTCCTGGAGGATCTGACCAACGTCATGCTGAAATTCGTGAAGATCGTGACCTACTACGCCCCCATCGCCTTCTTCGCCATCTTCGCCGACCTGGTTGCCACCTACGGCTCGGAGGTCGTCACCAACTACGGCCGCGCCATGCTGGTCTACTACCCCCTGTGCTTCGTCTACATCTTCACCGCCTGGCCCCTCTTCGCCTGGTTCGGCGGCGGCAGGCGCGGCGTGAAGACCATGTTCCAGCACATCGCCAAGCCCGCCATCGTCTCCCTGGGCACCTGCTCCTCCGTGGCCACCATCCCCACCAACATGGAGGA
>CAJUPS010000246.1 GCA_910588045.1 uncultured Oscillospiraceae bacterium | reverse complement strand
CGGCAGGGCGAATCTAAACGATAGATTAAGCCGGTGCCGCCGCGCAGCGGCGGCAAATCACTTTGTCCAGTCCAGAATCACCTTCCCGGATTTGCCGCTGTTCATAGCGGCAAACCCCTCTTCAAACTGTGTATACGGAAACCGATGCGTAATAACAGGGGTCACATCAAGCCCCCCCTGGACCATATAGCTCATCTGATGCCAGTTATCCATCTTCCTCCCGTAAATGCCCTGCAAGGTCAGCCCCTTGCAAATAATACTATTCATATCCAGGGGAACAGGCACATTCGAGATGCCCAGCAAACTGATCTTCCCCCCGTTGCGCATCACGGAGATCATCTGCTGAAGCCCCGCACCGCTGCCGCTCATCTCCAGGCCGATGTCAAAGCCCTCCACCAGCCCCTGCTTGTGCATCACCGCAGGCAGGTCCTCGCTCTTCACGTTCACTGCCGCGTCCGCGCCCATCCTCCGGGCCAGCTCCAGCCGGTAGTCGTTGACATCCGTGATCACCACCCGCCGGGCCCCCGCGTACTTGCAGATCCCCGCCGCAATGATCCCGATGGGACCCGCGCCGGTAATGAGCACGTCCTCTCCCACCAGGTCCCACATCAGGGCCGTGTGGGCGGCGTTGCCAAAGGCGTCAAAGAACGCCACCACGTCCTCCGGCAGACTCTCGTCGATGATGATGACGTTGCTCTCCGGGATGCACACGTACTCCGCGAAAGCCCCGTCCCGGTCCACGCCCACCCCCTTGGTGTCCTTGCACCACTGGATGTTGCCGGTGTGGCAGTTGCGGCAGCGGCCGCAGGTGATGTGCCCCTCGCCGCTGACCCGCTGGCCTACCCGCAGGCCCGTCACGCCCGCTCCCAGCTCGGCCACCTCGCCCACGTACTCGTGGCCGATGACCATGGGCGGACGGATGTGCTCCCGGGCCCAGGGGTCCCAGTTGTAGATATGTACGTCCGTGCCGCAGATAGCGGTCTTGTGGATCTTGATCAATACCTCCCCGGGTCCCGGTTCCGGTACGGGCACCTGCCGGAGCTCCAGGCCCGGTCCCGCCACCGGCTTGACCAGCGCGTCCATGAGCTGCATGATAATGTCCTCCTATAAAACACAATATCGGAAAATATCGTTTTCCTGATGTGGACAGTATATACCCGCCCTCCGGAAATGTCAACGGGCGTTTTTCCGATTGCGCAGAAAAATTTTGAGAGGGCGCCGCAGCGGCGCCCTCCGGGGAGTTCCCTTTATAATCAGCCGTTGTTGGATGGTCCGCCGTGGCCCTTGAGCACCACGTCGTGATACCCTCCCTCCACGATGGAGGTGGAGGACACCAGCGTCAGCCGCGCATTCTGCTGGAGCGCCGGAATGGAGGTGACCCCGCAGTTGCACATGGTGGACTTCACCTTATAGAGGCTCTTGGCCACATTGTCCTTCAGGGGCCCGGCGTAGGTGACGTAGGAATCCACGCCCTCCTCGAAGGCCAGCCCCGTGCCGCCGCCCAGGTCGTAGCGCTGCCAGTTCCTGGCCCGGTTGGAGCCCTCGCCCCAGTATTCCTTCATATACTGCCCGTTGACCAGCACCCGGTTGGTGGGGCTCTCGTCGAACCGGGCGAAGTACCGTCCCAGCATGAGGAAGTCCGCCCCCATGGCCAGGGCCAGGGTCATGTGGTAGTCGTGGACGATGCCGCCGTCGGAGCAGATGGGGATATAGACGCCAGTCTCCCTGAAATACTCGTCCCGGGCCGCCGCCACCTCGATGAGGGCCGTGGCCTGGCCCCGGCCGATGCCCTTGGTCTCCCGGGTGATGCAGATGGAGCCGCCGCCGATGCCCACCTTTACGAAGTCCGCTCCCGCCTCCGCCAGGAAGCGGAAGCCGTCCTTGTCCACCACGTTGCCCGCGCCCACCTTTACCTTGTCGCCGTAGCGCTCCCGGATGAAGGCCAGGGTCCGCTCCTGCCAGCAGGAGTAGCCCTCGGAGGAGTCGATGCACAGCACGTCCGCCCCCGCCTCGAT
>CAJUPS010000245.1 GCA_910588045.1 uncultured Oscillospiraceae bacterium | reverse complement strand
TGCCGGGTAGTGGTGATCGACGACCTGCACCGGCTGAAAAGCGAGGAACTGCGCCAAGAGATTTTGGCATTGGAGGAGCGGGAGGATATATGGCTGATCCTGGTCAGCCGAAGCCCTCTCCCGGCCTGGCTCATGCCCCGGCATATCAAGAGCGTTTTTGTTGTGGTTTCCGAAGATGACCTGCGGATGGGCCGGGACGAGATCACCGCCTATCTGGACGCCCGCGGCGTCGTCTACACAGAGGAAGATATTCAGTATTTGCAGAATACCGCCGAGGGCAACGCCTACGTCCTCCACCATGTAGCCCTGCGGATGAAAGAGGGGCAATCACCCGGCCCGGAGCTGCGAACGGAAATACGGGAGGCGTTCGCGTCTTATCTGGAAAACGTGGTGCTGGTGCGCTGGGACAGCGACCTGCTGGAATTTTTAATGCAGGTCAGTGTGGTGGACGAGTTTACGCTGGAGCTGGCGGAGATGATCTCCGGCAACCTCCATGTCACTGCCCTGCTGGAGCAGGCGGGTGAAGCCGGGAATTTCATCACCCAGGAGGACGGCACATACCGCTTACGCCCGGTGCTGATCGACGCGCTGCGGAACCGGGCGCTGAAGCTATATGGCCGGGAGCGTGTCAAGGACTTCAAATATAACGCCGCCCTCTACTATGAAATGCACGATGAAGTTGTCCCGGCATTGAGGCTGTTCGAGGAGTGCGGCAAAACCGAGCGCATCAAAAATCTGTTGATCCGCAACGCCCGGATGAACCCCGGCAACGGCCACTATTACGAACTGCGCCGCTACTATTTCAACATGGACGAGAGGGAGATCGAGGACAGCCCGGTATTGATGGCGGGTATGAGTATGCTGCACTCCATGCTGATGGACGACGAAAAAAGCGAGTATTGGTACGAGAAGCTAAAAGCCTTTGCCACCAATGCCAAGGGCGGCGTCCGGCGGGAGGCTCTGAGCCGTCTGGCCTACCTGGACATTGGCCTGCCCCACCGGGGGAGCCGGGACGTACTGGAAATTATAAAAAACATCCCCGCCCTGCTGTTCGACAAGGGCAACCGCCTCCCGGAGTTTTCCGTCACCAGCAACCTCCCCAGCACCATGAACGGCGGCAAGGATTTTTGCCATTGGAGTCCCGACGATACCAAGCTGGCAAAGACTGTGGGGCCGCTGGTGGAGCGTGTGCTGGGCAGCTATGGAAAGGGACTTGTCAAGGCCGCGCTGGGCGAGAGCTACTACGAAAAAGGCGAGGACAATTACGAGGTAATGTCCCTGCTGACCCGCGCCCAGGTGGAGGCAGGGCAGGGCGGGACGATGGAGATCGCCTTTGCCGCCGTAGGCGTCCGGGTACGGCTGGCCCTGCTGCAAGGGGACAGTCCGGCGGCGCGGGAGCTGCTGGCGTCCTTTGAACAGTCTGTGCGGGAAAACAGGGCCGTCCAGCTATTGCCCAACATCCAGGCGCTCCGCTGCCGGTTGGCCTTGTATGAGGGTGATATGGATATAGTGGAACGCTGGATGAAAACCGCCCCGGACGAGGATCGGGAGTTTTGCAGTTTGGAGCGTTACCGCTACCTGGCCAAAGTACGCTGTTATCTGGCGAATGGAGAGTACACAAAAGCCCAGGCCCTTTTGGAAAAGCTGCGCTACTATGCCGAGCAGACGGGCAGGCCCTATGTCCGCATGGAAACCGGGCTGTTGTCCGCCATCACCAAGGAGAGGGCTGGCGGGCCATGGCAGGAGGAACTGGCCACCGTTCTGAAAGAAGCGGAGCGTTACCGCTTTCTGCGCCTGATTACCGAGGAGGGAGCGGCGGTATGGCCCCTGTTCCAACGGGAGAAAAAGGCGTTGCAGGAAGCTGGGACGTTGAATAAGGACTGGCTGCGCCGCCTGCTGGCCGAGGCCGAGGAAGTGGCCCGGCGCTATCCCCTCTACCTGAAAAAGCGGGCGGCTGTGGCGGCGGATTTCAAAGGCGTCGCCCTGACCATCCTCCGTTTGCAGGCCGACGGCCTATCTGTTAATCGGATCGCT
>CAJUPS010000244.1 GCA_910588045.1 uncultured Oscillospiraceae bacterium | reverse complement strand
ACGGCGGCATCTACGTCCCCGCCAACCAGGCCGTCATCCACCAGTACGCCCGGGAGCGCCTGGCGGGCTGCGGAAGGATGATCCTGGGCTCCGACTCCCACACCCGCTACGGGGCCTATGGCTGCATGGGCGTGGGCGAGGGTGGCGGCGAGCTGGTCAAGCAGCTGCTGGAGAATACATACGACGTGGCCGCGCCGGAGGTGGTGCTGGTGTACCTGGAGGGCAGGCCCCCGAAGGGCGTGGGCCCTCAGGACGTGGCGATCGCGCTGGTGGCCGCCACCTTCCCCCACGGGGACGTGAAGAACAAGGTGCTGGAGTTCGTGGGCCCCGGCGTAAAGGAGTTGAGCTGCGACTACCGCATCGGCATCGACGTGATGACCACCGAGACCAGCTGCCTGACCTCCATCTGGGAGACCGACGAGACCATCCGGCGGTACTACGAGAACATTGGTCGGCCGGAGGACTTCCGGGAGCTCCACCCGGAAAACGGCGCGTACTACGACAGCGTGGTCAAAATTGATCTGAGCAGGATGGAGAGCATGATCGCTCTGCCCTTCCACCCCTCCATCGCCTACACGGTCCACGAGGTGCAGGCGGACCCGGAGAGGATCTTCGCCGAGGTGGAGGAGGCCGCCAACCGCCAGCTGGGGGGCAAGGTGAAGCTGGACCTCCGCCGGAACATCGTGGACGGAAAGGTCACCTGCGACCAGGGGGTCATCGTGGGCTGCTCCGGCGGCATGTATGAGAACATCGTGGAGGCGTCTAAAATTCTGGACGGCCAGTCCATTGGCAACGGGTATTTCGACATGAGCGTCTACCCCTCCTCCACGCCCATCTCCCTGGCCATCACCCGCAGCGGCGTGGCCGCGAAGCTGATGGAAGCAGGGTGCGTGATGAAGCCCGCCTTCTGCGGTCCCTGCTTCGGCGCGGGGGACACTCCGGCCAATAACACCCTGTCCATCCGCCACGCTACCCGGAACTTTGCCAATCGGGAGGGCAGCAAGCCCGGCAGCGGCCAGATCGCCGCCGTAGCCCTGATGGACGCCCGCTCCATTGCCGCCACCGCCCGCAACGGCGGCGTGCTGACAGCGGCCACCGACATCGAATACGACGCGCCCACCCCCGAGGAGCTGGAGTACCGCTATGACGGCGGCGTCTACGCCAAGCGGTGCTACGAGGGCTTCGGCCAGGCCGACCCCACCGTGGAGCTGCGCTACGGCCCCAATATCAAGGATTGGCCCCACATGCCCAAGCTGGAGGACGACCTGTTGGTGCAGCTGTGCGCCGTGATTCACGACCCGGTGACCACCACCGACGAGCTGATCCCCTCCGGGGAGACCAGCTCCTACCGCTCCAACCCCATCGGCCTGAGCGAGTTTGCCCTGAGCCGCCGGGTGCCGGAGTACGTGGGCCGCAGCAAGGCCGTCCGCGCTCTGGAGGAGGCCCGGGAGGCCGGTGAGTCCCCCGCCGGGGCGGCGGAGGTCCTGGCCAAGGTGGGCGGCGACGTGGCCCGCACCACCATCGGTTCCTGTGTGTTCGCCAACCGTCCCGGCGACGGCTCCGCCCGGGAGCAGGCGGCGAGCTGTCAGAAGGTACTGGGGGGCTTTGCCAACATCTGTTATGAGTACGCCACCAAGCGGTATCGCTCCAACTGCATCAACTGGGGGATCGTTCCTTTTACGCTCCCCGAGGGAGCGGCGTTCCCCTATGAGGATGGGGAGTGGGTATATATTCCCGGCGTCCGGGACGCCATTGCCAATGGCGTGGAAGAGATTCCCGCCAAGGTTATCCGGAAGGATGGGACGGTCTGCGATATGGTTCTCCGCTGCGCGGGGCTGACGGCAGACGAGCGGCTGATTTTGCAGGAAGGGTGTCTGATGAACTATTATGCGGCGGGGTATGGAAAAGATTGATTGATCGGTTCTGCCGCCGCTGCGCGGCGGCCCCGGCTTAATCTTATTTTAGATTCGCCCTGCCGGGCGGGGCATTCTTTTCGCTTGTGCGAAAAGAACCAAAAGCACCCTCAAGGGGGCTACGCCGCC
>CAJUPS010000243.1 GCA_910588045.1 uncultured Oscillospiraceae bacterium | reverse complement strand
TGGCGAACTCCTCCTCGGTGAACCGGCCGGGCTTGTTGAGGATCTCGCCGGGGATCGCGATCTTGCCCACGTCGTGGAGGGCGGAGGCAATGCAAATGAGGCTGATGTCCACGGGGGAGAGCTGATACCTGTCGGTCTTGAGCACCAGGCGGCGGAGGAACAGCTCCGTGAGCATCCGGATGTGGATGACGTGCTGCCCGCTCTCCCCGTTGCGGAACTCCACAATATGGCTGAGGATGTCGATCATGAGGGTGTTCTGCCGCTCTTTTTCGTAGATCTGGTCGGTCACCATGCTCACGAGCTTTTTCTGCTTGGCGTAGAGCAGGGTGGTGTTGACCACGCGGCGGTGCACCACCAGGGCGTTGAAGGGACGGGTAATGAAGTCCGTCACCCCCAGGTTGTAGGCCCGCTCGATATGGGCGGGCGCGGTCTCGGCTGTGATCATGATGACCGGAATGTCCTCGATCCAGTTGTTCCGGTTCATGACCGTGAGCACATCGAAGCCGTCCATTTCCGGCATGACAATGTCCAGCAGGAGCAGGTCGATCTCCATGTGGTGCTTCTGGATCGTACTGACCGCCTCCAGGCCATTTTCAGCCTCCAGGATCTCATACTCCTCCCCCAGCATGTCCGCCAGGATGGAGCGGTTCATCTCCGAGTCATCCGCAATCAGAATCCTCTGTTTGCGCGTCTGTTCCGTATTGATGGAAGTCACATCCCTTCTTACAGCGGCCCCGCTCCCGGAGGGGGGAACCGCAAGGTAAACGTGTAGCACTTATCATTATAACAGAAATTTTCCTCCGCGGCAATATGAGATATAGATTTTTTCCTGGTATGTTTGGAGAGAAAGAGGCGGGGGCGTTTTTGGGGCGCCGCCACAGGAATGCCGTGGGGATGGAAAACGCCGGGGACAACCACAGTCCCCGGCGTTTTTCCATGTCTGCCGCTCCGGCAAATCCGATTCCCATCCATCCCGTCCTGCTTTTTTAAGGATCAATCTTCCTCCTCGACATATTCCAGAATATCGCCGGGCTGGCACCGCAGAACCTTACAGATGGCATCCAGCGTGCTAAAGCGGACGGCTTTTACCTTGCCCGTTTTTAAGTAAGAGAGATTGACATTGGAGATCCCCACCTGGGCTGCCAGATCATTCAGGCGCATTTTTCGATCTGCCAGCACCCGGTCAAGCCGTATAATAATCATAATGTGTGATCCACCTCGTCCTGCAAATGCACCCCGTAATGGATGATATATGCGGAGACCAGAAAGACAATGCTGGAGATCAGCGTGGAGAACATAGACTGCCCTGTGGCGATGGACACCCGATTGGCAGAAACGAGATTGGTGAGCCAGCAGATCAGCAGCTTGAGAAACGGAACAAAAACGGCGACAAAAAATTGGAGCAGTCCGTAATAGAGTAGATAGGAGGCGTTTTCCTCCGTAAAAATCTGCCCCTTGTGTATGTTGGAAAATACGCGGCTCAAGCACCAGAAGGCGAACATGATGGGAATGGCATGAACGGCGTACATGAGGGCGAGCCCAATATGGACGGACAGGTCAATTTGGTCGGAATCGCCGGTCCGCACGTGGATGTCATCGCCCATATGGACCGTCATGCCGCGGGAATGCGGGGCGTGGTCCTCCTCCGCATAGATGGCGTGGGCAAAGTATTCTGTGCTTGTATGGAGGGAGAACGTTTGGCGTCCCATAAAACTGAGCACCGTGCACAGGGCGAAGAAGCCCATCGCAAAATAGCAGGCAAATTTTAAGAACTTGGAGGCGGATTTTGCAAAACGCTCCGTTGTGAGTTTTTGAAGAAATTTCATCGTCGTCACCTCCTCTTTAGCATAACAGGATATTTCGCATATGTCAACAATTATTTAATGGTAAACATTAAAATTTTACTTTGGGGCTTTATCTGCACGAAAAGCGGGAGGTGGTGCAGCTGTGTGCTGCGCCACCTCCCGCGGCAGCGATTTTTGAGCGTTTGGCCGGTTGGCCTTTTAGCGGTGCTAACTACAGGTGCCGGTCATGATGCGGATGATCTCCCTGTCGGTCTCCCGCATCCCCAGGCGGCCC
>CAJUPS010000242.1 GCA_910588045.1 uncultured Oscillospiraceae bacterium | reverse complement strand
GCAGCAGCTCCAACCGGCTGTTGTAGGCCATGTTGACCGTCCCCACCGCCTGGGCAACGGATACAGCACCCGGCGCGTTCGGCTCCTGAGCGAAGAACAGGCCGAAGGGAGAATTGGCGATGGCGGCGATCACCACGACTACCACCAGGGCCAGCAGCAGGATACTGCCGCCGATGATACTTGCAAGGGCGCTGACAAGGGCAGACGCCGCCTTTGTCACAGCAACCGCCGCTTTTTTCAGGACCACGGCTGAGGTTTTGGCCGCTTTCCCCGCCTGCTGTACGGCCTGCTGGGTCATGCGCCGCTGGGCGTTCTGCCGGAGGCCCCGGACAGGCCGGGAGACAGCGGACTTGATTGGGGCGCGTGCGGCTTTGGGAGCGGAAACGCCTTTTCGGTAGACGGCTCCCCGGATTTTGGGGGTGCTGCCCTTGGCGCTTGCTCTTGTGCGCGGGAGTATATCCCGGCCCGTACTGCGGACAGAGTTCAAAGCGCCGGGGGTCTTGCCCTGGGCGGAGGGTCCCGGCTGTTGCGACAGGCCCTGCCGGGGCTTTCCAACTGCCTGACGGCGGGCCTCCCGCTTCAATCGGGCGGAACTGCCTGGGGCCGCCGGGGAACTGGCTGGTTTGGCGGCGGTGCTGACGCTCCTGCGAATGGAGCGCGGCCCCGCGCCTAACTGCTTTCCCGTCGGGTAGGTGGAAGGGCCTGCCGCTGGCCTCCCATTGGAAGATGGGATGGATCGGATTGATTTGATGGATGGGATAGATTGATTTGAGAGAGAAGAAGGTTTTTCTTTTATGCTGGGAGCAGCGGTCCCGGTCCTCTGCTCTTTCAGTCGGACGGCGGGACGCTCCTTGATCCGCATGGTGTGGGCAGGTGTGTCCGCTGGTGCGGCGGGCGTTGCTGGCGCGGAGTGCTCCGCAGGGGGCGCTGGCGGGTGCTGCCCCTTCACCTGGGCTGCCCGCTCCTTTGGCAAGGGTCCCGCACGCTGGCGGGAGCTCACGCTGGTTTGGCGGGGCGGCGGGCTTTCGCCCTCCGGGACGGATGCCGGGGCGTCCGCAGGGGCCGGTGTCTCCGGCACATCCCTGGGCCGCTCCTTGATCCGCTTGTCCGGCTGGCGGTCAGAACGGGGCCGCTCATGGGTCAGAAGCTCGTCCACGGCCCAGATCCCGGCCCCCTCCACCTGATCAACGGCCTGGACCTCGATGCTCTCGCCTTCCGGCTGGTGCTGGTCAAGCTGCTGGACGTATTTATCCTTCAAGAGCTTGGCCGCCTGCTTCGCGGAAATGGCGGGCTGGGCCCGGGCGGCGACTTTCCCGGCGCTCTTTTTTGTTTTCGCCCCTTTGGGCTTTTCCTTGGGTGACGGCATGATATTCCCCCTTTTTACAAAATAACGCTCTTGGTATGAAAATTGAGATATACAAAATGGTGCGGCCATGGTAGAATGTGGACAATGGGGGGTGATTCTGTTGGGCCTTACTCTTGAAATGATGGTGCCGAAAACTTCCTTTGCCCGCAGGCTGGAAAAACAGATGGACTTTGACTGGCTGATAAACCAGGTAAAGCCCTATTTCCCGGATGCCCAGGACAGGACCGCCGCGCCGGTCCGGGCGCTCTGCCTTATCCTGCTGGAGCACCTGGAGCCCTATGGCCTGCGCTGTGGGGACAGGCCCCTCTTGGCCTCAATCTATGACAACTGGCGGGACAACACCGCTTATATGCTTCTGCTGCAAGCAGTACCTGGGGATATTCCGGCATATAGGACGCTCTCTGATTTTGGGGACATTCCGGTCTTTGAAGATGTGTTTTATCCTGTTGCCGGTAAGCTCCCGCCGGAAGTGCTGCGGGAGCTGCTGGCCCACGTCCTGACCAACTGCGCGGCCAGCCGTATCGCGGCGGAATATCCAGACCAGCCGCTGCATTACATGAACCGTCTCTCGAAAGAGGAACAGGCTGTGGAAGTGGAGCGGCTGGCCCGTGACTATGCGGAGCAGTTCTATCAAGAGGTCGCCGCATACCGGGAGTTGGCAGGTCAATAAAAATCAGCCCTCCACCGGCATCGGTGAAGGGCTGATAATGCGTCTCAAATTGAG
>CAJUPS010000241.1 GCA_910588045.1 uncultured Oscillospiraceae bacterium | reverse complement strand
CCGTCCACAACATCGAGTACCAGGGCCGCTACGGCAAGGAGACCCTGGAGGACCTGTTTGGCCTGGCTCCCGGCTGGTTCGCCGACGGGACCATCGCCATGGACGGCGACGTGAACCTGCTCAAGGGTGCGCTGATGACCTGCGACGCCATCACCGCCGTCAGCCCCACCTATGCCAACGAGCTGCGCTACGCTTTCTTCGCCCATGGCATGGAGAGCGTCATCCAGCGCAACGCCGGGAAGGTCTACGGCGTGCTCAACGGCATCAATATGGAGCGGTACGACCCCTCCAAGGGCGAGGGCATCAAGTACAAGTTCAGCGCCAAGAGCATGGCGGGCAAGGCCAAGAACAAGGCGTACCTCCAGGAGCAGATGAGCCTGGAGCCCGATGCCAACGTGCCCATCATCGGCATTGTCAGCCGCCTGGTCAGCCACAAGGGGCTGGACCTCATCGAGAAGGTCTTCGACCAGATCATGGATCTCCACTGCCAGCTTGTGGTGCTGGGCAGCGGGGATTGGAACTACGAGCAGTTCTTTGAGCAGAAGCGGGGCCAGTATAACGGCCGGATGGGCCTCTACCGGGGCTACAACGAGGAGCTGGCCAACGCCATCTACGCCGGTGCGGACCTGCTGCTGATGCCCTCCAAGAGCGAGCCCTGCGGCCTGGCGCAGATGATCGCCATGCGCTACGGCACCGTGCCCATCGTCCGGGAGACCGGCGGGCTCAAGGACACCGTGCACCCCTACGAGGCCTGGTGCGGCGCGGGCAACGGGTTCACCTTTGCCGACTACAACAGCGGCGACATGCTCTATGTGATCCGCCAGGCGGTGGAGCTGTACTACGACAAACCCAAGGAGTTTGCCAACCTGCGCAAGGCGGGCATGGCCGAGGACTTCAGCTGGGGCCGCAGCGCCGAGGCGTACACGGAAATTTACCGGAAGATCTGCTCATAACCTGGCCGCGATTTCGACCGAGCGGGGCTCTTGCTGAGCGCCCCGCTCGTTTTGCCCGTCCAATCAACAGAAAAGAGGAAGTGACTATATGGAAAAAATGACCAAGGACTCCATGAAGCAGGCGATCGTGGAGAAGCTCCGCCTGAACTTCGGCTGCACCGAGGAGGAGGCCACGGAGGCCAACATCATGAAGGCCTGCGCCATGGTGCTCCGGGACCGCATGAGCGCCCGCGCCGTGGAGACCCGCTCCAAGGTCCGTAAGCAGCAGCTCCGGCAGGTTCATTATATGTCCCTGGAGTTCCTCATGGGGCGCAGCCTGATGAAGAACGCCTACAACCTGGGACTCATCGAGCCCATGCGCCAGGCCATCGAGGAGCTGGGCTTCAAGCCCGCCCACATCTTCGACATGGAACCCGACGCCGCCCTGGGCAACGGCGGCCTGGGCCGTCTGGCGGCCTGCTACCTGGACAGCATGTCCACCCTGGAGATTCCCGCCTACGGGTACTCCATCTGCTACGAGCTGGGCATCTTCCGGCAGCGGATCGTGGACGGCCAGCAGCTGGAGCTCCCCGACGACTGGAAGGAGCAGGGCGACGCCTGGCTGATCCCCCGCCCCGACGAGGTGGAGGAGGTCCACTTCGGCGGACGGCTTCGCCAGTTCTGGGACGGCGACCGGCTCCACGTGGTCAACGAGGATTACACCCGGGTGCTGGCGGTGCCCTGTGATATGTTCATCGCCGGGTACGGCACCAAGCACACCAACGCCCTGCGCCTCTGGGACGCCAAGAGCCCCACGCCCATCGACATGGGCAAGTTCAACCAGGGCCAGTATCTCCGGGCCATCGAGGAGAAGGCCCAGGCCGAGGCCATCGCCAAGGTCCTCTACCCCGAGGACAACCACTACGAGGGCAAGAGTCTGCGCCTGCGCCAGCAGTATTTCTTTGTCTCCGCCACCATCCAATCCATCGTGCGCAAGCACATCCAGACCTACGGGACCCTCACCAACTTCCACGAGAAGAACGTCATCCAGATCAACGACACCCATCCCACCCTGGTCATTCCGGAGCTGATGCGGATCCTCATGGACGACGCCGGGCTGGACTGGGATACCGCCTGGAACATCACCAGCAATTCCGTGGCCTACACCAACCACACGGTGCTGGCCGAGGCCCTGGAGCGCTGGCCCC
>CAJUPS010000240.1 GCA_910588045.1 uncultured Oscillospiraceae bacterium | reverse complement strand
ACAGCTCCCACATTGAGTTTGTCATGGACTGCCTGCAAAAGAACACCACCGAGGTGCGGAACATGAAACAATACCTCCTGACGGTGCTGTTCAACGCGCCCACTACCATGAGCAACCACTACACCTCACAGGTCAACCACGATATGTACGGCGGCTGGTAAAGCCGTTTTTGTGGTCCACAACAATTTTTACAGGAGGTTTCAACATGAACCAGATGGAAATTTTCAGCAACCCGGAGTTTGGCAGCATCCGCATGATCGAGCAGGACGGGAAAATCCTGTTCTGCGGCACAGACATAGCCGCCGCCTTGGGATATACCAATCCGCGCAAGGCTGTTCGTGACCACACGAGGGGTGGAACGAAATGTTCCACCCCCACCGCCAGCGGAAATCAAACCATGACTTTTATCCCGGAGGGCGATGTGTACCGCCTGATCGTTCACAGCAAACTGCCCTCGGCGGAACGGTTTGAGCGGTGGGTGTTCGATGAGGTTCTGCCCGCAATCCGAAAGCATGGGGCGTACATCACCCCGGAAAAGCTGTGGGAAGTCGCCACTTCCCCGGAGGCCCTGATGAAGCTCTGCTCCGACCTGCTGGCCGAGCGCAGGGAGAACGAGGCGCTGCGGGAGGAAAATGCCGCGCTCTCCGGCAAAGCGGTTTTCTATGACCTGTTCATCGACCTGCGGCACAGCACCAACCTCCGCACCACCGCCAAAGAGCTGGCTGTGCCGGAACGCCGGTTCATCCGGTTCCTGCTGGACCGGAAATTTGTCTACCGCGCCCCGTCCGGGAATGTGCTGCCCTATGCAAAGCCCTCCAATGATGGCCTGTTCTGCGTCAAGGACTTCTGCAACCACGGGCATACCGGCTCCTATACACTGGTCACGCCGGAGGGCAAACTGTACTTTGCCGAACTGCGGGAGATGATTTTGGTCACGATTTGACCGCAATTCTCATGGAAAGGAGGCACACACCATGCCTGAAAAAAAGACCATCGGCCAGCTGATGGAGGAAATGCGGCTTAAAGCCGGGGCGCGGGAGTATTCCGGCCATAGTTACATGGACTTAAACCGGTTCGCGGAGGACACCCGGCACATGATTATTTTTGATACCCTGACCGCTGATTCCCCTGTTGGCTGGAAAGGGGAACGCAGCCGCGCCTTTCTCACCGAGGAGGGATATAAAAAGTCCCTGGAACGCCAGGAACAGGGGCATATCAGGATTGTGAGCCATGCGAAGGTCCGAAACGGAAACCTGCGCTATGACCGGCAAGACCAGCTCCGATAGAGAAACCATGCAGAAAATCCATAGAGAGGAGGCGAAACACCCATGCAGGACGAAGTGGAAAGCAAAACCCTGACGCTCATTGTCAGCGGCACAAAGTTCACCGGCAGGCTGTTCAAAGCGGCGATTATGAAGTATCTGGCGCACCTGAAAGAGCAAAAGATGCAGAAACAGCGGGAAAAGGGCGCGGAGGTCAAGCCCCAGGGAAAGCAGACGGTGAAGCAGCTCATCGGGCAGAACCAGGGCGTGTCCAATCTTGAGATCACAGACCCCTCCATCAAGGCGTTTGAACGGGTTGCCCGGAAGTACGGCGTGGATTACGCGGTAAAGAAGGACCGCAGCTGTTCCCCGCCCAAGTACCTGGTCTTTTTTAAGGCCCGCGACGCGGACGCGCTGACCTCGGCATTTACCGAGTACACCCAGAAGAAGGTCCGCAAGGCGTCCCGCCCGTCTGTGCTGGCGAAGCTGAACCAGTTCAAGGAGCTGGTGAAAAACGCGGTGGTGGACCGCACAAAGCGAAAGGAGCTGGAACGATGAAAAAGCCCCTGAACATCAAGAAGCTCGTTTTGCTGAACCTGCCCTATATCCTGATGGGGCTGTTCGCCACCAACTTCGGGGAGGCGTGGCGGATGGCCCAGGGCGCGGACGCATCGGAAAAGGCGCTGTCGCTAATCTCCGTCCTTCCGGCGGCGCTTGGAAGTTTCTGGCCCAGCTTTCACCCGCTGGACCTGCTGGTCGGGCTGTGCTGCGGCGCGGCGCTCCGGCTGGCTGTTTACCTGAAAGGCAAAAACGCCAAGAAGTACCGCCCGAATATCGAGTACGGTTCCGCGAGATGGGGAAATTCCCAGGACATCGCCCCTTATGTCGATCCGGTATTCCAGAACAATGTAATCCTCACCCAGACGGAACGCCTTACCATGAGCAGCCGCCCCAAGGACCCCAAGACCGCCCGCAACAAAAATGTGCTGGT
>CAJUPS010000239.1 GCA_910588045.1 uncultured Oscillospiraceae bacterium | reverse complement strand
ACATCGTACCAGCAGACCGGCCGCGAATTACTTACACCAGATGAAGTGCGGGCCATGGACAACGCCTACGCCATCGTCTTTATCCGGGGCGAGAGGCCGGTCATTGACAAGAAGTACGACATTCTCAAGCACCCCAATATCAAGCTGACCGAGGACGGCGGGGCCGCCCCCTACATCCATCATCCCGGCCTGACCTTCGCGCAGGAGGATTTGAGCCTGCCGTTCGAGGGCCTGGACAATATTATCATCATTGACGAGGAGGAACTATCCAATGAAAAAGACCGTTGAAACCATCACCGCCCGCCAGCGCCGGGCCAAGCGCCGCTACTTCACCGCCGTTCTGACCCTGGCCCTCTGCGCCGCCATGACCTGTCCGGCCTTCGCCGCTGGCGGCGACCCGCTGACCATCGTAAATAATCTTTCTGATTTTATCTTCTCCATCATCAAGGCCGTGGGCGTGATCGTGCTGGGCTGGGGCATCGTCCAGGTGGGTATGTCCATCCAGTCCCACGACGCCAGCCAGCGCACCCAGGGCTTCCTGTGTCTGTTCGGCGGGCTTATGATAGCCTTTGCTAAGGAGATTCTGACCACCATCGGCGCGCTGTAAGCCGCCCAGGGGGGCGGGCCGCAGCGTCCGCCCCTACCTTATAATATATTGTCGAAATGCGTCTCAATTTGAGCCGCATTTTGGGAGGTGAATTTCTTTTGAGCGACAACTGGATTGTTGGAAACCTGCAATCGGCTTTCAACACCTGGAATGGAAAGCTGACGGAGATATGGTCCCTTATCACCACCACGCCGGAGACCTTCCGGGGCGGCACCGTATGGGGCACAATCGTTACCATCAACGACGCGATGAAGGCCGTGGGCTACGGCCTGCTGGTGCTGTTCTTCGCTATGAGCATTTTCCAGACCGCCGCCAGCTTTCGGGACTTCCAGCGCCCGGAATTTGTACTGCGGCATTTCATCCGCTTTGTGCTGGCAAAGCTGGCCGTCGGCTCCGCTATGGAAATTATGACCGGCATTTTCTCCGTCTGCGGCGGCATTGTGCAGACCGTCATGGGCGGTATCGGCGGTATGGCCGCCGCCAGCATCGCCGTCCCCCAGGAGATCGTGGACGCCATCGAGGGCGTGGGCTTTCTCGCCAGCATCCCCTTGTGGCTGGTGTCCCTGCTGGGCAGCCTGTTTATCACTGTCATGTCCTTTATCCTGATACTCACCGTATATGGCCGCTTTTTCCGGCTGTACTTCTACACCGCCCTGGCCCCGCTGCCCCTGGCGTCCTTCGCTGGGGAGGGGACCAGCTTTGCCGGGAGCGCTTTCCTGAAAAGCTATGTGGGCGTGTGTCTGGAGGGGGCCATTATCGTACTGGCCTGCCTGATCTTTTCCGCCTTTATGTCCAGCGGCACTCCCGTAGTGGACACCTCTCTGTCCGCTGTCACCATGAGCTGGCAGTACATCGGGGAGACCATTTTTAACATGATGGTACTGGTGGGACTGGTGAAGGGCGCGGAGCGGATCGTGAAGGAGATGTTCGGCCTGTAAAAGCATCATTTTTCTCTATGCGCGAATTTTTCCGCGTCAAATGCGTAGACATCCAAATCGCCGTAGTAGGCGCATATCCCTATCCGGGGGGAATTTGTTACGGGCAGAGAAAATTCTTCAATTTCACTCTCATGGGCACAGGCTTTGCAGAGAAACGGTTCCTTATGCTTATAGATGTTATTATCCGTACTGACATAGGCCGCAGGCGCCCCGCACCTTGAGCATGGGATCAACGGCGGGATATTCCGGGCAAGAAGCCGGACGGCCGCCTTTTGCGGCTCCCGGCGTGTATGGCCCGCCACCGTGATAAGCGTCTCCGTTGTATCCCCAAAATCATACTCATGCAGGAATTGTTCTCCCGGCTCAAACGTGCTGAATTTCCGGCTGTTCTTCATCTCCTGATGACCTTTTCCGAAAAAGGCGCTCATGTGTCCGCAGCACTCCAGCCATATTTCACGCAGAAAGCGGTCGAGACTGTCCAGTCCTGCCGTCAAAGGAACATCAAGGAACAGCCAATAGTCCTTATAATACGCCCCTTCGATTTTGAGCAAGGCACATTCCTCGCCGGTCTCCGGCCCATTGTACTGATGCACAGCCAAATGCTTTTTCACCCCGGCTTTGCTGAGTTCTTTTCCACAAATATAGCAATTACCCCTGGCAGCCATAGCAAACCCTTCCTCACAAATAAAATGATAAATTGTAATGTCGAAATGTGTCTCAAGTTGAG
>CAJUPS010000238.1 GCA_910588045.1 uncultured Oscillospiraceae bacterium | reverse complement strand
TGAAGCAGGGCTTCGGGCGGGCCATCCGCACCGAGACCGACACCTGCGTGGTGGCTATTCTGGATGAGCGGGCCGCCAAGGGCAAGCGTTACAGCAAGGATGTGCTGGCCGCCCTGCCAGAAATGCCCGTCACCGGCAGCCTGGGGGACGTGGCGCGGTTTATCCGGCAGGTGAAGGGGCCGGATTATTTCCGGGAGGCATCCGCATGATCGATGTGAAGAACGAGATGCGGTATATCCTGGTGACCCGTCTGCTGGAGCAGGCGGCGGAGGCCGGCCTTTTGTCCGCCGAGGAACTGTGGGCCGCCAAACGGCTGGCGCTGGAACGCTACCGCCCCGCAACTGTGTGGGAATAGTGATAGCTATTCCCACCAAGGTGTGGTAGTGTTGTCGGTACCCAGAGGAAAGGAGGCCACAGGCATGAACAAAAATGTCACCATCATTCCGCCCAGCGAGGACAGGCCCGCTATTCTGCGGGTGGCGGCATACTGCCGGGTAAGCACAGACTCCGATGATCAGGCCACGTCCTATGCCTCCCAGATCCGCAGCTACACCGAGCTGATCAGCCAGCATGAGGGCTGGGAGCTGGTGGACATTTACGCCGATGAGGCGGTGAGCGGCACGAAAACGGACAAGCGGGAGGACTTCAACCGTCTTCTGGCCGACTGCCGGAAGGGCAAAATCGACCGGGTGCTGGTGAAGTCCATCTCCCGCTTCTCCCGGAACACCAAGGACTGTCTTGCCGCTCTGCGGGAGCTGATGCGGCTGGGCGTGACCGTCCAGTTTGAAAAAGAGAATATCGACACCGGAACGCTCACCACAGAATTGATGGTGAGCGTTTCCGGTTCCCTGGCCCAGCAGGAGTCCATGTCCATCTCCCAAAATATCCACCAGAGCTATCGCCGGAGGATGGAGCGGGGCGAGTTCATCACCACAAAACCGCCCTACGGCTACCGGCTGGTAAATCGGAGAGACCTGGAGATCGTGCCGGAGGAGGCGGAGATCATCCGCTGGGTGTTTGACGCCTATCTCGGCGGACAGAGCGCCAAGGATATCGCAAACGAGCTGATCCGCCGGGGTGTCCGTGACCGAAAGGGCAACGTCCACTGGACCACCAGAGAGATCTACTACTGGCTGTCAAATGAGAAATATGTGGGCGACACCCTCTGCCAGAAAACCTACAAGACCGGCTTCCCCTTCGTCCAGAAGATCAACCGGGGCGAGGTGGACCAATTCTATGTGGAGGGGACCCACCCGGCCATCGTCAGCCAGGAGGTGTATGACAAGGCCCAGGCCCTGCGGCAGATGAAGAAGAAACAGTCCAAAGGCCCGGACGCGGTCTACCCGCTGTCCCGGAAAATGTGCTGCGGGATCTGCGGCTTCACCATCTACCGAAGGATGACCCGGAGAGGCACTGGCGCCTGGAGCTGCGGACGGCATCTGAGAAGCGCCGCCAACTGCCCCACAGGCCCTATCCCGCAGGAAACCATCTACGATGCCTTCCTGCGGATGTACAACAAGCTGCGGCTCCATGATGGCATTATCCTCAAGCCTGCCCTGAGCCAGATGGAGGCCCTGGAGACCGCCGTACAGCGGGACAACCCCGCCATGCTGGAGGTAAACAAGGCAATCGCCCAGGCCACCGAGCGCGGCTATAAGATCAGCAAGCTCCGCGCCAACGGCCTGCTGGATGCGGACGCCTGCGCCGCTCAGATGGCCGCCAACACCGCTCAACTGACCCAGCTCCGGGCCAAACGCCGGAGGCTGCTGAAGAATGATGACATTGGCGAGGCGGCGGAGGCCCTGCGGCAAACGGTGGACGCCATCCGTCAAGGCCCGGAACGGCTGGAGCGATTCGATGAAGCCTTGTTCGAGGAACTGGTAGAGCAGGTCGTAGTCAGCCCCACCGCCCTGCGGTTCCGGCTGTACGGCGGCATCGAGGTAACGGAACGGATCGGGGAGGACGCAAAATGAATCGGAAAGTGCTGTATGGCTATCAGATCGAGGACGGGAAGCTGGTTCCCCAGCCCCAGGAGGCGGCGGTGGTCAGCCGGATATTTGCCCTCTGCCTGGAGGGGAAATTTCAATGGGAAATATCGGACATCCTGAACGCGGAGGGCATACAGTACAGCCCGGACTGCCCTGCGTGGACAAAGTTCAAGATATCCCTGACCCTCAGAAACCAACGATACGCCGGCGCTGACGGCTACCCTGTCCTGATCGGCAGCGAGACCTTCCAGTCCGTCCAGACGTTCCTCCAAAAGAAATGGGGGAAGCACGTTCATCGGGAGC
>CAJUPS010000237.1 GCA_910588045.1 uncultured Oscillospiraceae bacterium | reverse complement strand
ACGCCACCGGGCAGATCGTCCGGGCGGTCCAGCAGTATGTAGCGGCACGAAAATCGCTGCTGCTGGTTGTGGCAATGCTGGCCATGGTGGTGGTGTTCTTCTCCGCTGGCATGACCTCCTGTACTGCCATGCTCTCCGGGTTCCAGTCCTCCTACATTTCCGCGTCCTATATGGCGAATGAGCAGGATATTTGCAATTCAGACCTCTATTATACGGAAATGGAGACGGATTTGCAGATAGACATTGACAAGACCGAGGAAAATTACCCCGGTTATGACGAATACCGCTACAACATCGGGGAGATCAGCCACAACCCCTATGAGCTGATGGGCTACCTCTCCACCATGTTTAACGCCTTTACCTTTGAGCAGGTCCAGGCGGAGCTTGCGCGGCTGTTCGGGGAGCAGTACACCCTTACGCGGGAGGTCATTGTGGAAACCCGCTATGACGGCAACAGCAACCCCTATGATTGGTATGTTCTGCAAACCACCCTGACCGTCCGGCCCCTCTCCGGCATTATCGCCGGAAGCCTGTCCGCCGGTGAGCAGACGGACCGCTACAACGTGTACCAGCAGACCCTCGGCAACCGGCAGGCGTATGGGAACCCCTTTGACTTCCCGTGGCTGGGGTACGTCTCCAGCAGCTACGGCTACCGGGTCCACCCCATCAGCGGGGAGAAGAACCTGCACCGGGGCGTGGACATTGCCGTGGCGCAGGGTACGCCCATCCGGGCAATCCATGACGGGCGAGTGGTGTCCGCTGGTGACGCTGGCAGCTACGGGTTGTGCGTGGTGATCGAGGACGAAAAGGGCTATCAATCCCGGTACGCCCATTGTTCCAGCCTCTCCGTCAGCGCGGGCCAGGAGGTCAAGCGGGGGGACGTGATTGCCGCCGTGGGCAGTACCGGCAACAGCACCGGGCCGCACCTCCACCTGGAGATCATGCTGAACGGCGAGTACCTGAACCCCTACTATTTCGTGGACACCGGCTATGACGGCTCAACCGCTGGGGCCATTCCCGGCACACCGGGCGGCGTGGAGATACCCGCCTACCCTGGGGAACCGGTCACGGACGAAACCTACGCCGCCATGCTGGAAGAAGCGCAGAAGTACCTCGGCTATCCCTACGTTTGGGGCGGCAGTTCCCCCTCTACCTCTTTTGATTGCTCCGGCTTTGTAAGCTGGGTTATCAATCACAGCGGATGGAACGTGGGACGGCTGGGGGCGCAGGGCCTTTATAACATCTGCACCCCTGTCTCCATGGCGAACGCCCAGCCCGGTGATCTCATTTTCTTCTGGCACACCTATGACGCGCCGAACCCCAACGGCGTGACCCATGTGGGCATCTATGTAGGCAATGGGCAGATGATTCACTGTGGGGACCCCATTTCCTATGCCAATATCAACAGCAATTATTGGCAGTCAAAATACTATGGAATGGGCCGTCTGCCCTGATTTTTACAACATTTTTGAAGGAGCGTGATATATGAGAATCGGTTTATGCGATATTGATTCCCATAACTTTCCCAACCTGTGCCTGATGAAGCTGTCCGCCTACCACAAGGCGCGGGGCGATCATGTGGAGTGGTGGAGGCCGGACGGCTACTATGACCGTGTTTACAAAAGCCGGGTGTTCACGGATACCTATTCCAAGGACACGATCACCGTCACCAACGCTGACGAAGTGATTTGCGGCGGCACAGGCTACGGCCTCGGTCCTAACCTCCCGGACGCGGTGGAGCATACCTATCCCGATTACAGCATTTATCCGCAGTTTTCTGGCATTGCCTACGGCTTTCTCAGCCGGGGCTGTCCGCGAAACTGCGGATTTTGTTTGGTGTCAGACAAGGAGGGACGGCGGAGCATCCAGGTGGCCGACCTCGCTGAGTTTTGGAACGGCCAGAAGGAGATCAATCTGCTGGACGCCAATCTGCTGGCCTGCCCTGACCATGAAAAGCTGATTTTGCAGCTTGCGGAGAGCCGCGCCTATGTAGACTTCTCCCAAGGGCTGGACATTCGGCTCATCACCCCGGAGAACGTGGCTTTGCTGAACCGGGTGAGGACTAAGGCGGTGCATTTTGCCTGGGACGACCCCGATATTGACCTGACCCCCCACTTCCGCCGCTTCCTGGAGCTGACCAACATCAAGAGCGACCGCAGGCGGCGCGTCTACGTCCTGACCAACTACGGCAGCACCCATGAGCAGGACCTCTACCGGGTGGAAACCTTGCGGGGCATGGGCTATGATCCCTATGTGATGGTCTATGACCGGCCCAGCGCCCCGCCCATTACCCGCCAGCTCC
>CAJUPS010000236.1 GCA_910588045.1 uncultured Oscillospiraceae bacterium | reverse complement strand
CTTCCAACTGTTTGATATGGCGGGAAACCTCGTCAAAGCGATCACCGGCCTGCTCTGCCCGCGCCGCCAATTCGTCATAGTCGGTCAAATCGTTTTCAACCAGGAAGTTGAGGGTTTTCGCCGCCTCCTTCAGATTGAAAATCTTTGCCCAGCGTTCGTAGCCAGCACCTTTTCCTGCTGCCAGCTTCGCTTGAATGTCAATGAGCATATTGACCTTCCGGCCAGCGTGGGGAACGGCCTTTTTTGCCTCCGCAGACCGCCCGCCCCGGTGGGCGCTGCGCTCCCGCAGGGCCTCCCTGGTGTAGTCGGCCCCCAGCTTATTGGAGCGGGTGAAACGGTCCCAGCCGGGGGCGCGGAAGGACAGCGCTTTGCCCTCCTTGATCTCATAGCCCTCGGCCCGCATCCTCGCAAGAAAATCATCGTAGTCCCGGCAGTCGGGGAGTACCCGGTCAATGGTCTGGCGCAGACGCTCTTTGTGACTGCGCCCATGCCTGACCGCCTCCATCTCCTTCTGCTTCCGCTCTTTTTTACTCGGCTTCGGGTTTTCAATGACGGACAGGCCATGCGCCCTGCACAAATCGTCATTGAGCCGCCGGAGAACCAGGTAAGAATCCTTGGGGTTTACAAATTTTCCGTCACAGTTGAGATTGGTGCTGTTAAATTCTATGTGCGTGTGAATATGGGCCTTGTCCACATGGGTGGACACAACAAACTGGTGTTTCCCCTCCGTGAGTTTCATCGCCAGCTCATAGCCGATCCGGTTGGCTTCTTCCGGGCTGACCTCTCCTGGCTTGAAGGATTGAATGACCCGGTACATGATAACGTCCCGGTGGACGGGCTGGCTCCGTCCGGTGATCTGGAAGTAAAGCCGCTTGCTAAGTTCAAATTCTTCGGCGGCGGTTTCCGGGGAACACATGAACGAGGACACCAGCTCGCCGTCCTGGGTTTTCTCCGCTTTCTGGTCATAGTCGTGCCGGTCCGCCATGGACTGCTGCCGGGTCCGGTTCCGCATAATCTTCCGGGGGAGTATGTTGGAGATTGCTATGGTTTGGCCTCCTTCCTGCGTACAGCAATCTATCTCCCGCCCCTGTTGTGGCCATGCTTTTGAATCGTGTTATAAACACCATAAATTATAAAGCACAGACCGTGTTGTTGTCAACACCACCATTACATAAACTAAAGGTGAAAGGTGGTGCTGATGTGCGAGAGAAAAAAGAAATCAATGTGAGAATCGGCAATCAAATCCGTATTGCAAGAGAAGCGGCTGGCCTGACGCAAGATAGGTTCGCAGAATTGGTTTCCCTTGCAACAAAAAATGTTTCAGATATAGAGCGGGGAGTTGTTGGGGTTTCCATCGGGTCATTAATACGCATTTGTCAAACACTCTCTATTTCCAGCGATTCTATTCTTTTTGGAGAAGAAATCGAAAATGATGTTCACGGTATTTCTGACCGTCTGAGTAAACTTCCATCCGAACAGTTTGAAATTGCAGTTGATATTATGAATAAATTGTTTGAGGCGTTTGCTTCATCGGGCAAGTGATTTATCTGGCTGGCTCCCTCTGCCGCTGTTCTCGCACTGCTTTGGTATGAGCGCAGAGAAATTCGTTGTAATCCTTCCCATGTTCCGCAGGTGGCGGATTGCGGTAAATCAGCTTCACCCGCTGGGACAGTTCCGGGTTGTCCTGGATGGCGTTTTCCAGCCGCTCCATGCCCATAATCCCCGCCTTATCGTTATCCAAGCATAGGCTGACCTGGGTAACGTGGGGATGATCGTGGAGGAATTGAATCATGGCGCGAGGCGCGGTCCCGCCCAAGGATAGGTAATGGCTGTCCCGCCACTCACCCCCGGACAGCTTCACCAGCGTAGCCAGGGATAGGGCGTCAATGGGGCTTTCCGCCACCGCCAGCCGGGGACACTTGGGGTCAGCAGCCAGCAGGGAGAAATTGTACCGCTTGTCGCTGCCCTCCGCATCTATCCGAAAGTTGTCCCGCGTTCCCCGCAGGCAGGCGAACCGGGCGCGGCCCGTAGGGTCCCTGCCGACAAAGACGCAGTTCTGATACTTCTGGCTCTCATAAAGATTACCAGCCTGGATACACGTTTGCAGCAGCTCCGGGTGGATGCCCCGGCCTTGCAGATAGGCCAGCATCATGGAGGGGAACCGGCTGGCCTCCGGGAGTTGAAAGGGCTTCGGAGGTTTCGGCTTGGGCTGTTCCTGGGGCGGCGGGGCGCGGTAGCCGCACAGGGCCTCCACCGCGCCAACAAAATCCATCCCCCGGACCTTGATGAGATAGTCCAGCGCCGTCCGGCCCCCGATGCCCCGGCTGTTCCAGCACCATTTCCCATGGGAGATTTTCAAGCTGTCATGGG
>CAJUPS010000235.1 GCA_910588045.1 uncultured Oscillospiraceae bacterium | reverse complement strand
TGGTGGAGACTACTGGACTCGAACCAGTGGCCTCATGCGTGTGAATATTCGATAGAGGAAGCAGCAGCACGCTTTCCCTTCCGTCCGGGCCTGTTGGGTCCGGATTTTGCAGTTCTGGAGAGCTGTCCGGTCCGTTGTCTCCGCACGGATATTTCCTGTAGTGGGTCAGGTTGTGGGTCGGAAACATAAATCCGATTTTTGATCCTGGCAGTTAATAGCTACCAATTCTGCCTGGAGCGGAGGATGGCCTCCGTATGGGCTTGCAGCTTCTTGAGCACTCTGCGGTCCTTGTCATCCATAGATCGCTACCCTGCTCTCTCGGATCTCCCGGTCGATCCGGGAGTTTTTTCAATCTGCAACACATCCAGCAGATCAATAGAGGCACCTAAAAGTGCGGATTTTTACAAGTCTATGCTTTGCGGCCCTCCGCAGTGGCAGGGGAAATGTATAAATAAAGTAACGGCAAGACTGGAAATATTCCCACCTGAAAAGATAAAATGGACCCATTACTTTTTGGGGAGGGCAATACCAATGAAAAACCAAACGCTGACCGCCGCCCACATTGCTGCACACGCCCAATTTCTCCATCAGGAGGAGCGCGCCCCTGCCACCATCCAAAACTATCGTCGGGATGTGCAGTCCTTCTGTCAGTGGCTGGACGGCAGGCCGGTCACAAAACCCCTGGTAGCGGAATGGAAAGAGCATCTCCTGGCGAAAAACCTCGCCCCGGCCACCGTCAACGCCAAGCTCGCCGCCGTCAACAGTCTGCTGGGATTCCTTGGACTGTCCGACTGCCGGGTGAAGACCGTAAAAATCCAGCGCCGCGTCTTCCGGGACGCCTCCCGGGAACTGACCAGGGACGAGTACCACCGCCTGCTGCACGCAGCGCAAAAGCAGGGCCGCGACCGCCTGGCCCTGCTTATGGAAACCATCTGCGCCACCGGCGTGCGGGTGTCCGAGGTGCGCTACATCACGGTGGAGGCGCTGCAAAACCAGCGGGCAGACATTACGCTCAAGGGCAAGGTCCGCAGTATCCTCCTGCCCCGGAAGCTCTGCCGGAAGCTGCTGAAATACGCCCGGCGGCATAAGATACGCACCGGAGAAATTTTCCGCACCAGAAGCGGCAGGCCCATGTCCCGGGGCCAGATCTGGCACGAGATGAAATCCGTCTGCCAAGCGGCGGGAGTGGCCCCGTCCAAGGTGTTTCCACACAACCTGCACCACCTGTTCGCCACCGTGTTTTACAAGACCTGCCGGGACATCGTGAAGCTGGCGGATCTGCTGGGCCACAGCTCCATCAACACCACGCGCATCTACCTCATGACCACCGGCGCGGAGCACGCAAGGCAACTCGAAGAGCTGGGATTGATCTTATAGCAAAATCAGCAAAATACACAAAATCAATATTTTGTCTCTTGGATAGCAACCCTTTACAAGAGCATACAGGAAAAAGAGCTATCAACCTTACAAACAACACCGCCCTGGAAAACAAGGCGGCGTTTTGCTATGCGGTTACTTCTGGTCAGTGTGGCCAGAGGCAGACACCCTCTACGTCCCCCGCAGGGAACAGGCTCTGGTGGTTATATCCCCCGTCGCCGCCGTCTATAAAGCACAGGCAGGGATGGCCGTCAAGGGGGCGGAACGCCCCGCCGCTTGCGGCGGCTTGCCCTTGACGGACGGCCCTGCCTGTGCTACTCCCTGCGGCGCGGCGGGGGATATATCCTCCAAAGCCGCCCCCTTTCCCTGGATAGGGAAAGGGGGCGGGGGGATTGGGTTGACCGTTTCCCATGGGGCTATGTTATACCGCTGATGTGTGGAAATTTAGGCATTTGAAAGCCGCTTGCCGCAAGAGTTTGAAATGGCCATTTCGGAGAAGGCGGTATGTTTATATTCCCTGCATCTGATGTGTTCCACAATGCTAACAGCTAATAAGGCCCAGGAGCGGTAGCGACAGGGCCGCAGACAGGGGAGTTTCTGGTCAGCATGGAGTTGTTGACAAAGTGTTTGAAATATAGAGACAAAGGAGGTATCAGGCAAGAAAAAAGACGCCCCACGGCGTCAATACAGGCAACGAATCATTCTTTTGAGGTTCAAGGCCACGGCAGAAAGGAGGCAGTGGTCCTCCGCTGCCTCTAAACCTCGTCGAAAGAGACGAGTCAAATTGTGCCCCCATTTCTGTGCGGCAAAAGTACCCTCGCACCAGATCTGCCGCTGCTTCAGCGCCTCCCGGTATTCCGGTTGCCATCGTCTGGAGAAATGCTGGCGTCACGGTCACAGCGGTGATGATACCGTGGTCTGTGTCAGTCGTCTGGTGAGACAGGTAATGAAATCCGCTGGGCTTGCCGGGCCGCTTCATGTAGCCCGACTCCGTGTCTGTGCTGCTCA
>CAJUPS010000234.1 GCA_910588045.1 uncultured Oscillospiraceae bacterium | reverse complement strand
TGCCAAAGGTGAGATATTTGGTCTTGGCAAGGCCGTTGTTGCCCTTGGACAGCTGGTTTTGCAGCATATCCGAGTATTCCTGCCGCACATCGTCAAAGCCGTCCTGTTTCAAGGGAATGACGATATTCCGGGAGAAGCCGTCCTGGGAGGCGGAGAGGTTCAGGAAGGACAGCTGGAAGCGGATGGAGCTGTCAAAGTAGTTGAGGAAGTCGGACCAGCCCTCGAAAATGGCGGTTTTGTCCTCGTTCTGGCTTAATTGGTAGTTGATGTCCTGGAATTGGACGGTCTTGGTGTAAAAGGTGTCGGTAACGCGGCAGATGCCGTCCGGGAACATCCGCTGATAGGGGATGCTGTCCTGGGCGGACAGCTCCTTTTTATCCGTCCCCTTCGCCCTGGCGATGGCGGCTTCGATCTGTTTTCGTTCGTCGCGGGTGAGCTTCCGCTTTCGGGTAGACAATGTAACGCACCTCCCTGTCTAATTGGTCCTGCCGTTCCAAAACGGCGTAAAAATTGCGGGTCCGGTAGGGCCGCTGGCGGGGCCGGAGGACGGACACGCGGATGATATTCCCCACGATCTTCTCCAGCGGCCGGCCGTTCTTCTCGTACACGCCCAGCATGAAGAAGGGGAGCATGACCAGAATCATGCACAGCGCCGCCGCGCTGTTTCCAAGCGGGCCTTTGAGCAAAAAGAATAGCGGAACGCTGACCAGCGCCCCGCCGCTGAAGCAGACCAGCTGCCTCTTGGTGAGATTGAACATGACTTTCGTTTTCACTTTCGTCAGGTCCTTCGGTACAGGTACATAGGCCATCAGGGGGCCTCCTTTCGTTTTAGTGGGCGGAGAACACACTTTTGGCGAGGCTTCCGGTCTTGAACAGCGTAAAGCACAGCAGCACCGTATAACCCATGCACGTCCAGATTGCCGCGCTGATGTTGCCGCTGGTGGCGATGCTCTGCACCAGCACCGCATAGATGCCGACGCAGATCATAATGAGAAACGCCTGGAAGCCCAGGGCAAACAGCGACTTCAAGTAGTTTTGGCCCATGCCGCCGAACTCCTTGCCCATCATTGCCGCCATGGGAATGGGGGCCACGCTGGTCACTAAATACACCTCTATCATGCGCCCGTAGGTGATGATGAAAATGCAGATGGTCAGCGCCCACATGGTAATGCCCACGAACATGGACTGAAACCACAGGCCGAACAGCGGCCCCAGGTCCATGGCCTCCAGCTGGGCCTCCATATCCGGGAGGACCGTTGCCATGTCGATGCTGGTGTTGCCGATGATGACCCCGGACGCCTGATTGACCGCGCTCTGCGCTACGTCGAACACGCCCATGACAATGTTCCAGGTGTTGGTGACAATGAGAATGGCACAGGCGGTTTTGAATATCCACTTGAAGAAAACCGCCGATTCGATGTCGTGGTGGTTGTTCTTGTCCATGAGAATCTGCACCAGCTCCAGCGTCATAACAAAGGCGAGGATGGCCCCCGCGATAGGGAGAATGACAGTGTTGGACAGGTTCTGGACCATGCTGAAAATGCCGCCGTTCCAGCCCTGGGGGGTCGCGCCCACCTGGGCGGCGATGTCTCCCACCTTTTCATTCACGCTGTCAAACATCCCGGAGAGATTGCCGATGATGCCGCTGACCAGCAGTTCCTTGAGCCATTCCGTGATTGCGTCGAGTACGAAATCCATAGGGGCTTACCCTCCTTTCGAGGCCCCTCCCGCCGGGGGCGGGAGGGGCTGGGGATTGGGGCTGCGGCCTGCGATCAGCCGAACAGCCCGGACAGCAGGGGAATCAGCGTCAGGCCGATCAGGGCCACACCGCCCCCCGCCATGAGCTGCTTCATCCGTTTTGTTCACATTGGGTCGCTGCTCCAATGCGGTTCCACCCGTCCGGGGGAACTCCCCATGCTTTCACATGGGCGCAGACTATATCTTCACCCGCTCTGTGCGGGGCAGACCGCTTCGGGCCGCTTGGCCCTACTCCCGCAAGGGATAGTCGTTGGACGTTCCTCTGTTCGAGGCTTCGCTGCTGATTGCCCATTGTTCCGGCGTTTAGGCTCGCGCCATGCGCCATCCATGCGTTTTTTTCCGCTTTCGCCGCCGTCACACCTGGATTTATTTCAATCCTATGTTGTGGCACACATGGCTTTAGGGGGTCCCAGCAATTCAATCTGTTGCCGTATGGACTTTCACCATACGCTTCACGGCGATTGCTCGTCCGTGGAGGGCTTCCGTTACCCCTGGGACTTGGCTCCGGGGTTGTCATTGCCATAACCTTCCAGAAGGTTGATAACGCCCCACACACCGAGGCCAGCGCCGAGAGCGATCACGAGGGTCTGCAAAACATCAACAGCAGAGTTAAAGAAATCCATATAGT
>CAJUPS010000233.1 GCA_910588045.1 uncultured Oscillospiraceae bacterium | reverse complement strand
CCCTGGGATTTGATGCCCTCGCCGCCCGGACGGTGATCCGTCTGCGGGAGAACTGCCCCGGCATGAAGTTGATCCTTGTCCTACCCTGCCTGACGCAGACAAGGGGGTGGAGGCTGGAGGACATAGCGGAGTATGAGCGGATCAAGTCTCAGGCGGATAAGATTGTCTATACAGCCCAGCAGTACACACCGGGCTGTATGCACAGGCGCAACCGGCATTTGGTAGATCACAGCGGGGTATGCGTCTGCTATCTGACAAAGGAAAGCGGAGGGACGGCATATACCGTCAATTATGCAAAGCGGCATGGAGTCGAAATTATCAATATTGCTTGGAGAGACGGCCTTTACTCCATTAAAAAATGCGTCTCACCGTGAAACGCATTTCCAATCCCTCGGATAATAGGCGGCGATGCCCTTTGACGGCAATACCGAAAACTGCTATAATGATACAAACAATTCCGCAGGGAGGTGACTGCCCATGTACCGTATCGCGATATGCGAGGATGAACCGCTGATGGCACAGGAAAACGAGACAATGATTTGCCGTATTCTGGAGGCCCGCCATTTCCGGCGGGATATTGACTTTACCGTTTCCAGCTTTTCCACAGCGGGGCCGCTGCTGACCGCTCTGCGGAACCAGCCTACGTCTTTTCATCTGCTTTTGTTGGATATTAGGCTGGCGCAGGAAAACGGCGTGGAGCTGGCCAGCTATCTGCGGGAATCCGATATTGGCTGTTCCATTATCTACATCACCGCCTATACGGAATATATGGAGGACGCCTTTTCTACCTATACGCTGGGATATTTTTTGAAGCCGGTGGACGAGAAAAAGCTGGCAAAGGCCATCGACTGGGATCTGCGGAAAAACTACCGCCCGGAGCAGATCACACTGCCCGTCAACGGTGGCTTACGCAAGGTAATGGTCCAGGATATTCTCTATGCGGAGGCGGTCAACCACAAAGCCGCCGTGTATCTGCCGGAAGAAGTCATAGCCGTCAATCTGAGTTTTCGGGATTTGCTCTCCCGCCTGCGGGGGGACACGTTCTGCCGCTGCCACAACAGTTTTGTTGTCAATTTGAAACACGTCCATAAGCGAACCGCACGGGGATTGCTTCTGGATACCGGGACAGAACTTCCCATCAGCCGCGCCTATCAGCAGGAGGCTACCAAACAATTTGTTGCTTTTATCCAATAGGAACCGCCCTTTCTGTGGATCGTCACAGAAAGGGCGGCTTTTTAATCTGGCATTTGCAGAGCGGTAGCGGCGGAAAAGGTATGATCCGGGAATTTCAGCAGCAGCTCGCTTTGATACTTCCGCGCCACGGCCTGAACTGCCTTTAGGCCGTAGCCGTGGGCGGATTTGTCCTCTTTCGTTGTGCGGCACAGGTCACGTTCCGCGTCATAGTCCACCGGAGCAAAGCGGGAATTTTCCACCCCGATATACAAATGGACGCCCCGGATATGGAGATCGACCCGCAGCCATTTCCGCGCTCCATCCGGGGCCAGGGCGTTAGCCTCCAGCGCGTTTTGCAGTAAATTCATCAGCACCATACAAAGCTCTGTGTCCGGGAACGGCAGAGTTTCCGGCACGTCGATCCGGCGCTCCACCTCGACGCCCTGTTTCTGTGCCCGCGCCAGCATGACCGTCAACACCGCATTGATCGCCGGATGGGGCGCGTAAGTCAGAGCGGGGATAGAGGACACATCGGAAACCAACTCGCTCAGATAGGCGTCCAGCCGCTCCGTCTCTCCCGTGCGGGACAGGTTTTGCAGGACCAAATAATGATTTTTCACCTCATGGCGCAGCTCCCCCAGGGCGGCGGCGCTCTCCAGCACGGTGGCAAGCTGCTCCCGCGTCAGGCTTTCACGGGCGGACAACACCTGCAATTCCGTTTCCCGTTCGCTCCTGCGCCGGATGTAGGCCGCCGCGCTCTCCAAAAAGCACAGGGCCAGCAGCAGGCTGTTCCAGTAAAACAGCTCTGTGTCGATCCAGAGAATCGGGTCATCCAGGAACGCCCACAGGATAGAGGCATGGGGACCTGCCCGCCCCGCCGGGAGCAGACTCAACAGTACAATGACCACAACACACCCTCCCAGCCAGGGCAGGAAACGACGGAACACCGGATTGCCGTCCCGGTACTCCAGCGCGGCGCAGACCAGCAGAGCGGCGATGGAAAAACAGAACACGATCCCGGCGTGGACGGCAAAATTGGAAAAGAGCGGGATCACCGTCTGAAATCCCGCCACGACCCAATAGACCAGCGCGGGCAGGACGGCGAAAGGCGCAAAGGCTTTTTGCCGTTTTTTCATACCCAGCATCAAATACAAAGCTGGCGCGGTGAACAGGAGCGCACGGGACTGGTACAGCACCAGCCCGTAGAGCGCGGGCGGCAGGCTGAACAGGGAGAAGTTTTGCAG
>CAJUPS010000232.1 GCA_910588045.1 uncultured Oscillospiraceae bacterium | reverse complement strand
GTTTCTCCGCCAATTCCCGCACTTCGTTGTCGGGAGCTACGTCAATTTTATCCTGCGTAGCAAATGTTCCATCCCGCAGGAGGTTGGACACCATGGCGGCGGCGTTTACCCAAGTAACAAGGGTGCTGCCCGGACCAAATGCGGACCGCCCCGGCGCAATGCGAAAGCCTTCGCTGTTAAACCACAGAGAATATTCCTGTCCTCCAATGGTAACGCCCTTGCCGCCCTCCCCAAACTCCTTTGCCATAAACGAGGCGGCAGCGGAGCCGGTGGGACCCTTCTGGAAAAATGCTACAATACGCTCAATGCTGTGCTTCTCGTTGCCGCCGCAGGTGAGGGCGCGGCCAATGACCGCAGACGGCACCTGACCGGAAGGAGTAGACGTATGCTGCTGGGTTGTCCGCCGGTCCTCCTCCTGGGCTTCGGCAATACTTTCAATCTGTTCCTCCACCGTGGGGAACAGGGAGAACAGCGAGAGGTCCGGCGACCCAGGGGCGGGCGTTTCCTCCACAGACGCAGAAACGGCGGGCTGTTCGCCCACCGTCTCCTGCTGTTCCTGATTTACTTGTAGACGATCTCCGCCAGAACGATCTCCTCCGCCTGGGCCGTGAAGCTGTTCACCGCCTGGACCCAGCCCATCTGATCGCGGGCCTTCATCGCTTCGTCCACTCCGTTCTGCTTCTTCAGGCCGGCCACCATCCGGTCCACCTGCTCCCGCGCCTGCCGGTCGATCTCCCGCAGGTGGGGGTACAGCCGCCCCGTCAGCAGCATGGAGGTGTACGTCCCTGGGTGCCGTTCTTCCAGAAACGTCTCCCGCAGCATTCCGTACTTGCCCAGGGGCATTTCCTCCAATTCCTCCGCTCCGTCCAGTGTCAGGTCGGGAATCAGATAATCGCCCGCCTGTTTGTAGGTCAGCTCCTTCGTCATGATTGACGCTCCTTTCTTCACTTTCACGCTTTACAGTGTTAAATTCTTCCTTGACCTTAGTATAGTCGATCACAGGCGATTTTGCAAGAGGTTTTTCAATATTTTTTTCTTTATTTTTCGCCTGTTCCCGGTCATAGGTCTTGACGGCGCGCCCGATTTCTTCCAGAAGGTCCAGGGAGACTTTGCTGGCGGCGCTGCCCAAATGGTGAAGGACGGCGGGGGTGGAGAACTCGGTAATGCCCGCAAGGTCCTCGTCCTCCAAATACTCGCTGGGGTCCAGGCCGCAGCGGGTCAGGATGGTAAACTGGACGCTGGCGGTCAGGAGGTTTTTATAGCGTACCTCCAGATTGAGGTCGTCCAATTCCTCCAAGAAGCTGTCCCGCGTGTCATAGCGCAGGTCCTCCAGATAGTCCCGATAGGCCCCGCCTACGGCGCGGCTGACCTGTTCCATGATCTGCCAGCCGATGTCCGTTTCCTCGCTGGGGCCGTACTGCCGCTCCAATGCCGCCGCAACAGCGCCGGATTTCTCCGCCGTCATCTCCCACAGATACGGCTCACGCGCCCCACGGACGGGGCGGGTGTCAGCTACGTCAAAGACATATTCCAAGCGAGGCCGTCCACCCGCATCAGTCCGAATGAGGGCGATCCCCTTGGAACGGGGCTTCACCCACCGCCGCATGGTATCGTTCCACAGCTCCATACTGGCGCAGGCGGTGGCGTCCGGGCGCTGGGCGTAGATCAAAAGCTGTTCATCAAAGCGGTATTTATAGAGGCGGCTGGCGGTAGTTAAATATTGCTTCCAGCCGTCCACATCCCGCGTGACGGTTTGGGCGGTGTGGCTTGCCAGCTCGGATATAAATTGTAGTTTGCTTGCCATGAAAACCTCCTTATTTCAGAATAGAAAAGCCCGGAGGGGAACAGCGGTCAGACTGTTCCCCTCCGGGCCTTATAAATCATATGATTAGGCTTTTTCGCCTTTTGCTATGAGAATCCCCAAATACTTGACCATCAGGGAAATATATGTGAGGGTAAACACCACCGAAGCGGCAATCCGCACACCCTTTTTGCACTTCTCCGTTATTTGCAGACCCACCAGCAGACCGATGGAAAACAGACAAAACTTGACAATAGCTAAATCCTTCCAGTCGCTCTGCCTGATAAATTCGTCCGCGCTGTCAAAAATTCGCTTCATAGTGGTTCCTCCCTTCGATACGATGCGGTTACTTCCTACGAAACAATTATAACCTGCCAAGCGCGGCCCTGTCAATGATTGTTAGGAATCAGGGGGGCTGCTTGTTCTGGTTCATCCTGTCCAGCACAGCCCTCTGCGCCGGAGAGAGGACGCGGGGCGGCGATACCTTCAGCCACTTCTTCGGCAGCTCAAACGTCAGCCCGCCCCAGGCGTTAGCGGCAGTCTGGCGCACCTGCTCCGGGTGGGACTGGCACAGCTCCAAAAGCTGATGTTTCAAAGCCTCGTTGTGGGTGTAGATACTG
>CAJUPS010000231.1 GCA_910588045.1 uncultured Oscillospiraceae bacterium | reverse complement strand
GGAATTTCGCTACCTTAGGACCGTTATAGTTACGGCCGCCGTTTACTGGGGCTTGGACTCGGGGCTTCGCTTGCGCTGACTCCTCCTCTTAACCTTCCAGCACCGGGCAGGCGTCAGCCCATATACTTCACCTTGCGGTTTCGCATAGACCTGTGTTTTTGCTAAACAGTTGCTTGGGCCTGTTCACTGCGGCCCGCCTCCTGGCGGGCGCCCCTTCTCCCGAAGTTACGGGGCTGTTTTGCCGAGTTCCTTGGCAGTGCTTCCCCCGCCGGCCTTGGGATTCTCTCCCCGTCCACCTGTGTCGGCCTGCGGTACGGGCCCGGCGCAGGCAATAGCGGCTTTTCCCGGCGGCGGTGCAGCGCTCTTCGCTACTGCGTCTTCGCTGTGCCGGGCTTTCCATTCCCGGCTCGCGCCTTCCCGCCGCGTCCCCGCATGTTCTGCTGCGCCGGGGTGCAGGAATCTTCGCCTGCTGCCCTTCGGGTGCGCCTCCCGGCCTCCCCTTAGGCCCCGACTCTCCCAGGGAAGACAAGCTTTACCCTGGAAACCTCGGACATTCGGCCCGGAGGATTCGCGCCTCCGTCCCGCTACTCATTCCGGCATTCTCCCTTCTTATCCCTCCACCGCCCCTCGCAGGGCGGCTTCGCAGGCTTTAAGAATGCTCCCCTACCGGCATGCTCCTGCATGCCCCGCGGCTTCGGCGGCGTGTTTCAGCCCCGGACATTTTCGGCGCGGGGACTCTCGGCCAGTGGGCTGTTACGCACTCTTTGAACGCGTGGCTGCTTCTGGGCCAACGTCCTGGCTGTCTGTGAATCCCCACATCCTTTCCCACTTAACACGCACTCTGGGGCCTTGGCCGGCGGTCTGGGCTGTTTCCCTCTCGGCTGCCCGACTTGTCTCGTGCAGCCTGGCTCCCGCGCACCTCCTGTGCGGCATTCGGAGTTTGGTATTCTCTGGCAGGCTTTGACGCCCCCTCGGAAATCCAGTGCTCTACCTCCGCCAGGATAGCGCGGGGCCAGCCCTAAAGCTGTTTCGGGGAGAACCAGCTATCTCCGGGTTCGATTGGAATTTCTCCCCTATCCACACCTCATCCCCACCCTTTTCAACGGATGTGGGTTCGGCCCTCCACCGCCTTTTACAGCGGCTTCAGCCTGGACATGGATAGATCACCCGGTTTCGGGCCTGCGGCATCCGACTCTTACGCGCTTTTAACGCTTGCTTTCACTTCGGCTCCGCCACTAAAGTGGCTTAACCTTGCCGGACAACGCAGCTCGCCGGACCGTTCTACAAAAAGTACGCGGTTGTGCTCCACAGATGCAAGCATCTGTTGGGCACTTCCACAGCTTGTAAACACAGGGTTTCAGGTTCTCTTTCACTCCCCTCCCGGGGTTCTTTTCACCTTTCCTTCACAGTACTGTGCTCTATCGGTCACTGGGCAGTATTCAGCCTTGCGGGGTGGTCCCCGCTCCTTCCGCCAGGGTTTCACGTGTCCCGGCGTACTCTGGATCCCGCTGCGCCGCCTTGCACTTCGGGTACGGGGCTTTCACCCTCTGCGGCCGGCTTTCCCAAAGCCGTTCCCCTGTGCAGCGCGGTCGCGCATGCGGTCCGAACCCCGCAGTGCACGCACTGCGGTTTGGGCTGTTCCGGTTCCGCTCGCCGCTACTCCCGGAATCGATGTTTCTTTCCTTTCCTCCGGCTACTTGGATGTTTCGGTTCGCCGGGTTCCCCTCCGCGCGTTATGGATTGGCGCGCGGATGCACGGGTCTTCCCCGTGCGGGTTTCCCCATTCAGACACCTGCGGATCGGCGGGCATGTGCCCCTCCCCGCAGCTTTTCGCAGCTTGTCGCGTCTTTCGTCGGCTCCCAGTGCCAAGGCATCCGCCCCGTGCCCTTTCTGCTTGGCCGGTCCCTCCTTCCGGTTCCCCGGAAAGGGATGCTCTCAGCTTTGCTAAGAAACTCTCCCGCAAAATATATAAATATGATGCGGAATTAAAAAATTACTGATATTTAACATAACACTGTATTGCTTTATTCAGCCTTATTGTTCTGGTTCGTATTGTATTCTTGGATGTCCTGGTTATTTCCATCCCCGCCCCCGGAAGCCCCGGAAGCCATGGGTTTCTCTTAACCAGTTCTCTTTCTGTATGAAGTTTTCAAGGTGCAGTGTTCCAGGCATTTCTGCCTGAGTGGAGACGGAGAGATTCGAACTCTTGACCCCCTGCTTGCAAGGCAGGTGCTCTCCCAACTGAGCTACGCCCCCATGGGCACGACAATATTAATTTTTACCCGAATGGGCTTAAGTGGACTCGAACCACCGACCTCACGCTTATCAGGCGTGCGCTCTAACCGGCTGAGCTATAAGCCCATATAAATCTGGCAGCCTCCTGCTTTCCCGGGCCACAACAGCCGAGTATCATCGGCCGGC
>CAJUPS010000230.1 GCA_910588045.1 uncultured Oscillospiraceae bacterium | reverse complement strand
CAGCATAATATTCACCTCCTGATATTCTTGAAGCTCACGCCGCCCCAGTGCGCTGGGCCAGCAGTTTCCTGCTCTCTCGGATCACGACCCGGCAGTAATACTCGCCCAGGTGCCCGATGTGGGCGTGAGACATGGGCGCCTGTGTCGTGTAGGACAGCCATTGGTACGCCTCCCGCCTGGTCATCAGGCCGGACTTATGGAGCTGGTCGAACTGCTGATGGGCCTCATACCGCAGCCGCCTTAGCTCCGGCGGGGCCAGCGTGCCCATTGGCTCCAGAGTCCCCGGGTGGGCCATGACAAAGGAGTCGCACGCGGGATAGCCGGAGCAGACATACACCTTGGCATCCGGCCGGTGGGTCTTACAGATCCCTTCCGCGCTGCGCAGGACTGCCGGGCAGCCGCAATGGCACCGGACCTGCCCAGATGTACCTCGTGGGTTCCATACCTTTCCCCGATTGGATTTTCGTTTCATGCTCAAAACCTCCAAATAAAACAGAAAGAGCCGGAAGGCTGCCGAAAAAAGACAATGCAAAGCCAAGCGCTGGGATAGTGGGGTCGCACCCAGCCATTGACTCTGCACTGTATTTCAGCAGCCTTCCGGCTACAATTTTATGAGACAAGACCTGCGTCGTGTGGATCCGGCTATACAGCAGATCCGTAACGATTCCCTGCTAAGTTCCGGCAGGTCTGACGCCAGGTTATCCCGGCGTATCGAGAGCCTGAACGCAGTGTCTTGCTATGGATAAATATTACCATAAACATTTTGAAAAGTCAACCAAATTCCAAAAAATACACGGTTTATTCACAAATTTTGTGTCAAAGTGAGTATGGGAGCGCGAAGTCAGTATTACGGCTCGTCTTCTTCATACTCCCACTCGTCATAGGCGTATTCCTGGCGCTTCTTTGTGATATGGAGCGTGGCGATTACTCCGGCCACGACGGCCAGGCCGACCAGAAAGATGACTGCTGGAATCGGAAGGCCGCCTTGCTTCCCCTCTTTCTGGGGGCTGACTGGAGCCTCCGGCACGGGGTCGGATACAGCGGGCGGAGGCGGGTCGGTCTGCTCGGGTTCCGGGTCAGGGATCGGGGCGGTGGAGTGAATGCAGCTCAAGGTATAGGTCGTGCTGCCGCCCAGGTCCATGGTCAAAACGCCATACTCGTCTACCACAACCGGAACAGGAAAGATACCGGCGTCGGTGCGCAGCTCAAACTCCACCCCGGCCCAGCGCGTTCCCAACTGCAGGACCAGTTGGTCGGGCTGCTGCACAATTTTCGGCTCAGTGCCGTCGGTATCCGCATAGGCGGCAGGGGTTAAAACGGCGGTCAGCACCATGACGGTTATGAGCATGGGAAACAGCCGGTTTTTTCGCTTTTTTGATCTATTCATCGGTTTATCGCTCCTTTGCAATGGATAGCAAAAGGGCGGAGCCGTTTTACCAGCTCCGCCCGTTCAAAGATAACATGGATCCTATCAATTTGCTCGAATTTATACTGTTTCACTATCGGCAAGGACGGCCCCTATGTCCCTCCCCCCGTAAAGTACGCGGGTGATGTTCACGATTTTGCGGTCGTGATCCGGCGTATAGAACACACAGTAATGGTCTACCGGCATAACCCGCCAGCCCCGGCTATACCATGGCTCCTTTTCATACCGGCGATACCGCTCCGGCATCCGGTCGAGGGCGCAAATGTTTTCCTCCAGTCTGGCAAGCTGCGCCGCAGCGTTTTGGACCGATTGCAGCTCGTAGGCGATATACTCAAAGATACCGCGCAAGTCCTGTTCTGCCTGAGCCGCGATCTCGACTGAATATGTCATATACCGTAGTCCTTTCGGATTTCGTCAAAAACCCTGTTTGCCGGTCTTGTCCTGCCCGCCAGAACATCTTGGTATCCCTTTTCCAATTCCTGGTCAAGTTCCTGTGCGGTCAGCTTGCCCATATCCACTACCCTTGCCTGCGGCAGCTTCATTTCAAAGGGGATGCCACGCTGCAAAATGATTTGCTTATAGAACATATTGATCGCGTTAGAGACCGGGATGCCCAGCGCAGCTAAAATGCTTTCCGCCTGTTCCTTTACTTCCGGCTCAATGCGGGCGTAGAGGTTTGCTGTCTTTGCCATGTGAGACACTCCTTCCTGTAGATGGCAAACTGTTTCCCTCATATTATACCACTATGTCCGCACAATAGCAATACATTTTCGGAAGTATGTGGTCTGGGTTGACTTTCCATGCTGCCGCACCGTACATGAGTCCAAGCTGAAAGATTGAAATCAGGACCTTCTGACATTCAGCGCACGGTGGACATATGGGTGATGACGCCCCAGATACGGTTGCTCTCGTAATTGATGCCCAGGATGCGCACTGAGACACGGCAGCCGCGGGGCGGCCGGCCCCGCTTGGGATAGGTACACAGGCAGTCGATGC
>CAJUPS010000229.1 GCA_910588045.1 uncultured Oscillospiraceae bacterium | reverse complement strand
TCGCGCCATCGTTTTCCGTTTTGAACGCATCGTCCAAATTGCCCACATAGGTGGTAGAGCCGTACTTCTCCACCTTCGCAACGGCGGAAATATTGACATTTACCGTCCCTGCCGCGTCCGCCATATTGTTATTCCCCACGAATTTCGCGGTCAGGGTGATGGGGTCGCCATTCGGCTCCACATTCCCCTGTTCCAGCACATCAGCGGCTTTTACTGCTATCGCGTAGCTACTGTCTGTACCAGCGTCCACCGCCTCTGACACCTGCGTATCACCCACAAACACCGCCATCTGGCCCGCGCCCGGCCCGGTGAAGCTGGCCGCAAACATAGCGGAGTTGGCCGGAGCCTGCCCGGTTGCGGTGGGCGTGGCCTTGACGGTGATGGTGTCGCTGGCGGTGAAAGTAGTAGTCTGCGTGTCGCCGTTGTAGGTTTTCACAACGCCGTCAAGCGTTGTGCCGGACTGCTGGAGCGTGATGGTTTTCGTGAAGTTTTTTGTATTGTCGCTTTCGTTCGTATAAGTAGCGGTATAGTGCAAATCGTCCGTCTTGCTGACCGTCACCGACCAGCCTCTGACCGTAAAGGTCTGGCCGCAGATGGTAACGCCGCCGTTGATCGCAACCGCTTCGGTGAGTTCAGTAGTCCTATCCTCCCCATTATAATAGAAATCGGTGGGGACAGAGATCATATCCGCCGTCAGATTTTCGGTGGTGAACGCACTGCCGCCGCTTAATGTACCGCTCCCGGACAGGCTGGCCCCAACGGGGATGTTCAGCGTATAGTCCCCAGGGACAGTATAGCTCCCGTCCAGGGTCACATCGCCGCAGACAGTACCCGCGCCGTTCTCAAACACGATGGCGTTGGTTTTGCTGACGGTCGCCGTCGCGGTTGTGTTCCCGCCGTTGCCGATGGGAGCACCTGCGTAATCGCCGCTGGAGTTCCCCGCGCCGCCTTTGGCGTCCACAATGCCGCCGGTAATGGTGACGCTGCCAGTGCCGCCGGTACAACCGCTACCGTAAGTCGTGCCCCCCCATGTGTAGCTGGAATAGTACCCACCGCCGCCGCCAATGCCCGCGGCATTGGTGCCTCCCACAGCGGTCACGATGCCGCCGCTGATGGTGACGGCGCCATCGCCGGATTTGTAGCTGGAGTTTTCAATGACACCGCTGCTACCGCCGCCAATGCCCGCACCGCCTTCGCTGCCTGTGGCGTTTATTGTGCCGCCATAAATTTGGATATTGCTGCCGGCACCTCCGCCCGTAAAACCGCCACCGCCGCCGATGCCCGCGCCGCCAGATTGTATGCCAGTGGACGCCGCTGTGACGCTGCCGCCATAGATGGTGATGTTGTCGCCAGTCCCACCGGTACCTTGTTGGCTACCACCGCCGCCTATCCCTGCGCCAGAGATGTTCCCCGTGCCGCTATTGGCAGTGACCGTGCCGCCATAAATGGTGACCGTGCCGCTACTGCCGCCGTTCCCATTCCTGACAGTGCCGCCGCCGATGCCTGCGGCACCATCCCCAATGCTGCTTACTCCTCCAATAGCGTTAATCACGCCGCCGTGAATTGTGATTGTGCCGCTGTCAACCGATGCGGTGCTGCCGCCGATGCCCGCGCTGGCGTTGTTGCTATCTGCCGTGCCGGTGGCTGTCAGCGTCCCGGTGCCGCCAGACTGGGCGTAGATGGTCAGGCTGTTGCCGGTGGTCACCACAATGCCCTTTTCCGCTGTGAGGGTGCAGCCGTCCGTCAGGATCAGGTTCACCGCGCCGGTGACGGTGATGGGTTCGGAAATGGTGACGGTGCCGCTGACTGCGTACCAGCTTTCAGACCAAGTGACCGCCTCTGTGCTGCTTTCAACAGGGGTGCAGGTTGCGGTTTTGTCCGCATAAACTACTTCGCCGCTGTCCCAGGACGCTTCCTGGTAGCCCACAGAGTCCGCCGCAGGTATGGGGTCATTGGCCCCGTCCAGCGCCTCTTGCAGCGCGTAGCAGCGGGACAGGTCGATCTGCCCCTGTTCGTCCTCGTCCAGCGCCGTGAACAGGTCAAGGATTTCATCCAGCCGCGCCCGCACATCGTCCGCGTTGTCCTCGGTCACCTGCTCCGGCAGGGCGGCGATCAGGGCCTCAATGGGACAGATGCGGCACTCGTACCCGCAGGGCTGGCCGGGGTCGGCCTGGACATAGCCGCACTCGCTGTCATGGACGTGCTGGCAGTCCAGCAGATTTTCCGTATCCGCGCCAATCTCGTAATAATCGCCGCTGTCCGTGTCGGGGAGCGCCCCCAGGGTGTAGCACTCGTCCGTATGCTCATGGCCGCAGGGCTGACCCTCGCTGGGGGCGATGTAGCCGCACTCCTCCGTATGCTCCCGGTGATGGGGACAGAGCGCGGGGTCCGCCTCCGCCGCCAGCGCCCAGGTGGGGCATAGGCTCAGGCACAG
>CAJUPS010000228.1 GCA_910588045.1 uncultured Oscillospiraceae bacterium | reverse complement strand
CCGTCACGGTGATGCCGCCAGAGCAGGTCACGGAAGCCGTTCCGCCAGCAGGCAGGCCGGAGAGGGTCAGCGTTACCGTGCCGCCGCCGATCAGCGGGGACGCGGGGGAGGCTGTCAGGGACAGCACCGGCGTAATCTTCTCCACCCTGACGGTGCAATTTGCTGTCGCGCCGTTGTGGTTGCCGTCCCCGGCGTAGGAGGCGGCGAAGGTGTAGGACGCGCCGCCAGCAGGCAGCTCCGCCGTCCAGGTGTTGCCGCTCCCCTTTGTCACGGTGATGTTTTCATCCGAACAGGTTACGGTGGCCGAACTGCGGTCGGGCAGACCGGAGAGGGTCAGTGTCACCATGCCGCCGTTGGGCAGGGTGGCCGGGGACGGAGTGAGGATCAGGCTGGGTGTGGCCTTGCTGATTGTCACGACCACGGTGCCGGTGCTGGCACCATAAAGGTCGGTATTATTCGGAGTGAACGTAACTCGCTTCACGCCGCTGTCCGCTACATTGGTAATAGCCTGACCGCTGACAAAACTCCATGTTCCATCGATTGCAATCCCGTCCACCGTGGCAGTGCCGGTGATCTGGTTGCTGTTCACCGGATTGCCGGTGTAGATTACGGAAATGGGATTGACGTTCAGATTGGGGATTCGCACGTTTGTCACGGTGACGGTGATCGTCAGGTCAAACGGGTTGTAATTGGTGGATTCCGTCACGGGAATGGTGATCGTACCGGTGCTGTTCACCTTCTGGCTGTCATTCACCAGTTTGTAGGTCAGCATGGCTCCGCTCACGGTGGGAGTGCCCTCAAAGATGCTGTTGGTATCCGTAATGGTAATTGTCCCCAGCACATAGCCCTCCGGGAGCAGGTCGCTCATATCATAGGTCTTGTCTCTACCGTATTTGCAGGAGGTGCTGGCGGTCATTAGGCCGGTGTAATTTGCCTTGCCGATGGTCACATCCACTTTCACAGGGGCGGTCCCCTCATAATTGGTGGTGCCCTCTACCTTGTACCAAACTGTATAGGTGCCCGCGTTGGTGCCGGTGGGGATGGTTGTGGAATAGGTTCCCATTTCTGTCAGGGAATACACCACTTCGCCAATACTGGCGGTTCCCGCCGTGACAAGGGCCTGGGCCGCTCCTGTGTAGGTCAGCGTATTGGCCGTAGGATCGCCGGTGACGGTGGCTTGCGCCTTGTTAATGGTCAGCGTTCCCGCTTCATAGGTGATATTGTAATTCGCTGTTACATCCCCGCCGCTGCTGTTCTTGATTTGAGCGGCGGAGAGTTCGATGGTGCCGCCGGGTACATTCCTGGTGCTGGCGGCGAGGATAATGCTACTTAAACTATCACCAGCGCAAAGCCCGGTGGCAGTTACCTGCCCTGTTCCCTCTGTGATGCTCTGGCCGTAGGTGATGGTCTGGTCGCTGGCCTTGATGGTCAGCGTGGCCGGACTGATGGTAAAGGTCGTACTGGCGGAGCCGGAATAATTTCCATCCGCTGTGGCGGTGACGGTCAGCGTGGACGTACCCACGTTGACGTTGTTCGTGGCGCCGATGGTGTACTGGCTGGCGTCAATCGTCACTCCGTTCAGTTCTACCGTCACATTTCCCGCTGCCGGGACAACCGCCGCCCCGGTATAGGTATAGCTGCCGCTGACGGTCACAGTTGCGCCGTCCAGCATGGTTTTCTTTGTGGTGATGGCCGCTCCCGCGCTGCTGGGGGAGGCGTTGTGGTTTTTATCCTCCTTCAGCCGGACATAGAAGGTGTATTCATGGTTTGGATCAAGGCCGGTAAATACGGGGCTGGTCTGCCATTCGCCTTCGTCCCTCTTGTACTCCGCATTTTCGATGGTATCCAACGTGATACGGTTGCCCTTGATGTTTTCCTCCGCTGCGGTGGGAGCGGAGGGTGCGTCTTGATTCGCCTTGTTAATCTGCAGTATCAGTGCCTGCTCAGTCTCGGCGGCGGTGTAATTGCCTTTCGCCGGGATACTTGCCGTTATGCCCTTGAATCCGGCATCGGTGGGCAGCACGAGTTGGTTGGTAAAACCAGGCCAAGTGTAATAAATCGGCCCATCGTAGGTTTCCCCGTTCACCAGTGTTATGACCGGCTTGATGTCCGCAGGCTGGCCGGTGTAGGTCAGTACCTGATAGGAGGGCTCCCACGCAATCGTGGGCGTGGCCGGCTTAATTGTGAACGGCAGTGTAAAGGTGCCGGTGAACGCTGTGCCAGTGACAGTGACTTTTGCCGTATTTCCGGCATTGATATTGTCGGCGTAGCTCACTGTGTAGTTATTCGCCGCCGCCAGCGTTTGCCCGTTCACGGTGACGGTAACGCCGGGTTTCTGTTCTTTGCCGTTATAGGTCAAAGCCAGATCATCTGGCAGCGTAACCGCCAGCTTTGCCCCACAGACGCAAGCACCTTGTGTGAAATCACACTTCTGCGGAACCGACTGCGCTCCGCAGAGGGTGCAGGTCTGGGCGTGGGTGGTGGTCCCTG
>CAJUPS010000227.1 GCA_910588045.1 uncultured Oscillospiraceae bacterium | reverse complement strand
CTCACGGTGAGACGCATTTCCGCCCTGTCTTATAATCAGCGGCCTTTCTTCCGCTTTTGAGGCTTTTTCTGCCCTTTCTGACGGTCTTTCAAGTGCTGCTCCAGCGTTTTGGGCGGCAGATCGTCAACGGCGATAATCACATTTTTGGGCGGTACGCCCTTGAGCATATCGCGGATTTCCTTGGACTTATCCTGTTCCATCTCGGCCTCCTTTCTTGCAGCATCCTCAGCGGCAAAACGATGTTCCAACTGCTCCACATTCCAGTTATCCTTGAAACGGCCTAATGCGCTGTGTCCGAATTGGTCTAAAGCCCGCTTGTCCAGTTCACGCAGTCTGGCCCACAACTCCGGGTGATGACAGCGCAGATTTTTCAACTCGCCTATCCGCTGAAACGGACAGCACCAGCAGGAACAGCGGTGATAAATCTCATAGAGGCCGTTCCAGTCAAAGCCCCGGTCATAGCAGATTTTCAATGCCTGGGCCTCGGTGATGCCCCATTCAACAAGGGGGTAAATCTCATCCTTTATGCGGGCCGGTTCATCTGCCGCTATGCCAACATAGTGCAGGGCGTTCTTTTCCTTTTTCAGCCGGTTGACCTCTTTGGCGATCAGATGGGTCTTGAGCTGGCCGGTACACCAGCGCACACGAATACCCGGCCAGCCGTTCCCATAGGGCGGTACACCCAGCTTCGCCCGGTTTTCAAGTGTTTTCGGTTTTTCTTTCGGCTGGTCGAACATAAGCCATTCAAAACCCTTGGGGTGGCGCAGGATCGTCAGGTGGATGCCCCGTTCCTGATACAATACCTGGTCGATTTTGTCCCAATGGCGGTACATTTCGGGAAATTCCATGCCTGTGTCCGCCGTGAGAACGCAGTCAATGGGCATCCCGGCCTCCAGCATAAGCAGGAGCATGGCCGTCGAGTCCTTGCCCCCTGAGCAGGAGACGGCGTGGTAGTATTTGTCAGCTACGGGCCGTCACCTGCTTTCGGGCAGAAAAAAGCGCCCCTTTGGGCGCGCGTTGCGGGGGCGATCCGGCTGCTGGTCGGGCTGATAATCACCGGGTCGGACCGCTTTTCTTGAAAATCGCCGCTTTCTGCTGCTCTTTCATCTGCCGCTGGCGGCGTTCCTCCAGCGCCGAGTACACGCTTTCCTCAATCTCACGGGGGGTCATGGACACATCGGGGAAATACTTGCGGAGGCGGTCCCCGGTCAAAATCACCTTGGTCACTTCGGGCCGCTCCTGCGTCCCCTTGAACGGGTCGTCATCCCTCTCCAGGGTGGGAGCATCATGGGCGGGCGGTTCAGCGCCCTGCTCCGGGGCGGGAGCTTTTTCCGGCTCCTCCCACGGGGGAATGTCTGCGGCGGGGGGCGTGTCCGGGGTCTGGGGAACATCGGGAGAGGCGGGAATGGGCGGCTGGGGGGCCAGCTCGCCAGCGGGTTCCGGGGCCGCGCCGGTGGTGGGGGCCTCCGGCTGCTGTACCGGCTCCGGCTGCTTGGGTGCGATGTCCTTATCGTCCAAAATCTTCCGCAATTCCATTTCGTCCAGCTTCTTGCCCTCGCCCTCGGCTTTCTTCATGCGGATAATGCGGTCAGTGGTGGTCTTATAGCCCAGGTCAAGCAGGTGCAGAACGGATTCCTGCGTCTTGGGCTTCAGCGCGGACATTTCGGCTGCGGTGGAAATGGAGAGCTTGCCCTCGTCAACCAGGTCGCACACGCCCTTGATTGCCTCCGACATACGGATCAGGCGGTTGAGCTTGGAGACGGTCATGCCCATTTCCTGCGCCAGCTTCGCGTCGCTTTGCAGCTCATTTGCGGAAAAGCCTTTCTTTCTGCGGCCCGCCTTCTGCTTCATGCCCTCCATCTTCATCCGCAGGGCGCGGGACAGGTCATAGCTGGAAATTTTGTCCCGGTGCAGGTTGCCGTCCGCCACGATGATCTTGGCGTCCGCGTCGCCAATTTTCTGGATAATGGTGGGAACGGCCTGGTTGAGCATGGTGGCGGCAATATGGCGGCGCTGGCCGGACAGGATTTCCAGCCCGCCCTTTTCGTTGAACCGGGCCAGCACCGGGTCTTTGATGCCCACCAATTCAATGGATTTCAAAAGCTCCTTGAAGTTCTCGCTTTCAACATCCACGGAAAAATTGTTGTAGCTGGATTTCTCCAGATAGGCCGGGTGGAGGGTGATAAAATAGGACTCGCCCTCTTTCGGGGTGGGCAGAGTTTTCCGCGCCGCCTCGTCAGGGGCCGTGAGGCGCTTCTCAAAAATCTGCGTGATAGCAGTCCCGGCAGGTCCCTCCTTGGCGGCGGTCAGGGCTTCGCCCTTATCCTGACCGGGAGGGTCTGTCTCTGCCGTACCGCCTTTTTGGGCCTCTCGCTCCGCTTTGTCAGCATTGGCGAGGTCAGTCAGGGAAATGGGTTGGCCGGACTTCGCTTGGGCTTCCAGCTCGGCAACGGTAGGTGTATCCTTTTCACCGGGGGCGGCAGGGGTCTTGTCCTCCTTGGGC
>CAJUPS010000226.1 GCA_910588045.1 uncultured Oscillospiraceae bacterium | reverse complement strand
GGTGGTGGCGGTGATGCTGGGCGACAAAGGCGTTGGCGTCTTTCAGGGATATGGGGGATAATGTAAGCACTTCACATCCTCCCTCAATCCCAATTCATCAATCCGTAACCTCGGATAACGCTGCTGTTCAAGGGATAGCTCTTGATCTTGCAGGCGTTTCCGCTGTTGCCCTCCACGGTGTAGACGTTTGTGCCGTCCGTGCCGATCACGATGCCCACATGGTCGGCGTTGCCGCTGTTGTCCCAATCGAAGAAAATCGCGTCGCCGGGGGCGATGTCACTGTACCCCCGGTTGACCCACTGGCCCCGTGACTGGAACCAGGCCATGCCCCCGGAGGTGCAGCCGGCAAATTTCGGTTCGGTCTGGCCCATTTGGTTATAGCACCAGGACACAAAGCAGGCGCACCACTCCACACGGCTGTCAAAGCCGTACCAGCTCCAATAGGGCTGGCCGTTCACATTCCCCACCTGCGATTTTGCGATGTCCACCACGGCGGTATTGCCCGGCCTTGTCCCGTTGACAAAGTGAACGCCGCTGATGTCCTCGGACGCGCTGATGTCGGGGGAACCGCCGCCGAATACCAGCGGATTGTTGCCGCTCGTTTCCAGATAGACATTGAACATCTCCAACTGCTCCGGCGTCAACAGCTCCGGGGCGATAGAAACGATAGACCGGGCGGACAGCTTCACATTGAGGATGTAGTAGTTATAGGGGACTTGGACGGTGTAAGTGCTGCCGTCGCTGGCTGTCCGGGTTTCTGTGCGGTAGCGGACTTCAACCGTCGTGGTAGTGGTAAGGGTGTACTGCTTGCTGAATACCCGCTGTAACTCCGCCTGAACCTCCGCCAGCGTATAGCGTGGGAGGATGGAGGTCAGGAAAGAGGCCAATTCGTGGGGGTTGTGCATGATCTCGTCCAGGTCGTAGCGGTATTCGTCGTAGCCGGGGTAGGTGCTGGGGATGTTGTCGATCTGCCGCTGCAAGTCGTTCTCCATGCCCACATAGGCGTTTTCCACGGCGATCAGGTCTGCGTCGTCGGAGAGGTAGGAGGTAGCCGTGAAGCCGGAACCAAACCCGCCCACGATGGAGGAACAGGACTGTAAGCCGCCCATCAGGAACGCCGTCATAATCAGCAGGGCCAGGGCCACAAGACAGCCTTTCCAGTGCCGGACGGCAAAGGAGGCCAGCCGTTCGCTCTCCTTGACAGCCTCTTTTGCCGCCTTGCCGGAGGACTTGGCCGCTTTCGCTGTCCCCTGCGCGGCCCCGGCCCCATGCGCCGCCGTCTGGCCCGCCGCCCTCGCCGCCTTGACATACTGCTGCTTGATCTGCCGCTTCTGCCAGAACCGGGAAATGAGATTGCTGGCCGCTTGTGCAAGCTGGGGATTGTCATGGAGGGCCTTTTGATAGAAATACTCGATGTTGGCCTTTTCCGCCAGGCGTTCGGCCTTGGACAGCTCCCGGTAGGGCTTCATGCGGTGGCGGCGGATTGCGCCCCGGACGGCCCGGCCCGCCTGCCGCTCGGCCAATTCCTCCCCCTTGTGACCGCCCTCCACGCCCACATTCTCATGTTCCACCTCATGGATTTTGCCGTGGGTGAACAATAAGACCTCCTGAACGGGACGGCTGGCCGGGTTGGGCTTCATGGCGGGCGGCGGCTTGTCCCTCGTTTCCCGGCGCACATGGGTTTTCGCCCTGCCGCTGGCCTCGTCAAAGACTTTTTCCTTGATTTTGACAGTTTCTTTCGGGATAGCGGCCCTTGCAGCGTCCAGACGGTCGGCCCGCCGGTCGGACTTGCGGATGTACTTCTTCAGTTCCGGCGTGGAGCGTTCTTCCTCGGAGAATTGCAGGCGGGCGGACGGGCGGGGGCCAGTGTCGGCCTCCACCTGCCCGGCCTGTTTTGCTGCCTTTTTCATACTGCGGCGCTCCTGTGCCCGGTCAGCCCGTTCCAGCACCTTTTCGGCCCTGCCGGTGGCCCCGGCGGGGGTAAAGTCCTGTTCCGCCTCCCGGTCGGAGATATTGATTTCCTCGCCGGTGGTCTGATTTTCCAGCACTACGCCGTCACGGGTCATGCGCTGCGTCACCTTGTCACGGGGTTTCAGGTGCTTCCTGCTCATGCGCCGCCCTCCACCACCTCGGAAAGCCGGGTCGTCATGATCTTATACAGCTCGGTATTGCTGGGGATGGGGTTGGTAAAGGGAAAGATCACATTCTCGAAAATCAGAAGCCCGGCCCCCGGCTCGGAGTTGTCGATGTACTTCTGGTGGTCGGGGGACAGGTTCAGCCGTTCGGCCAAAATCTTGCGGTCGCCGCTGGCCTGATTGAGCAGGGTAATGAAGTCGCTGTTTTCCAGGATATTCTCGATCTCCGGGGAGGAAAGCAGGTCTTTCACATTCTGCGTGGCCCCGGTGGGAATACCGCCCCATTTTCTGAAACGCTTCCAGATTTCAGCGGAATACGCCGCCGTCTGTTCCTCTTTCAGTGTAATGCCGCAAAATAACTTACTCAAGAGGAGCGGGGAAACGGCTAAATAAA
>CAJUPS010000225.1 GCA_910588045.1 uncultured Oscillospiraceae bacterium | reverse complement strand
TCGGCGACAGCTCGCTTAATATACCACGTCCCATCACCGTTGTCAAGCCCTTTTTCCCATTTTTTTCAGAATTTTTTCTCTAATAACCAAAGACATTTTCTCTCATTCGTGATATAGTATACGAGGAAGAACTTTCCACAAGATATGGTACATACATATATATAATGTAGGAATAGGAGAAACCCATGCAGATCAAACGTCTTGCCGCCACCTTCGGGCGGCTGGAGAAGGAAGAGCTCCTGCTGGAACCGGGCCTGAACGTCATCGAGGCCCCCAACGAGTCGGGCAAGTCCACCTGGACGGCCTTTCTCCGGGTGATGCTCTACGGCCTGAACACCCGGGACCGGAGCCCTACTGCGGACAAGCGCCGCTATATGCCCTGGAGCGGGAGCGCCATGGAGGGCGTCCTGGAGGCCCGCACCTCTCTGGGCGACATTACTCTCCTGCGCCGTACGGCCCGTGCCAACTCCCCCATGGGGGCTTTTTCCGCCGTCTATACCGGCACCTCCGACCCCGTGCCTCTTCTCACCTCCGCGGGCTGCGGCGAGGTCCTCCTGGGCATCCCCCAGGATGTCTTTGAGCGCAGCGCCTATATCCGCCAGACGGGCTTAGCGGTGGAGCAGAGCAAGGCCCTGGAGCAGCGCATCACCGCCCTGGTGACCACCGGCGAGGAGGGGGCCTCCTTTACCGCCGCTGCGGACCAGCTTCGTCGCCAGCTCAATACCCGGCGGCACAACAAGACCGGCCTCCTGCCGCAGCTGGAGGAGGAGCAGCGCACTCTCCGCGCCACGCTGGAGCAGATGGACGCCCTCTCGGCCTCTGCCGTCCGGAGCCAGGAGGCCCTGGACGCCCTGCTTCCCCAGTTGACGGAGACCCGGGAGCTCCTGGCCCGCCACGACGCGGCGGATCAGGCCGACGAGCTGCGCCGGGTGGAGAGTGCCCGGGCCGACGCGGCTGCCGCCCGGGATCGGGTGAAGACCCTGGAGTCCAACTCCCGGGCCCTGCCCACCCGCCCCGAACTGGAGGCCCTCCAGGGCCGCATTGAGGCCCTGGCCTCCATCAACGACGCCGTGGACACGGCCCGCACCCGTCTGGACCTGGCCAACCGCACCCTCCGCCAGGCGGAGAAGGCGGTCAACGCCCATGCCTTCGCCGGTATGTCTCCCGCCGAGGCGGCCTCCGCCCCCCTGGACGCGGGTCCCAGGCCCACTCTGTCCCCCTGGGTGCTGCCCATCGCCATTCTTGCGGGCGTACTCCTGGCCGCCTCCGGGTATTTCACCCAGCAATGGATGGCCTCCATTGGCGGTGGCCTGGGTCTCTTCGGCGCCATTATGATTTTCTCCCAGTGGCGCCTTCGGAAGGCGAGGAAGGCGTGGACCTCCGACGCCGCCCAGCTGGAGCAGCAGCGCGAGGCTGCCGTCGCCGAGTACGCGCCCCTCTGCGAGGCAGAGGCGGAGGCCCGGGCCAAGCAGCAGGCGGCCCAGGCCGCCTGGGACGCGATTTCCGCCAGCGCCAACACGAATCTGGACTCCATCCTCACCCAGCTCCGAGCTTTTCGCCCTCTGGTCCGCAACCTGCCGGAGGCGTGTGAAGCCCTCAACGAGGCGTTCCTTCTCCGGGGCAAGCTGGAACAGGCCCAGCGCCGGGAGGACGAGGCCCGCACCCGCTGGGAGACCCTGCGGGACGCGGCGCCCCCGCTCCCCCGTGTCCTGGCCCAGCGCCCGGAGGAGTCCCGGGAGCAGCTGCGCCTGCGCCTGACCCAGCTTCAGGAGCGGGAGTCCTCCCTCCGCCGGGAGCTCCACACCACCCAGGGCCGCATCCAGTCCCTGGGCGACCCCGGGGAGCTGCGTCTGCGCCTGGGGGAGCTGGAGGAGCGCCGCAGTACGCTCCAGACGGAGTACGACGCCATTGCCACGGCCATGGAGGTCCTGGCCCTCTCCTATTCCACCCTACAGACTCGATTTTCTCCCGCTCTGGGGGAAGCGGCAGCTTCCATCTTTACAAACCTGACCGGAGGGCGTTATAATAAGGTCTTGCTGGACCGCTCCATGACGCCCTCCGCCCAGGAGCCGGATCAGCTCTCCCCCCATGAGGCGGAGCAGTTGAGCCAAGGTACAGCTGACCAGCTGTACCTTGCGGTCCGCTTGGCCATCTGCAAGATGGTCCTGCCCGCAGAGAATGGGGTTCCCATTCTCCTGGACGATGCTCTGGTCAATTTTGACGATGAGCGCATGGCGGCGGCTCTTGACTATCTCCTGGAGATGTCCTCTCACCAGCAGGTTCTTCTTTTTACTTGCCAGAGGCGGGAGGGGGATTATCTCAACTGGGCCTATCCTGAGAGATTTCACCATATTAAGCTTTAATCTAATCTTCGCGCCCAGGCGCTCGGCCCCCGGCCGAGTGCCGGGACGGTCGTTTAGACGCCGAAGGCGGCTAAATGACGTCCCCGCGGGCAGTTTGTTTAGCTTCTTCTCCGTCGATGGCCCGGGAGCTGCGCGCCCCCGGACTCCGCGCCTACTTTTGCCGCGCGGCAAA
>CAJUPS010000224.1 GCA_910588045.1 uncultured Oscillospiraceae bacterium | reverse complement strand
ACCTTGATTTTTGCCTGAGAACAGGTACATTCTGCTTGGTTTTGAGGGCTGTTTTTGGTTGGTATTGGTGAATAGCTGTTTCAAAAAACTTGTGATATTGTGTGTCGCAGAAAGGAGGTCAAAAAAGATATGGTACAGACAAACACTACTGCCGCAAGGCGTCCGAGAATTACCGTCATTGACCCCAGGAAGCCCGAGGCGGCGAAGCTCCGGGTGGCGGCATACGCCAGGGTCAGCAGCGACTCGGCTGACCAGCTCAACTCCTACATGGCCCAGGTGGACTTCTACACCAAGTTCATCTCCTCCAGGGAGGACTGGGAGCTGGTAGACGTCTACGCCGACGAGGGGCTGTCCGGACTGGAGGCCCGGAAGCGTGAGGAGTTCAACCGCATGATCGCGGACTGCCGTGACGGGAAGATCGACCGGGTGCTGGTCAAGTCCACCTCCCGCTTCGCCCGGAACACCACGGACTACATCCGGTATGTGCGGGAACTGCTCCGGCTGGGCATCTCCATCTGCTTCGAGAAAGAGAACATCGACACCGGGAAGATGACCACCGAGCAGATCGCCCAGATCTACGGCGCTTTCTCCCAGATGGAGTCCACCAACCACTCCAACAATATGAGGGTCAGCGTTCGGATGCGGATGGAGAAAGGGATCTTCGTCCCTCCCTCCACTCCCTACGGCTACCGGCTGGCGGGACGGGAGCTGGAGATCGTCCCCGAGGAGGCGGAGATCGTCCGGTATATCTACAACGCCTACCTCAAGGGCCAGGGGACGGCGGATATCGCCCATGAGCTGAATGAGCTGGGGGCTATCCGGGGCCATGGCCGGGAGGGATGGCATCCAAACACGGTGCAGTACATCCTGACCAACGTCTCCTACACCGGCGATATGCTCTGGCAAAAGAGCTTCGCCACCGATACCATCCCCTTCCGGCAGGTGCCGAACCGGGGACAGAAGCCCCGGTACTTCGTGGAGAACTGCCACCCGCCCATTGTGTCCAAGGAGGACTTCCAGAGGGTACAGGACCTGATGGCCCTTCGCCGGACGCAGTTCGCCGGTAACGCCTCCAAGCCGGAGGCGTCGGTCTACAGCAAGCGCATTGTCTGCGGGGGCTGCGGCTCCGTCTGCCGCAGGAAGGTCACCAACGGCAAGACCTACTGGGTGTGCAACCGCCATGACGACGCCAAGTCCCGCTGCCCCGTCCCCCAGGTGCCGGAGGTGGAGATCACAGCGGCTCTGCTTCGGCTTTACCACAAGCTGAAAGCGGATGGCGGCACGATTCTGCGCACCGTGCTGGAGCAGCTCCGGGAGCTGCGGGAGCGGGAACTGCGCACAAACCGCAAAATCAGCGACATCGACAAAGAAATCGCCCGTCTGTCTGAGCAGAATCTCGTACTGGTTCGACTGAAGTCGAAAGGGTACGTTGATCCTGCTCTTTATTTATCCCAGCAGGGTGAGATCGAACAGAAGCTGAGGACGCTGAGACGGCTGCGCCGGCGCATCATGGACTCCACCAGCGAGGACACCCAGATCCAGGACACCGAGATCATGCTGGACTGCCTGGAGGACGGCCCCCAGTGGCTGGGGGAACCCAGCCAGGAGCTGTTCGAGTCACTGGTCAGGCGGATCGTGATCGTCTCGGCGGACACCCTGAAATTCACCCTGCTCAACGGCCTGGAGCTGACAGAGCGGATTGGAAAGGCGGTACGGTAATGGCATGGCAGAGAAAGACCCCCTTCGGCTATATGGTGCGGGGCGGCGAAACCGTCCCCTGCCCTACGGAGGCTGACGCGGTTCAGAACATCTTCACCCGCTACCTGGCGGGGGCCTCCTTCGGCAGGATCGCGGAGGAGATGAGCAGAGGGAACATCCCCTACCACCAGCATACCAGCCAGTGGAATAAGCACATGGTCAAGCGGATTCTGGAGAATGGGAAGTATCTGGGGACAGACGTCTATCCCCGGCTCATCAGCGATGAGGAGTTCCTCGCGGCGCAAATCCAGCGGGAGGACAAAACTGACTACGCTCCCTGCCCCGCTGCGCTGAATCCTATTCGGGAGAAAGCCGTGTGCGCGGTATGCGGAAGCAGAATCGCGCGGGACACCAAGTCCCATGGACGGCCCCGCTGGGTCTGCCCAGACTGTGGTGCCATCGTCCACATCAGCGATGAGGAGGTGCAGAAACGGATATCCCATCGGCTCCGCCATCTGGCGGACACCCCCGACCTGCTGACCCAGCCTCCCATACCGGAGGCTGTCCCCTCCACGGACGCCCTGCGCATCCAGAATGAACTGAACCTGTGCTTCAACCGCCCGGACATCAACCCCGACTACATGAAGACGCTGATCTTCGCCGCCGCCGCAGAGCGGTACGCCGTCCTGCCGGATCTCACGCCAGTCCATGACATGGAGGTACTTCGGGAGCGCCTGGAAACCGGTCCCGTCAGTGACAGCAACCTGCGGGAACTGCTGGCAAAGGCGGTAAAGGCCATCCGCATCGGCGGACAGGATTACATAGAACTGGAACTGACCAACG
>CAJUPS010000223.1 GCA_910588045.1 uncultured Oscillospiraceae bacterium | reverse complement strand
CTATCTTCCCTTTTGGGAAGGTTGTGCTATAATAATTTCAGACCAACTATGTATGGCAACCGGACAAAATAAACATTTTGTCAACATGACGAAAGTCACGTGACCAGCCCCAACTTTTCCAGCTGCCGCGCGTGTTCCGCCCCGGAAGTCATCAGATAAATCCGGGTGGTATTGATGGAGGAGTGACCGAGAACGTCCGCCAACTTCACGATGTCCTTGCAGACTTTATAGAAGGTTGTAGCAAACAGATGGCGAAGGTTATGGGGGAAGACTTTGCTTTCCTCCACGCCTGCTTTTTTACAAATGGCTTTCATTTCGCGCCAAATCTGACCTCGTGACATCCGTTTTCCGCTTCCGGTGAGAAAGATTTCTCCGGAGGCGATTTTGTTTTTCTTGGCGTACTTGAGCAGCTTCCGGCGGAGTTTGTTGGGAAGTAAAATACTGCGGATTTTGCCCTTGAGATTGATGTCTGTCCCCGCTCGGTTCGCAGCTTCAACCGTAATATAGCGAACCTCCGAAACGCGAATACCTGTTGCGCAGATAGTCTCCATCAGAAGCTCCAATCGCTCCTGACCCGTCTCCCGGGCGGTGTCAAGTAAGCGCTGGTACTCCGCCTTCGTCAGCTCCCGGCTCTCTTCCCGGAACGCTTTCCGCTGAACGCGGAGGAACTTGATTTTGCAGTCCTCCCGTCCCAGGAACCTGAGAAACCGATTGACCGCTGACAGCATGGAGTTCACCGTCACCGGCGCATACCCTCGCTCCAGCAGGTACTCCCGCCAGCTGGACGCTTCCTCCAACTCCAGGTCATCCAGCCACGCCGCAAACGCCCGAACGTCCCGCAGATATTTTTCGATAGTGCCCTTACTGCGTCCCTCGGTGCTCAACATTGCGGAAAAACGACGAATCGTCTCTCTCTTAATTTTCATAATTGCCCCTCCTATTTTCGATAGCTCCCTATATTGTGGCATAAGAAGGGGGAAAGTTGCATTCAAAGGGGCAACTTCCGGAAAATTTTCCGCGTTGCCGAACCAGATTGATTTCTCCGAACCGATGGAATTTGCTATGGAATTTCCGGCCAGATCATGGTATACTAATAGAAATCCCAGAGAAAGAAGGAAATAGCCATGGATTTGACAGAGAAAACGCTGTCCAGCGAAAAGATTTTTGATGGCCGCATCATCCATGTTCGGCGGGATACGGTGCGTCTCCCGGACGGCGCTGAGGCCCACCGGGAGGTAGTGGACCACCCCGGCGGCGTATGCGTGTTGGCCCTGGACGATGAAAACCGTGCATTACTGGTGAGTCAGTTCCGCTATCCCTACGAGAAGGTCTTGCGGGAGGTGCCCGCCGGGAAGCTGGAGTACGGGGAAGACCCAACCGAGGCCGCCATTCGGGAGCTGAAGGAGGAGACGGGCGCCGTATCGGGGGATTTCCGCTTCCTGGGGGAGCTGTATCCCTCCCCGGGCTACTGTGGTGAGATCATCCGGATGTACCTGGCCCGGGACTTGACCTTTGGGGAGACCCACCTGGATGCGGACGAATTTCTGAATCTGGAGCGCGTCCCCTTTGAGGAGCTGGTGGAGCAGGTGCTCTCCGGGGAGATCAAGGACGCCAAGACCATTGCCGTGGTGCTGAAGGGGAAGCTGCTGCTGCACCTGTAGAGCCTTTTCCCATGCCACGAACAGTGAAGGAGAAGATATGGAAGAGAAAAAAACCGTCCTCATCGTAGAGGACGAAAAGAGCATCGTGGACATTGTTCGCTTCAACCTGGAGAAGGAGGGCTATGCCGTACTGACGGCATACGACGGCGAAGCTGGACTAGCCGCGGCCCGGGAGGGAAAGCCGGATCTGATTCTGCTGGATGTCATGCTGCCGAAGATGATCGGCTTTGACGTATGCCGCATTCTCCGGGGCGAGGGGGACAACGTGCCGGTGATCATCCTGACGGCCCGGGAGGAGGAGGCGGACAAGGTCCTGGGCCTGGAGATCGGGGCGGACGACTATATCACCAAGCCATTCTCCATGCGGGAGCTGATGGCCCGGGTAAAGGCGAATATCCGCCGTACCGCCATGCAGCAGGGGAGCGCCGCCGTGCCGACGGCGGGCGGCCTGACCATTGACCCGGAAAATTATCAGGTCAGCAAGCATGGCAAGCCGATTGCCCTGACCCAGCGGGAGTATGAATTGCTCTCATTCCTGGCGGGGCATCCGGGGAAGGTGTATTCTCGGATCGACCTCATGGAGCAGGTATGGAACTATGACTATGTGGGCGATGACGTCCGCACGGTGGACGTCACCGTCCGGCGGTTGAGAGAGAAAATCGAGGATGATCCGGCGAATCCGGCGTTGATTCTGACCAGAAGAGGGGTGGGGTACTACTTCTCGGGGCAGTAATCTTCGCCGCCTTCGGCGGCGAACGGGACATTCTTCTCGAATCGGTCCGGGGGCTGCGCGCCCCCGGACCCTGCGGGTACTTTTGTCCCGCGACAAAAGTACCCAAAAACGCGCTTAAACCTACGGTTTAAGAATCCCTTGGCGGGAGCGGCTCGGAG
>CAJUPS010000222.1 GCA_910588045.1 uncultured Oscillospiraceae bacterium | reverse complement strand
AACCAGTGTGCCTGCCACGGAGGGCAGCAGATAGAATGCCACTTCCTTGCCCATCTGTAGCCTTGCAAACTAAAGTTCCTATCTCCCGCACAAAAACGTCAAATTAAAATCTCATCTTTCAAATACTGTCTATAAGAGCGTGCTGTAGGATGCAGCGCGTTTTCCTCTTGACCATCCCATGTCATTCCGATATAGTTTTTAAGGAACGAAAAAAGAGAAAGAACAGCCCCTTCCACAGTTCGTTCTTTCTCTCACATACCAGTGTGCCTGCCATATACGGGATCGTATCCCACTCGTGAGGCCCCGGCACCACCAGCATATACTATGATAAGAGAAAACTCCCTGTTTTGCAAGCTGATCCGTATAAAAAGTTCATCAAAGGCCCTGTTCGGTTCCTTCATGGCCGGTTTCCGCCCTGAGCTGCAGACCTGTCCCTGCTGTGGGGCCAGGGGTTCCTGCCGCATCCATGCCTATTATGGCCGTTCCCTGGTGGACTTCATAAGTGGTGCCCCTGTCCGCCACAGCCTCTGCATCATGCGCCTCATCTGTACCTGCGGCCATACCCATGCCATCCTCCCGGACTTCATCATCCCCTACTCCGGCTATGGCCTGTTCTTCCTCCTCCGTGTCCTGGCGGAGTATTTCCTGCGCCTTTCCACTGTGGAAAGGCTCTGCGAACGCTTCTCCATCACCCTTTCCCAGCTGCGCCGCTGGCTGGATCTTTTCCAGACGCAGAAGGAGGAGTGGCTCGGTGCCCTTTCCTCCATGGAGGCTTCCAGCCTTTCCTTCCTGAAAGCCCTGCTCATGCAGGCAGCCTATTCGGATTTCGCCTCCGCCTTTGTCCGCCGTTTTACAAAGTCCTTCCTCCAGTCCCATAAGAACCCGGCGTCTTACTGCCAGCAGGTGTTCGGCCCATGAACTGTTTTCCTACAACCACACGCCATGGGCATGGCTTTCCTCCCGTTTCTGCCCCATAATGGGGGAAAACCACTTAAGGAGGACATTTTTATGGACAACAATCCCAAGAACCTTTCGGACGCTGCCGCCATGGCGCAGTTCCGGCTGGCGCTCATCGCCCCGGTCATCCATGGCCTTTATCCTGATGCGTCCAGGAACGCCTATTACCAGAGGGTCACGGAAAGGCCCCTTACCCTGCCTGACGGCTCCGTATTCCAGTACAGCCCGAAGACCCTCAGCAAATGGGTGTCCCTCTACCAGAACGGCGGCATCGATGCGCTCATGCCACAGGAACGGTCCGATAAGGGGGCCACCCGGGTGCTCCCAGCTACAGCCATCGAAGAGATCTACCGGCTCAAGGAGGCTTTCCCGAGGCTGAACTCCACCCAGATCCATAAGCATCTTGTGGAAACAGCATTCATCCCCGCCACGGTCAGCGTCTGTGCCGTCCAGCGCTTCGTGAAGAACCATGACCTCAAATCGGCACGGAACCCGAACATGCGGGACAGGAAAGCATTTGAAGAAGACTCCTTTGGGAAGATGTGGCAGGCCGATACATGCTATCTTCCTTATATCACGGAGGACGGCCAGCGCAGGAGGGTCTACTGCATCATGGTCATTGATGACCACTCCCGTTTCCTGGTGGGCGGCGGGCTCTTCTACAGCGACAATGCCTATAACTTCCAGAAGGTGCTCAAGGACGCCGTGGCCGCCCACGGGATCCCGGCAAAACTTTATGTCGACAATGGCTGCAGCTACTCCAATGAGCAGCTTTCCCTCATCTGCGGCTCCATCGGCACCGTACTTTTACATACGAAAATCCGTGACGGTGCATCCAAGGCCAAAATCGAACGCCAGTTCAGGACGCTCAAGGAAACCTGGCTCTATACGCTGGACCTGGATTCCATCACCTCGCTGGCGCAGTTCAACGGGCTGCTTAAGGACTACATGCGCACCTACAATACATCCCTCCATTCCGGCATCGGCACCACGCCCCTGGAGCGCTACCAGCAGACCCGTTCCTCCATCCGCATGCCCAAATCCAGGGAATGGCTGGAGGAATGCTTCCTCAACCGCATCACCAGGAAGGTGAACAAGGACTCCACCATCTCCATCGACAAAGTGTCCTATGACGTCCCCATGCAGTTCATCTCATCGAAAGTGGAAATCCGCTTCCTGCCGGACGACATGTCCTCCGCCTTCATCCTTTACGAAGGGGAGCATTACCCCATCCGTCCTACGGATAAGAATGAGAACTGCCGGACGAAACGCAATAACACGCCGTCCATCGATTATTCAAGGATCGGAGGTGAGGGCTGATGTTCCGTTCCTACTATGGGCTTTCCTTCAATCCCTTTGACAAGCAGAATGCGAAAGAGAAGGACCGGTTCCTCTCAAGGGACATCTCGGAGATGGCGTCCCGGCTGGACTACCTCAAGGACACCAGGGGCATCGGCCTGTTCACGGCACGCCCCGGCATGGGCAAGTCCTTCGCCCTGCGCTGCTTTGCAAAGAGCCTCAACCCCAACCTCTACCACATGGAATACATCTGCCTCTCCACCGTCAGCGTCATGGAGTTCTACCGCCAGCTCTGCTCTG
>CAJUPS010000221.1 GCA_910588045.1 uncultured Oscillospiraceae bacterium | reverse complement strand
CCATGATGGACTGTACCGGCAAGGCCCCCGCTGTGGACCCGGATACCGACCCGGAGCCGGAAAAGCCTGAGAAGGACGGTTCCAGCGCCATGATTCTGGTGGTGATCGCGGCCCTGGCCGTGGGCGGCGCTGGGTACTATCTGAAAATCTGGAAGCCCAAGCACGACTTGGACGATGCGGAGGACTTTGACGAGCTGACCGGCGGGGATGAGGAAACGGTCAACGAGGACGATCTGGAACCCGTGCCCCGGCGCGGCCCCCGTGATGAGCCGGAGGAACCGGACTACCCGGAGGGCTATGGCTATGAGGAACCGGGGGATGAGGAATGACCCGGTTTACCGACAGCCCATATGAACGCATGATGACCCAGGTTCCCACGGAGCGGCGGGAGGTCCACGGGCCTCCCGCCCTTCCTCCCGGCCACCCCTGCCACGGCTGTCCCTATCGCCGGGACGCGCCCTGCTTGAGCATATGCTACCGGGACCTGCTGCGGAGGAAGTGATGGCGCAAATACAATATCAGTTCCGCAAACGGGACGAATATTTCACGCCCTCCTATGCGGTCTATCCCATTATGAAGCGTCTCAGACCGGGAGCCGTGATATGGTGCCCCTTTGATACGGCGGACAGCGCGTATGTGAAGGTATTCTCCCGCAATGGGTTCCGGGTGATCTACGGGCATATCCAGACCGGGCAGGACTTCTTTCAGACAGACACGCCGGACTGCGACTATATCATCAGCAACCCGCCGTACAGCTTGAAAAATGAAGTGCTGGAACGGCTTTATGCCATTGGAAAGCCCTTTGCCATGCTTATCAACTTCCAGGGCATTTTTGACAGCCAGAAGCGGTTCCAGATGTTCAAGGAGCGCCGGGTGGAAATGCTCTGGCTCAGTCCGAGGGTGGCGTACATGACCGAAGGGAGACAGCCGCGCCAGGGCGTACCCTTTCAGAGCGGCTATCTTTGCAGCGGGATATGCGAAAATCAGTTGGAATTTGAATATCTGGACAGACAGGAAAAGGAGTGATACGAACGCGGTTAGTGATTTCAGAAAAACCCAGCGTTGCAATGTCTTTGTCGAAGGTGCTGGGGGCAACGAGCCGGAAGGACGGGTACATGGAGGGCGGCGGCTGGCTGGTGAGCTGGTGTGTGGGCCATCTGGTAGAGCTGGCCCCGGCTGACGCTTACGACCCCCGCTACTCCAAGTGGGCCTATGACGATCTCCCCATCATCCCCCAGCCGTGGCAGTTCCAAGTGCTGCCGGATACCAGGAAGCAGTTCAACATCCTGCGCCAGCTTATGAGCCGGGATGATGTGGACACGGTGATCTGTGCCACCGACGCGGGGCGGGAGGGCGAATTGATCTTCCGGCTGACCTATGATCTCTGCAAATGCGCGAAACCCGTCAAGCGGCTGTGGATTTCCAGTATGGAGGAATCCGCTATCCGCAAGGGCTTTGATCATCTGGTGGACGGTCAGAAGTACAACAACCTCTACGCTGCCGCCCTCTGCCGCGCCAAGGCGGATTGGCTCATCGGTATCAACGGCACTCGCCTTTTTACTACATTATATAAAGGTAAGACGCTGAACGTGGGCCGGGTGCTGACCCCCACACTCACGCTGCTGGCGGAACGGGAAGCGGCGATTGAGCATTTCAAAAAGGAGAAGTTCTACACCGTGGAGCTGGACGCACAGGGCCTCCGGGCGGCAAGCGGCAAGTTTAATTCCAAGACGGACGCGGAAAAGCTGCGCTCCGCCTGCCTGGGCAAGACCGCCGTGGTCCAGTCCGTCACCAGGAAGGACAAGACTGAGCGGCCACCGAAGCTCTACGACCTGACCACCCTTCAGCGGGAGGCCAACCGCCTTTTTGACTACACCGCCCAGCAGGCCCTTGACTACCTCCAATCCCTCTACGAAAAGCGGCTGGCAACCTACCCCCGAACGGACAGCCGCTATCTGACCGAGGATATGGCGGAGGGCCTGCCCGCTCTCTGCTCCACCGTGGCCGGTGCGCTGTCCTTCATGGCGGGCCAGCCCCTCCCGGTACACGCCGCCCAAGTGGTAGACAGCAGCAAAGTGACCGACCACCACGCCGTCATTCCCACGGCGGAGATCGCCGGTGCTGACCTTGCCGCCCTGCCCACCGGGGAGCGGAACATCCTCTACATGATTGCCGTCCGGCTGCTGTGCGCCGTGGGCGAACCCCATACCTATGTGGAGAGTGCCGTTACGCTGGACTGTGGCGGCGCTTCTTTTATGACCAAGGGCCGCACGGTGACGGCGGCGGGCTGGAAAGGGACAGAGAAAACCTTCTTTTCCACGCTGAAGCAAAAAAACGAGAAACCGGCCCCGGAGCTCCCGGCACTGTCCGAGGGTCAGCGGTTGGAGGGCGCGGACGCTCTGTTGAAGCAGGGTACTACGTCTCCCCCGGCACGATTTACGGAGGATTCCCTGCTGCTGGCAATGGAGAAGGCCAGCGCGGACGATTTCGCCAAACTGGAGGACGTGGAGCGGACGGGGCTGGGCACACCCGCCACCCGTGCCGCCACCATTGAAAAGCTGGTGAAATCCG
>CAJUPS010000220.1 GCA_910588045.1 uncultured Oscillospiraceae bacterium | reverse complement strand
GATTTTCGTGCCGCTACATACTGCTGGACCGCCCGGACGATCTGCCCGGTGGCGTGGACCACGTTTTGGGTAAAGTGCGCCGTCTGCTTCGCCTCATGCGCAGCCTGGGCATACTTTCGCTTGATCTTCTGCTTCTGCATCCATTTGGCGAGGGCGTTTTTGCGCTGTAATTCCGGGTTATCCCGGAGGGCGGTCTGCCATGCAAGCCTGACATTTTCCTTTACTGCCCGCTTCTCCGCTTGGCGCAAAGCGCGGTAGGGCTTGGAGCGGCGGCGGTTCCTCTGCCAGCGCAGCATACGCCCCACGCCCTGCTCCATAAATAATTCGCTTTTGTGGGTGGCCTCCAGCGCCACATTGTCCCGCTCATGTTGATGAATTTTGCCGTGGAGCTTCATCACCGCCGCCGTTTTCGCCATGCCAGCGCCACGGACGGGGAGAGAAGGCTTGCGGTACTCCGGTAAAACCTCCTGCTCAAAATGGAGATGGCGGCGGGGTTTGCCCGTCTCACCATCCGGCTCCGGCTGAAAGGACAGGCGGCGCTTGGTGGGGAGATTGTCACGGGCCTGCTTCACCTTCTGCTCCGCCCTTTCCACCCGGCGCACCGCCTTTTGATACTTCCGACTGGGCGGCGGGGCGTCCTCCTTCAGCACGGGGGGAGGGGCACTGTCAGCGGCGGGGGGTGGGTCCTCGAATTGCAGCCGGGGCCGGTCTGTTTTTCCAGCGGCGGAGTGGGCGGCGAACTTTGCCGCCTGCCGCTTCTTATAGGCCCCACGATCATCCCGCGCAGGGGACGGCCCTTCTGCTGGAGGGCTGTCCCGCTGGCGAGTATCGCCCTCGCCATCCGCAGACGGCTCCGCCTGCTGACTGTCCTCCGGCTGGGCGGTATTGGCAGCATGGTCCATGACCTGCTGCTTCTTCATCTTCGCCCTGCCATCAACGGGGATTTTGCCATCAGAAGGGGGCTGTTCGCCCTCCGCATCTTTGAATTGCAGCCGTCCCCCGCCCTCCACCGGGCAGGGCGGACGCTTTGACGGAGTGGGACCAGGGGGCCGGTTCTGCATGGGAGCATCCCCAGCGGAGCGCATAGGGGCGGGCTGACCGTCCAAAGATCGGGCCGCGTCCGGGGTGAGCTTTGCTGCCTGCCGCTGCTTGGATTTTTTGCGGTTCTTTCGCTTGCGCCGTCTCCGGGGCGGGGGCGGCGGGTCCTCGCTGGCGATAGGAGCGGCCATCATGGGCGCGTCCGCCGCCATACGCATGGAAGAAACCTCTGATACGGGGGCCTCCGGGACGCTGGCGGGTTCCTGGGCGGAGTAGACCGCTTCCTCCGCAGTCTGCTGGATGGGCCGGGGCTGTTTCCGCCGCTTCTTGCTGGAGGAAGCGGAATCGCCGCCGCCCCGCTGTGCCGCGCGGTGGCCCGCCGCCTGTTCCTGGGGACGGGCCGGACCGAAGGATATATCCGCCGTCCGCTGGCTGACGCGCTTTTCCTCGCCGGTAGCCATGTTTTGCTCCACCAGACCGTCCCGGCCCAGCTTCTGCACCGTTTTCGCCCTGGCTTGGAACCGTTTGCCGCTCATAGAGCCGCCTCCGGGGCCTTATGCTTTTTATCCTGCGCGGGGGCGGGCTGGGCAGCGGCTTCCGCCCGTTTCTCCGCCAATGCCTGCCGGATGGAGGGCTTTTTCTCAGCCTGACGCTCCGCCCGCGCCTCCCGTGCGGCCTCCGCTGACAGCTCCAAACTCTCCATCCCGCCGATAGCGGCGAGGGTGGCGTTGTTCATGCTGGACAGCAGCCTTTTTGTGGCCCGCATGGGTGCCAAAACCACGGACTGAAAACGCCCCTCCTGCCCGCCGTCCACCGTCTGCGTATCCTTGCCGGTCATGGCGCGTCCGGCGTTCTTCAAATGACCGCCCACGCTCCGCAGCTCATGGCCGATGCTCTCCACCTTTTCAATGTTCTGCTTCGTATCGGAAAGCATTCCGCTGATCTTCTCCTGCAAGGATTCCAGCACATTTTTGACTCCAATGGCGGACACGGCCTTATCCAATGCGGTCACACCCGCCTCCTTGAAATTTTCCACAGCATTTTTGGCGCAATCCGTGATTCTCTCCCGCAGATCATCCAGAACCTCCCGCGCCTGCTCTACCTTGTGCCCCAGGGCTTCCACCATTCGGCCAATGGCCTTTTTCGCTGGGGATTCCTGGGCCTGGGCAAGCTGCTGGCGGACCTCCTGCAATTCCTGGGATACGGCCTCGAATTGCCGGGTCATGCCGTCCATGTAGAACATCAGGAGAGACAAATCCTGCGCCTGCCCCTGCCGGTTGTTTTCCTCCAGCAGCTTCATAAACTGCTGAATCGTCTCATTACTCTGCAATGGGTCTATGGGTCAGCACCTCCTTTACTGCGCCGCAAGGTCCTCCAAGCGGGTGGTCATGATTTCATAGAGTTCCGTATCCTTCGGGAAATGGTCCACAAAGGGGATAATGACGCTCCCGAAGAACAAAAGCCCCTCGCCAGCGTTGGAGTTGGTCACATAGCCGAGCTGGTGAGGGGAGATATTGAGCTGCTTCGCCAGGATTTG
>CAJUPS010000219.1 GCA_910588045.1 uncultured Oscillospiraceae bacterium | reverse complement strand
CCATGGGGGTGGTCCAGGCCAACAACGAGCTCAAGGAGCTGGAGGCCAAGGAGAAGAAGGAGATCGAGCGCATCCTCCGTGCCCTGTCCGCCGAGGCCGCGGGGTGCCACCGGGACATTCTCTCCGACTACGACATGCTGGTACGGCTGGACCTGATTTTCGCCCGGGGGCAGCTGAGCTACAGGATGAACGGCACCCGGCCGGAAATCCGGCGCAACGGCAGTATCTATCTCCGCCACGCCCGGCATCCCCTGCTGGATACCGGTAAGGCGGTGCCTATCACCATCGAGCTAGGGCAGAAATTCGACACCCTGGTCATCACCGGCCCCAACACCGGCGGTAAGACGGTGAGCCTGAAAACCCTGGGCCTGCTGACCCTCATGGCCCAATGCGGCCTCCACATCCCCGCCGACTCTGGCAGCGCGGTCAGCGTCTTCGACCGGGTGCTGGCGGACATCGGCGACGAGCAGAGCATCGAGCAGAGCCTGTCCACCTTCTCCGCCCACATGGTGAACATCGTGAAGATCCTGGACGAGGCGGACGGACACAGCCTTATCCTCTTCGACGAGCTGGGGGCGGGCACGGACCCCATCGAGGGCGCGGCCCTGGCCATCGCCATCATCCAGCACGTCCGGGACCGGGGCGGCAAGATCGCCGCCACCACCCACTACGCGGAGCTGAAGACCTTCGCCATGACCACCCAGGGGGTGGAGAACGCCTCCTGCGAGTTCGACGTGGAGACCCTGCGGCCCACCTACAAGCTGCTTATCGGCATCCCCGGCAAGTCCAACGCCTTTGCCATCTCCCAGCGGCTGGGACTGGACCCCGCCGTCATCGAGACCGCCAAGGCCCAGATGGACAGCGAGTCCATCCGCTTCGAGGACGTGCTCACCCAGCTGGAGGAGAAGCGCCAGCGGCTGGAGAAGGACCAGACCGAGGCCGAGCGCCTGCGCTCCCAGCGGGAGGCGGACGCCAAGCGGGCCCACGAGTTCCGGGAGCAGATGGAGCGGGCCAAGGAGAACGCCCGGACCCGGGGCGAGGCCGAGGCCCGGCGCATCGTCCGGGAGGCCCGGGCCCAGGCGGACGCCATCTTTGAGGAGCTGGCCCAGCTGCGGAAGGAGCAGGAGAAAAACGCCTCCTGGCAGAACGTCAACGACGCCCGGGCCGCCATCCGGGGGAAGCTGAACCAGATGGAGGAGGAGCTCCACTTCGAGGTGGAGAAGGAGCCCATTCCCGCCCCCAGCCGTCCCATCCGGGAGGGGGACCTGGTGGAGCTGGGGGGCACCCGGAAGCAGGCGGTGGTCACCGCCGTCAACGGCGAGAAGCTGCAATTGCTGGCCGGGAACATGAAGCTGACGGTGAAGGCCAGCGAGGTACGGCTCATCGAGGACGCGGAGACTCTGGCCAAGCGGGAGGAAAAGAAGCGGGCCGCGGCCACCGTCCGCCTGGCGGGAGCCCGGGCAGCCGTCAACGAGCTGGACATCCGGGGCCTGATGACCGACGAGGCGGACCTCCAGGTGGAGCGGTTTCTGGACAGCGCCGTCATGGGGAAGCTGAATATTGTGACCATCATTCACGGCAAGGGCACGGGGGCGCTGCGCAAGGCGGTGCATCAGCAGCTAAAGCACCACCGCGCAGTCAAATCCTTCCGTCTGGGTCGTTACGGAGAGGGGGAGGACGGCGTGACCGTGGTGGAGCTGAAGCAGTAGAAAAGCGCACCGCCGCAAGGGCAGGCGCATAGGATGGTGGGCATAAGCGCGGTCCTTCCTGGGGATACTTTCCATGGGGAGGGGCCGTGTGGAGGCCGGAGAGAGGCGTTTTCGTAAATTTTCCCACAAAACGGTGTGTGAAGCTCTCCGAAGGGGGAATAATTTTGTGAAATGTGCCGTTGACGGAAAGAGGGAAATTTGCTAACATAAGAATAACCCAAAAGAGCGGGCCGGGTTCTCCGGCTGTCATCGCAACAGGTATATGCAGATTGAGATTGAAGAGGAGAGAACAGGTCTATGTATACTCAGGAAGTCACCATTAACAACGAGGTCGGCCTGCACGCACGGCCTGCCACCTATTTCATCCGTAAGGCCAACGAGTTCAAGAGCGGCATCTGGGTCGAGAAGGACGAGCGCCGGGTGAATGCCAAGAGCCTGCTGGGCGTACTGTCCCTGGGCATTGTGAAGGGTACCACCATTACTTTGATCGCCGATGGCTCTGATGAGAAGGAAGCAGTAGAGGCCCTGGCGGAGCTGGTTCGTTCCGGAGAGTTCGGAGAGTAAGAGACATTTTTTACACATGGCGGATGAAAGACTGTTTCGGAACGAAACAGTCTTTTCTGCCTTTTTGACGCCGCTGTGCGGCGGCACCGCTTTTTTCTTCGCGCCTAGGAGTTCGGCCCCCGGCCGAGCTCCGGGACGGTCGTTTAGACGCCGAAGGCGGCTAAATGACGTCCCCGCGGGCAGCTCGTTTAGCTCCTTCTTGGTCGAAGGCCCGGGACCTACGCGGCCCCGGACTCCGCGGGTACTTTTTGTGTGAACAAAAAGTACCCAAAAAGTCACTTAGGAAACGGGGTTTCCTAAGAACCTTCCTGATTACGGGGGAT
>CAJUPS010000218.1 GCA_910588045.1 uncultured Oscillospiraceae bacterium | reverse complement strand
TATCTGAAGGTCACTTCCGGGGAGACGCCCTATGTGGTCCGGGAGCCGGAGGAGGTCCGGACCAGCGTGGAGGAGGAAGTGGAGTTTATCCGGAAAAACCGGGAGAACCCCTGGGCCCTGCACCTGCTGGCGTTTGCGGACGGTGTGCTCGCGGGCAGCTGCTCCTTTGCCGGGAACTCGGAGCGGATCAGGATGCGGCACCGGTGTACGGTGGGGATCTCCCTGTACCGCGCCTTCTGGGGCATGGGCATCGGGACTGTCCTGCTGGGGGAGATTCTGGACGCTGCCGGGACCGTGGGATATGAGCAGGCGGAGCTGGAGGTGGTCTCCACCAACGAGGCGGCTGTCGGGCTGTATAAAAAGTTTGGTTTCCAGGTCACGGGGACTATCCCCCGCGCGTTCAGGTACAGGGACGGGAGCTACGCGGATTTCCTGTTTATGGTAAAGGACCTGACGAAACCACAACTTACCACTTATATCCGACAAGTTTCCTGCCCACTATAAGGCCAGGAGGACGGGAAAGATGGAGGACGGCTATTGGGACCTGTTCTGGCAGACCGGCGTGCCGGAGTTCTACCTGCTGCGGAAGCAGGAGGAGGAACGGGCCGAGGAGGAACAGGAGCAGCGCACCCGGTGAGGCCGGGGCGCTTACATAGGAGCGAGACATGGCGAGAGAGAAGACGGTGGTCAAGGGCATCGTCCTGCGGGCGGTGGACACCAAGGAGAGTGACAAGATATTGACCGTCCTGACCCCGGATGGGAAGGTTCCGGTGGTGGCCAAGGGGGCCCGGAGCCGGAAGAGCCGGGTGACGGCCTGCACCCAGCTTCTGGCCTACTCCGAGCTGACCCTCAGCGAGAGTCGGGGGTGGCAGTACCTCAACGAGGGGAACACCATCGAGCTGTTCGAGGGGGTAAGGCGGGACATCGAGCTGCTGAGTCTCGCCAGTTACTTCGCAGAGCTGACCGAGGCGGCAGCGCTGGAGGGCGTGGAGAGCGGGGAAATTCTGTCCTTGCTGCTCAACGCGCTGTATGCGCTGGGGAATCTGAAAAAAAATCCCGCGCTGGTGAAGGCGGCGTTCGAGCTGAAGCTCATGAGCCTCATCGGCTTCGAGCCCCTGGCGGACGCCTGCGCGTACTGCGGGAATCCTGAGCCGGAGGACCCCGTGCTGGATGTGCGGGAGGGCGTGGTCTGCTGCGGGAAATGCGGCAAGGGGGAGCGCGGACTGTCGATGCCTCTCTCTAACGGTGCCTTGGCGGCGCTGCGGCGGGTGCTGTACGGGGAGGCGAAAAAGCTTTACAGCTTCTCTCTGGCAGCGGAGGACCTTAAAAAGCTGGGGGACGCGGCGGAGGCTTACGTCCACGCTATGCTGGAGCGGGGGTTTAAGACGTTGGATTTCTATAAGGGACTTCAAATCCCGGAGGCGGACGGATGATTGAGTTGAGAAAAGCAGACCCCCAGGACTGCGCAGTGCTGCACGCTATGCAGGTGGAGGCGTTCACGGGACTGCTGGAAAAATATCACGACACGGCGACCAATCCGGCGGCGGAGCCTCTGGAGAAGGTGGAGGCGCGTATGGCGCAGGATACGACCGATTACTATTTCATTCGGACCGGGGGCCGTCCCATCGGCGCGGCCCGCGTCCAGCGTCTGGCGGAGGATACTTGCAGGGTGTCACCAATTTTTATCCTTCCCGCGTTTCAGGGGAAGGGGTATGCGCAGGAGGCCATGCTGGCCCTGGAGGAGCTGTATCCCCAGGCGCGGGCATGGCAGCTGGATACCATCAAGGAGGAGGCCAAGCTGTGCCATCTGTATGAAAAGCTGGGCTACCGGCGGACCGGTCGGGAGGAGCTTTTGCAGCCCGGTATGACCATTGTTTACTATGAAAAGCGGCAGTTGCCAAAATATGGAGAAAGAATATGAGCGAATTATTTGACAAATCGATAAAGACCTTAGAGCTTCCGGCGGTGCTGAAAATGCTCTCCGAGCAGACCAACAGCGCTGAATCCCGGGAGAAGGCCCTGGCCATGGTCCCCCAGACGGACGTGGACGACGTGCGCCGCCTCCAGGATGAGACGGACGCGGCCCGGGCCATGATCGGCCTCAAGGGCTCCCCCGCCTTCTCCGGCATCAAGCCGGTGGCGGAGAGCTTGTACCGCGCCGACCACGGCGGGGCCCTGAACACTCGGGAGCTGCTGGACATCGCCGGGGTGCTGCGGTGCGCCCGGCGGGTCAAGGACTATTTCAACGACAACGGGGAGAAATCGGCCATTGACCACCTCTTCTACGCCCTCCGGGGAAACCGATTCCTGGAGGAGAAGATTTTTACCTCCATCCTGGAGGAGGATGTCATCGCAGACAACGCCAGCCCGGAGCTGGCGGACATCCGGCGGCACATCCGGGTAGCTGCATCCAAGGGGCGGCAGATTTTGCAGAAGATCATCTCCTCCCAGAGCTACAGCAAGGTGCTCCAGGAGGCCATCATCACCCAGCGGGACGGGCGGTTCGTGGTGCCCGTGAAGGCGGAGTTCCGGGGCAGTATGCCGGGGCTGGTCCACGACGTCAGCTCCAGCGGGGCCACCATCTTCGTGGAACCCATGGGGGTGGTCCAGGCCAACAACGAGCTCAAGGAGCTGGAGGCCAAGGAGAA
>CAJUPS010000217.1 GCA_910588045.1 uncultured Oscillospiraceae bacterium | reverse complement strand
AACATTTTGGAATGCTGAGTATAAGGCCTCAAATGTTGATGTATCCATTTGAAGCCGAAGCCTTCCAGCCGGAGCCGTTCTATACGGTGACGCTGGAACTGCCCGGATTTACCGCTTCTGGCGCGCGGATGAAAGACAAAGCCGCCGCCAAGGAGCTGCAAACGGCCTGCCGGGGCGGTTCTGTGGTGGTGAAACAGACGGAACGCAGGGAGAAATCCGAAAAGCCGCCCGCCCTCTATGACCTGACCACCCTCCAGCGGGACGCCAACCGTCTGCTGGGGTTTACCGCCCAGCAGACGCTGGATTATCTGCAAAATCTTTATGAGAAAAAGCTGTGTACCTATCCCCGGACGGACAGCCGGTACTTGACTTCGGATATGGCGGAGGGCCTGCCGGTGCTTGTGAACCTCACCGCCAATGCCATGCCGTTTCGGAAAGGGATTGCCATTGCCTGCAACCCGGAGGCGGTCATCAACAATAAAAAAGTGACCGACCACCATGCCATTCTCCCCACCCGCAATCTCCAGGGGGCGGATTTATCCGGCCTTCCTACCGGCGAGAAAGCGGTATTGGAGCTGGTGTGCCTGCGCCTGCTGTGCGCGGTGGCACAGTCCCATCTTTACGAGGAAACGACTGCCGCACTTGTCTGTGCCGGTCAGGAGTTTACCGCAAAGGGGAAAACCGTCAAGCGCTCTGGCTGGCGGGCTTTGGAGGACCGTTACCGCGCCGGTCTGAAAAATGCCCCGGAACCGGAGGGCGGGCCGGAGGAAAAGACGCTGCCGGAACTCTCCGAAGGACAGTCTTTGCCCGTTTCCAACGCCTCCGTTAAGGAGGGGAAAACCAGCCCGCCGAAGCATTTCACCGAAGATACCCTGCTCTCCGCGATGGAGAACGCCGGGAAAGAGGATATGCCCGATACTGCCGAGCGCAAGGGGCTGGGAACGCCTGCCACCCGCGCCGGGATTCTGGAAAAGCTGGCGTCTACCGGTTTCCTGGAACGGAAAAAGAGCAAAAAAACAGTCCAGCTGCTGCCCTCCCGCGATGCGCGCTCCCTCATTACGGTGCTGCCGGAGCAGCTGCAATCCCCGCTTCTCACCGCCGAGTGGGAGTACCGGCTGGGCGAGATCGAGCGCGGCGAGCTTTCCCCGGAGGAATTTCTGTCCGGGATCAGTGCTATGCTGCGGGAGCTGGTGGCAACCTTTCAGGTAGCCAGGGGGACCGAGTACCTGTTCTCCCCGCCCCGCGAAACGGTGGGCCGCTGTCCCCGCTGCGGCGGCTCTGTCACCGAGGGCAAAAAGGGCTTTTTCTGTGAAAACCCGGAGTGCAGATTTGCCATCTGGAAGGACAGCAAGTGGTGGAGCGCCAGGAAGAAACAGCCCACCAAGGCCATTGTCGCGGCCCTCCTGAAAGACGGGCGCGCAAGGCTCACCGGCTGCTATTCGGAAAAGACCGGAAAAACCTATGACGCGGATGTGCTTTTAGAAGATACCGGCGAATATGTGAACTTCAAGCTGGATTTCGGGCAGCGGAAAGGAGGTTCTTAATGAAGTTGTCGCTGTTGGAACAGGAAACGATTCTTCTCTATAACCAGGCAGAACCAATGGCGGAGGTCTACACCCATGACCCCAGGCTCATGGAGAAGCTGAACCGCCTTGCGGATAAACACCCGGAACAGATCACCAAAAAGGATGAACACAACTTCATTGTCCCCAAACGCTGCGTATCGGTCCGGGAGCCGTACAGCGAAAAGCGGCGCAAAGCCGCCAGTGAACGCGCCAGGGCCGCAGGCTATAAGCCGCCGTTGAAATCCTCCTCCGGTCAATAAGCATGGGCGGGAATGTCTTTGAAACGGTAAAGCAGTCCATCACCACCAGAGAAGCGGCGGAACACTATGGAATCGAGGTAAAGCGGAACGGCATGGCCTGCTGTCCCTTTCACGATGACAGGACGCCCAGCATGAAATTAGACCGCCGCTTTCACTGTTTCGGCTGCGGGGCGGACGGTGATGTGATCGACTTTGCCGCCAGACTGTATAACCTCTCCCCCAAAGAGGCTGCGGAAAAACTGGCCCAGGATTTTGGACTGCTCTATGACAGCCAGGCGCCCCCGAAGAAAACCTATGTCCGTCAAAAGTCAGAAGCGCAGAAATTCCGGGAATCCAAGCAGCGGTGTTTCCGCGCGCTGGCAGACTACGCCCATCTGCTGCGGGGCTGGGAAACCGGCCTTGCGCCCCTGACCCCGGAGGATGAGCCGCACCCCCTTTTTGTGGAGGCGCTGCACCAAAAGGACTATGTGGAGTATCTTCTGGACTTTCTGATGGAGGATGGCATCGAGGAACAAAAAACATGGATTGCAGAACACCTAACAAAAATCATGGATTTGGAAAGGAGAAACAAGGAAATGGCAGAGAAACCTACCAACCGGGAGCGATTGCGGGAAATCACCGAGGGCATTGAGCAGAACATCAAGGAACTGTTTGAGAGCGAAAAGTATATGCGCTATCTGTCGGTGATGTCCCGGTTCCACCGCTACTCGGTCAACAATACTATGCTGATCTATATGCAGAAGCCGGACGCAACCCTTGTGGCTGGCTATTTATCCTATTTCTCGGATAAATAGCCATATCCTTATTTTATAGTTATCCTCCTTAATCGTTGTTTTTTCTATAAA
>CAJUPS010000216.1 GCA_910588045.1 uncultured Oscillospiraceae bacterium | reverse complement strand
CGGTTCCGTCGTAGCTGTAATTCACCGCATTCCGCAAAAGGTTGTCAAAGACCCGTTGCATCTTGTCGGCGTCACAGTTCAGTAGAATGTCCTCCCCAACCGCAAGGCGGCAGGTCAGGCCCTTTTGGTCCAAAACCGGCTGAAACTCATACACAAACTGCTCCAGCAGGCGGGTCAGGTTGATCTCGCTGTGTTGCAGGGTGATGGTGGACAGGCTGTACCGCGCGATTTCCAGAAACTCGTTGATCAGATCCTCCAGCCGCTCCGACTTGGCGAGGGCAATGGTGAGATACTTTTCCCGCAGTTCCTCGGAGAGCTGCTTTTCATCCCGCAGCAGGTTCAGGTAGCTGATGGAGGAGGCCAGGGGCGTTTTCAGGTCGTGGGCCAGGTACATCACCAGATCATTCTTTTTTTGTTCGGCCAGGAGCATGTCGCTTTTCTGCCGGTCGATGGTGTGCTTCGCCAGATTCATTTTGCGCTCAATGGGAAGCAGCTCCGGGGGCAGGGAAATTTCTCCGGCCACATCCTGGAGCAAGGCATCCATTCCTCTGCTGATGTCCTCAAAATACCGGGTCAGCCAGCGGAGGTAAAAGTAGAACAGGCCGGCGGCCACCAGCAGGAGGGACAGCAGAATGATGGCGTCCATGTGACTGCGGAAGGTGCGCTCGTAGAACCGGAGGGCGGCGGCATAGTCCATGCCCAGGGTGTTTTGAAACAGGGCCACCATTCCGTTGGCAAAGCGGCCCCGCAGCAGGACGGCGTAAGTGAGATAGATCACAGCGGCGGTCGCCGCCAGCACAGCTATGGTGTGGAGGAATATCTTCCTGCGGAACTGGCCGAAGTCATTCTTACTTTTCAATGGTGTACCCAACCCCCCATACCGTTTTAATGAACCTGGGGCTTCGGGCAGGCTCGTCCAGCTTTTCCCGCAGCCGCCCGATGTGGGCCATGACGGTGTTGTTGTTTTTTAGGAACTTCTCACCCCACACCGCCTCAAACAGCTCCTCGGAGGGGACGACAACCCCCTGCCGCTCGCAGAGATACCAGAGGATGGAGAACTCCAGGGGAGTCAACTGCACTTCCCTCCCAAACAGGAAGCACTTGTGGCTGTCCCGGTTGAGCACCAGCCCTCGAATGTCGTATTCATGGGCCGGTTCGTCCTGCTTCGGAGCGGAACCGTTATAGAGCCTATACCGCCGCAGCTGGGTCTTGACCCGGGCGACAACCTCCAGGGGATTGAACGGCTTTGTGATGTAGTCGTCGGCCCCGATGGTCAGTCCCATGATCTTGTCCCCGTCCGACCCCCTGGCTGTGAGCATGATGATGGGGCAGTAGGACTTCTCCCTGATTTTCTTGCAGAGCTGAAAACCGTCTGCGTCGGGGAGCATCACGTCCAGGAGCGCCAGATCCAGGGCTGTGTGTTCAATACAGTCCAGGGCCTCTGTGCCAGTATAGCACTTGTGGACCGTGTAGCCGTCATTTGCGAGGTAAAGCTCCAGCACGTCGGCCAGCTCCTTTTCATCGTCAACTACCAGGATGCGTGTGAAGTTATTCACAGCGTTTGTCACTTTACTTCCGCTCCCTTTTTTTCTTGCAAATGCCAACAATGGTGTTGGCAACACTCAGCACGATAAACATGCCCGTAAAGTTAATCCAAATATCCTGATACGCGGTTTTTGCCAATGGTTCCCGCAAACTGGTAAACCAGACATAGGCGAAAGCCAGCAGCTGGGACGGGATGTACGCGACCACATACCGCAAAATCAACGGCTTAATGGGCAGACTGGTACACAGCTCAAACGCCGCAACGCCGATCAGCAGGATAATGGCCCTGTCCAGTTCGTGCCAGTTGCCGCTGGGGTCCTCGTAAATGCCGTTACAGAGATACAACAGGCTGTTCAGCAGCGTAATCACGGTATAAATAATGGAATATACCGACACCAGATTGATCCATTTTTGCTTACTCATTTTCCCCTTGCCTCCAGGCCAAGATTTCACTGACATTATATCAAGATTGTTTTTCTTTTTCCTGCGTTTTCCCTATGGAATTTCTTAAATTTTTCCTACGGTCAATTTTCAGCCAAGCCAGCCGTTATAAAAAGCTGCCACCCCCAATGCGGCCCCTATGACCGTTGCAATGAGGATCACGATGATGCCTTTTTTGTGTTCCTTGAAATACGCCAATAGGGTTTTCAAATCTTCCATGCTTAAAATCTCCTTAAATTAATTGTTAATGCGAAGAAAAACGGCGGTTTTCGAAAACCGCCGCTTTTCAGAAATTAGGAGAGCTGTGTATATACAGCGTGCTGTCTCCGGTAGGTATCGTTGTCCTTCTGCTTCAGCTCCTGCTCTACCTGGGCCAGCTGGCGCTCCAGATCCTTGATCTTGGCCTCGTCGGTCTCGGAATTGAGCCTCTGCTCCAGCTCCTGCTGCTTCTTTTTCAATTTTTCGATCTCGCGGTCCACCTTATCGGTATTGCACTCCCAGGTCTCACCCTTATCCTTTTTCCTCTCCGGGCCTTTCGCGCCCTGGTCCGCCGGATCGGGTTCCTCGGGGGCGTCCGCCTCGGGCTTCTTGGCATCAGGGATGCCCTCCGGCTGCTTGGGCCCGTCTGCCGCCCGCTCCGGATCGTCGAAAAAGATTTTGGGCTGACCGTCCTCGTCCTTGCCCATCCAGTAGCGGCCGGACGGCTC
>CAJUPS010000215.1 GCA_910588045.1 uncultured Oscillospiraceae bacterium | reverse complement strand
AATTGCCGTTTTTGGTCGTCACGGTGATAAGCTGCTTGTTGCCGCCGAAATCGTCAACCAGCGTCGCGTTCCCGTCCGGGGTGAGGGGTTCTTCCTTTTCGGGTTCCTCGTAGACAACGCCGCTGTCGTCGGTCGCGTCGTCCTGTCCCTCCGGGGTCTGCGCGTAGGCGGTGACGGAAAAGCCGCCCATGAGGATAAGGGCGGCGCAAAGGGTCAACAGCATTTTAAGGGTTTTCTTATTCTTCATCTTCGTTTTCCTCCTGTTCGTCATTGTCTGCGCCGCTTAAAACGGGCGCGGGGGTCATGCCGGGGATTGCCCCGTTTTGCAGCATGGCGGTAAGCTCCTGCGGGGAAAGCCGCATAGAGCGCACAAGCTGGACGATCTGCAAATTCTCCGCTTCGGTTTTCTGCGCTTCCAGCCCTTTGAGCTTGTTCTGATACTCGGTGATCTTCTCGCGGGTCTTTTCAATCTCCCGGTTGATACGGTCAATCTTGTTTGCTGCCATAGTGTAAAACTCCTTTCATAGTCAAAAATGTGTTCAGTTCCAATTCATCAAGCCGTACCCTTTGATACAGCCATAGTCAAGGGGGTAGCTTTTTATCTTGCAAGCGTCGCCGGAATTGCCCTCGACGGTGTAAACGCGCTGCCCATCCGTGCCGATTACAAGCCCCACATGGTCTGCGCTCCCGTCCCCGTCCCAGTCAAAAAAGATCGCGTCGCCGGGGGCGATATTCTCATAGCCCCTCGCGCCCCATTGCCCCCGTGACTGGAACCACGGTACGCCCTGTGACTGGCACGCGGCAAAGCGCGGCTCGCTTTTCCCGGCTTGATTGTAGCACCATGAAACGAAACAGGCGCACCATTCCACGCGGCTGTTGAAGCCGTACCAGCTCCAATAGGGCTGTCCCCCTACATTGCCTACCTGTGACTTTGCCCGGTCTACCACGGCGGTATTTCCGGGGCGTGTGCCGTTGACAAGCTGCACCCCGCTTAAATCCTCCGACGGGTTCCCGTCCGGGGAACCGCCGCCGAAAATAAGGGGTTTGTTTCCGCTGGTTTCCAAGTACACCCGGAACATTTCAAGCTGCTCCGGCGTAAGCAGTCCCGGCGCAAGCTCGGATATGGGCTTGTTCTCCAGCTTGATATTGAGGATAAAATACTCATAGGGGACTTCCTCGGTGGTGGTTTCCCCGGTGTCCGGGTCTGTGCTTGTTTCTGTGCGGTAACGTATTTCCACTTCCTCCGTCAGAGTGAGGGTATATTGAAGTTCAAAGATACGCTGTATTTCTGCCTGTGCGGTCGCCGGGGTGTAGGTCTGTAAAAGCGCGGTCAGATAGGACGCTAATTCATGGGGGTTATGCCCGATACTGTCAAGGTCATAGCGGTACTCGTCATAGCCGGGATTGTCGCGCTCGATATTGTCAATCCTGCGCTGCAAGTCCGTTTCCAGTGCCGCATAGTTGTTTTCCACGGCGACTAAATCCGCGTCCTCCGACGTGTAGGAAGTCCCGACAATGCCGTTAATCATGCCGGAAAACATAGCTCCACAAGAAGATAATGCGGAAGAAATCATAATGAAAAGCAGCAGCGCACCTATGGCGATACATACGCCCGCCGGGTGTCGCCCCACAAATGCGATTGCCTTTTTGGTTCCCTCGGCGGTCTTTTTGGCGGCTTTTCTTGTGTTCTCCGCTGCGTTCTTGACAGACTTTGCGCCCTGTGCCTTGACAGACTTTGCATACTGCTTTTTGATACGCTGCTTCTGCATATACCGGGAGAATGGATTTGACGCTGCGATCTGCGGGTTGTCATGGAGTGCCTTTTGGTAGAGATAGTTGGCGTTTGCTTTCTGCGCCGCCTTTTCAGCCTTTGCCGCCGCCCGGTAGGGTTTGAGCTTGTGGCTGCGGTAGCCCTCCTTGACTTTCCGCGCCCCGTACTTCGCGGCTTTTTCGGCGGTTTCCTCGGATTTGTGCGCACCCTCCACGCCGGAATTGTCCTTTTCCACGGAATGTACCTTGTTATGGACGAAAATACCCGCTTCCTGCGCGGGGCGGGATAACGGGTTTTTATGTGCCTTGCCGTAGTTCTGCGGCTTTTCCCGTTCCTCGAAGCGCAGGCGGGTCTTGCCTTTCCCGGTGGCTTCGTCAAAGGTTCGCTCCCCCACAAGTTTCTTTTCCTTTGGGATTTTCGCCCTTGCTTCGTCCAGCCTGTCAGCGGCTTTGTCGGATTTCTTGATATACTTTTCCAGCTCCGGCGTTGCCCGTTCTTCCTCGGTGAATTGCAGCCGGGAAGTGCGGGCGCGGCTTTCTGCTTCTGCCTGTGCTTTCCGTGCCGCCTTTTTGCTGGCTCTGCGGGTGTGCGCCCCGTCGATATGCTCTAAGACGCGCTCGGCGGTTCCCGTGTCCTGTGCGGCTTCCGTCCCCGGCGCATGGGGCAGGGGCGGCGCATTGGGGGATATGTCCGGGGCGGGACTGCCCGGAATGGGCTGCGCTGCCTGTGCGTCCTGTGCTGCCTGTTGCTCCGGCGTTTTCAGTAAGGCAGCTTCCCGCGCCCGTTTGCTGATACGCTTTTGTTTCCCGGTCGCCGCGTTTACCTCGATAGCCCCGTCACGGCTCATTTTCTGCGTGATTTTATCGCGGGCTTTGTACTGCTTCATGGTGGTTCACCTCCAAACTGCGCCCCAAGAGGGCGCAAGGCTGATAAAATAATCTGCGGGTTACGCGCCGCCCACTTCCTCCGGCTT
>CAJUPS010000214.1 GCA_910588045.1 uncultured Oscillospiraceae bacterium | reverse complement strand
TTTGGGCGGGGCAAAGGGCTTTCCGGCAAAGGTCACTTCCCGGATGGGCCGGTATCTGGACAACAGGCCGTCCCGCAGGCTGGCAAATTCGATATAGTCAGCCTTGGTAAAGCAGCGTTCCCGCCGCATTTGCCGCTGGGACAGGGGCCAGCCCTCGCCATACAGAAGATGGAACATCCGCACATTGTCGGAGACCAGTTGCAGGGAATTGTCCGAATTATCGTAGTATGCGGGTACGCCGTCCGCAATACTGGGGAAATAGTTCTCCTGCCTGCCCAGGTATACCCGCCCATCATGGCCCACCAGCGCGTCCATGCCCTCATAGTTGCTGACGGCGGCGGACGCAATCAAAATTTTTGCCATTGTGTTACCTCTTTCATCTGGACGGCGGATCGTCCTTGCGCTCTTTGGGCGGCTTGGTGCGGGCGGGAGTATAGTGCTCCCACGCCTCAGCCAGCCGTTTGTAGTAGTCCACCATGGCCGCCTGTTTGGTCTTGAAATAATTCCCGCTGTTGAAAGACGAAAAGCCATCGTGGGCAAAGGCTTTCCACGTCACATAAGGATCTGGCTCCGTAGTGCTATGCCCCACCACGACCATGACCTCACCGGCCTGTTTGCGCTCAATGATGGTGTAGCCCTGGACAACCGTTTTCTTCTTCATGGGCGCTTACCTCGTCGGCGCGGGGGGCTTCTTCGCTGGACCCTTTCCCTTGCCGTCTTTCTCCGCCTGTGCCTTGGCCTGCTGGCGTTCGATTGCCTTCTTCCGCAGGTCCAACGCCTCCAGTACCCCCCGCTTCACATCGGGGATGGTGGTCTTTTTGTCCGGGAAATAGGGCCGCAGGTCCTCCTCGCCCAGCGTGATCTTCAAAACCGGGGTCTCCTCCCGCTTGGAGGGGGCAACGGCCTTCTGGATGGTCTCTGTGGTCAGCTTCCCGTCCTTACTGGCTTGTTTCAATGCCGCCGCCTGGGTGCCGGAGGGAACCTTGTCCTCCTTCTTGATGGCGTCGGCCAGGGCGTCCTGTTCGTCCTTCTTCAGATAGGAAATATCGGCGGCGGTGTGGACTGGCAGCTTTTTCTCATCCACCATCTGCTGCAATTCCGGGGTCAGCTTGGTCAGGCGGGTGATCTTCTGGATATTGGAACGGCTCTCGCCGGTCTGCTGGGCCAACTGCTCGTCCGCCCGCATGGGCTTCTCCCCGCTGACGATCTCCGCCTTGGAACGCCGTCCGGCCTTGCGCTTCATGGCTTCCAGCTTCATGCTGTACGCCCTGGCCTTCTCCATGGGGGAGATGTTCTCCCGCTTCATGTTGGCGTCCACCATGGAAATGGTGGCCTCGTCCCGGTCAAGCTGGCGCACGATGACCGGCATGGTCTGGATGCCCGCGAGCTGGCACGCCCGCTGGCGGCGGTGGCCGGAGACCATCTCATAGCCGCCCGCCTGACGGGGGATGACCACCACAGGCTCCAGAACGCCGAACTTCTTCACGCTGTCCACAAGGTCCCACATATCCTTATCGTCTTTGACGTTGAAGGGGTGGCCCTCAAAGGGGTGGATGTCGGCAACTTTCAGGGTCGTGATGATCTCGGACTGGCCCTCCTTGGTGATGGGCAGCGTGAAGTCCTTGGGGATTTCCTCATCCTGTCCTCCGGGGGCGGCGGGGGCCTCGGCCTCCTTGGGCGGCTCGGCAGGCTTCTCCGGCTCGGCGGGGTGGAGGGGGACCAGCTTACCAGGGATGGGAAGGTCCGGTTTGTCCCGGTGCTCCTTGCGGTAGCGGCTGGCCTCCGTCAGCGACATTTCGTACACGTCGGCGCGAATTTCCAGCATACCGGCTTGTTTCAGCGCCTCGCAGCGGTGGAACCCGTCCACAAGCTGGTACTCGCCCTTCTCGCCCTGGCGGAGAATGACCGGCTTTTCCAGCCCGGACTTCTTGATGCTGTCGATCAGCTCCTTGTAGTCCTTCCGGGGAGAGTTCTTGACATAGGTACCGGAGAGGGGCTTGATGTCGGCCAGCTTGACGAAACGCAGACCGGCCTGATCCTGGGATTTACCTTCGCCGTCCTTGGAAGGAGCGGTGCCGGTAGCCTTGGGATCGGGTGCGCCCTTGGGCGGCTCGGTGGGCTTCTGGCCCTCGCCAGCCTTGGCGGGAGCGGCGTCGGTGGCCTTGGGGTCAGGCGCGGCCTTGGGCGGCTCGGCGGGCTTCTGGCCCTCGCCAGCCTTGACGGGAGCGGCGCCGGTGGCCTTGGGGTCAGGCGCGGCCTTGGGCGGCTCGGCGGGCTTCTGGCCCTCGCCGCCCTTGACGGGGGTGGCGCCGGTGGCCTTGAGGTCAGGCGCGGCCTTGGGCGGTTCGGCGGGCTTCTGGCCCTCGCCGCCCTTGACGGGGGTGGTGCCGGTGGCCTTGGGGTCAGGCGCGCCCTTGGGCGGCTCGGCGGGCTTCTGGCCCTCGCCGCCCTTGGTGGGGGTGGTGCCGGTGGCCTTGGTGTCGGGCGCGCCCTTGGGCGGCTCGGCGGGCTTCTGGCCCTCGCCGCCCTTGACGGGGGTGGCGCCGGTGGCCTTGGGGTCGGGTGCGGTCTTGGGCGGCTCGGCGGGCTTCTGCTCCCCAATGGCCCCAGCAGGGGGCGGTGTATCGGGGACAGGAGCGCGGAACGAACCAATCAGCGGATTGTCCTTTTTGTTTGCCATAATGTGTTCCTCCTCATTTCAGATTATGTCGAAAAATGCGTCTCAACTTGAGACGCATTTTCAACCGATAT
>CAJUPS010000213.1 GCA_910588045.1 uncultured Oscillospiraceae bacterium | reverse complement strand
CCAGTGACCCCCTGCTTGTAAGGCAGGTGCTCTAACCAGCTGAGCTATGCTCCCAGCAATCCGTTTTCCGAACGGCAAGGGTTATTATACTAAAACCAGCCCCATCTGTCAAGAAGAAAATTCAAAATTCCAGGGAAATTTTTCTGGGCCTCACACAAGGACCGAGAACCCCTTCTCCTCCTGCTCCTGCTGAACCTGCTGCTCCACCTGCTGCTCCCGCTCGGCGGCGGTGACGGTGCGGGTGGTGCCGCCGGAGATGTAGACCTTGCCGCAGTCGGGGCAGATGTCGGTGTGGAGCGTCACGGACTGGCTGACCACCCGGCGGTCCTCCCGCTGGGCCTTGGCCTGCTCCCGGACCACGTGCTCGTTCTCGTGGCCGCGCACGGCGGCTGCCGCCTGTTCCGGCGCCACCCGCGTAGGCGTCTGGAAGGAGACCCCCATGTCGTCCGAGCCGTCCTGGTACTTCCGCTTCTCGCAGGTCGGGCACTTGCCGTCCTCGACGGCGGCCTGTGCGCCCTCCGCGCCTACCTTCCGGTTGCCCTCCGCGGATTTCTCCGGGGCTGCGGCATTCTCCTCGTAGGGCTTGATGCGCATCCGCACGGCCATCTCCGCCGGGTCCGCACCCTCCCGGATCACGGGGCCCAGCCGGGCGGGCTGTGCGTCCTCCCCGCTGACGGGCCGGACGGGGGCCACCGGCTGTACCGGCGTCTCCGGAGAGGCGCCGCGCCGCACCGTCCAGACGGAGCTCTGCCCCTGGACGGCCGTCTCGCGGCCAGTGCGGAGCTGCGCCACGTCTTGGGGGTTATAATAATATGTACGCTGAATAGGGACGCTGGAAATTGCGCCTACCATATCATTCACCTCTCTCACAGGATGTCACGCTTATTTTATCACATTTTTTTCCTCTTGGCAACCCCCGCCCCGCCGAACTTTTTGAGGACCGGGTCCCCCCACACCGGCAGGCCGCGGCTTACGAGAACAGCCGCCCGAACAGGGGCGAGAGGGGAATCATGAACAGGGAGAAGATGAGGGAGGACACACTGACCAGCGTGGCCCGCTGGGCGGAGGGGAAGCGACTGTTCAGACGCCTGTCGCTGACCAGCTGCAACGCATCGTCCAGCAGCCCGGCCGCCAGGCCGCTGGCCAGCAGCACCGGCAGGTACGTCCCCCGGGCCAGCAGGGCGCACACCGCCACGCCGCACCCGGTGAGAAGGGCCGCCCTGCCGTAGGGCATCCGGTCCAGCCGCCCCGACAGCAGGCCCGCCAGGCCGCCGCCCAGCCCCAGCACAAAAAGGGCCGGTCCCAGCAGCGCCGGAACGGTGACCGCCGCCTCTACCCGCTGCTGGAGGAAGAACCGCGTCAGCGTGGCGCAGGCCCCCGCCAGGGCGTTGACCAGCATGATCCGCACCGCCGTGCCGTCCGTGCGCAGCAGCGCCCAGGCCCCGCGGACGGTCTCCGCCAGGGCCCCGGGGGTGAGTCCCCGCCGCTCCACGCAGTCCGGCTCCCGCAGGCACAGTACGGCCCCCATGCCCGCCAGGGCGATCCCAGCGTCCAGCAGGTACGCCGTCCGCCACCCCAGGGCCACCGTGAGCCCCGCCAGCAGCATGGCCCCGCCGTCGCTGAAGCGGTAGACCCCGTTCTGCCAGGCGGAGAAGCGGAGGTACTCCCCCTCCCGCCCGACTTGCAGCATACTCTCGTAGCTGATGGCCTCCCGGGTGCCGGACTCCAGGTTGAAGCCCATGGCTGACACCGCCAGGGAGAGATACACGCCCCCCATCCCCTCGGAGGCCGCCATGAGCAGCGCGGAGAGGAGGAGCATGGCCTGGCTGGCCAGCAGGGTCCGCTTTCGCCCCAGCACGTCCGCCAGCAGCCCCGAGGGCAGCTCACAACAGAGACTGACCACGTGAAACACGCTCTCCGCCAGCCCGATCTCCACCAGGGAAAACCCCCGCAGGGCCAGCAGCATCACCCACACGCTCCCCGCGGGCCGAAAGCCCACGGCCCATTCCAGAAGCAAGAGGGCCCGCTTCTGCCGGGTGAGGGAGACATCTCTCTTTTTCTCATTTTTTGGCATAAAAATAGCGCCGTCCTTTCTTTTATCAAATCAAGAAAGGGACCAGCGCACCCTATGACGACACACCGCCGTCATCTGAAAAAGGGCGCACTCATCCCGTGGACGGCCATATCACAGCCCAGGAAATGCAGGACCAGACCGTTTTGGACCCACCGCATATCCGCGCCCTCCTCTCGTAAGTTGATGGAAGCATACCACAATTCCCAGGCGCTGTCAAGCCCGGGATCGGCAGCGCGGCGGCGCAAAAGGCCCCGGGGACCACGTCCCCGGGGCCTTTTAACAGTCTACAGCCAGGTCCTCTCCTGGTGCGGAACGCTCAGATGTTCTCCGCCTCGAACTTCTTCAGGAACGCCACCAGCGCCTCCACGCCCTCCTTGGGCATGGCGTTGTATACGCTGGCCCGGAGGCCGCCCACGCTCTTGTGGCCCTTGAGGTTGTCATACCCGGCGGCCTTGGTGGCGGCGACCACCTTCGCGTCCAGCTCCTTGTCCCCGGTGACGAAGGGGATGTTCATCAGGGAGCGGCACGCCTGGTCCACGGTGCCCGTGAACATCCTGGAGCTGTCCAGAAAGTCGTACATGACCTTCGCCTTCTCGATGTTCCGGCGCTCCATCTCCTCCAGTCCGCCGATGCTCTTGAGGTACTTGAACACCTTGCCGCAGCAGTAGATGGCCCAGC
>CAJUPS010000212.1 GCA_910588045.1 uncultured Oscillospiraceae bacterium | reverse complement strand
CCAGCCTGACCAAAAAGGACTGCGGTACTGCTCTGGAGGGGCTGTTGTCCACCGTCACGGAGGCCCTGCAAGTGGGCGAGGCCGTCAAGCTCACCGGATTCGGCAGTTTCGAGGTAAAGCGCCGAGCGGCCAGGGCGGGGCGCAATCCCCAGACGAAGGAAACTGTGGAAATCCCGGCACAGACCGTCCCCGTGTTCAAAGTGGGCAAGGGCCTGAAAGACAGTGTGGCCGGTCACGGCGGACAGTGACCATGCCCTTCTGTGGGGGCGGAAAAATGCAGCAAGAAATCTTCTCTGAATACTAACTTTCTCTTTGGAGGCTGAAAATCATGAAGAAAAAACTGTTGGCCTGTTTCCTGGCGCTTGCCATGCTGGTGGGATTGTTCCCCAGCACGGCCTTGGCGGTGGAGACTCAAGACATTTCAAGTACGGGGCTTACCGTTACCGCTGATGATGCGGAGCAAAAAGAGGGGACTTACACAGCGGGCAGCGGCACGGTAACGGTAGAATTTGACAGCGAATCAGCAACGGTGACGTTCACCCTGACAGACGCTGCCTTGACCGGCCCGCTCTTGGTGACAGGAGCTCTGAACGCGATAATCAATCTGTCTGGGAAAAACAGTATTAACTGCGGGACTACCGCTGACGCAATAAACGTCGCAGGGGGTACCTTGACAGTCAATGGGCCGGGAAGCCTGGCCGCCACGGGTAACCTTCATGCGCTTTACGGGGATAAGGGCATTACTATTGAAAGAGCAGCCATAGATGCGACCGGCAACGTTGACTCCGCCATCTGGTCCATTGACACTATATCCATATCCGATAGTACCGTGACGGCAAAATGCGAAGTCGATATTAGCAATGAGGAAAACCGTTGCGGCTATGGTATTTACGTCTACGGATACGGAATCGACGATCCAGGCAGTATCTACATTTCCAACAGCATTGTAATGGTAACCGCCAGCCGTATCTCTTTTTATACGGAGCATGATATCACAATCACTGGCAGCTTATCACAAGTAACGGTCGAAACCACTGGAACTGATAGCAACGGAGGATATAACGGGCTTTTTGCAGACAAGAATATCACAATCTCCGATGGAGCGTCCGTCAGCGGAAGCAGCACTTCCTCCACGCTTTATGCGGGAGAGAAAATTGAAATTGACGGAAGTACGGTTCATGCCAGTTCAACTGATAACTGTGGAATTTTTTCCCCAGGGAAGGTTAAGATCAGTAGCAGTGATGTAACCTCTGAGGGCTATTATCCGGGTTTGAACGGGAAGTCTGGCATTGCCATCCAGAATGGAAGTAAAGTTACGGCCACTGCCAGCAATGACTGCGGGATTTTCTCCCCTGCGGAAATTACAATCGAAAGCAGCGAAGTATACGCAGATGGAACCGTTGGAATTATCTCTAACGTGGGAATGAACGCCTCCGAATCATGGGTTCGGGCTGAAAACGGTATCGAAATAAGAAATGGCGGTACATACACGCCTGTGGACAGCGTAACCATTCAGTCGGGCGGGGAGGTTGCCGGCAATGCCAGGATTCCCCAAGGGGCCCTGGTCGAAGTGGGGGATACGATCAACATCCCTGAGGACGCATCCCTTTCCGTAGGAGACCCAGCGAAAACGATTCAAGGAGAAGTAACCGGCATTACGGTCGATGCCAACAAGCATCTGGTTTTGCCTGCCGGAACTGTTATTGAGAGTGCGGACGGCACAAAGCAGACCATCGGTGCAAGTGGCGGCAAAATCACCCTTGACGGGGAGGTAATTGCTGCATACACTGTGACCGTAGAGAACGATGGCAACGGCACGGCTTTTGCTGCTCCTGATTCTGCCACAGCAGGGACGAACATAGACCTGACCGCCACGCCGAACCCCGGCTACAAGTTCAAGGAGTGGCAGGTTGTAGCTGGCGGCGCGACGATCACCGGCAACAGCTTCACCATGCCCGCCGCGGATGTGACCGTCAAGGCGACTTTTGAACCCAACATCACACCCCCCGTCCACATCCACGCCTGGGCCGGGGCCTGGACCACAGACGCCGCCCACCACTGGCATGAGTGTGCCGCCGGAGACTGCGATATTTCCGACAACAGCAAGAAGGACGGCTACGCCGCCCACACCCCCGGCGACTGGATTGTGGACGCCCAACCTACCGCTTCTGCGCCGGGCCAGCAGCATAAGGCGTGTACTGTCTGCGGCCATATCACCCAGACCGAGGCCATCCCCGCCACGGGCGGTTCCTCTGGCGGCGGAGGGGGTGGCGGCAGCTCCACCTCGCCCACCTACAAGCCCGATGTCCCCCAGCCCAGCGAGGGCGGCAAGGTAGAGGTGAAGCCCTCCAACCCGGAGCGGGGCGACATCGTGACGATCACCCCCAAGCCGGACGAGGGCTATCAGATCAAGGATATTACCGTCACCGACAAAAACGGAAAGCCCGTCGAGGTCACAAAAGACCGGGACGGCAAGTACACCTTTACCCAGCCCGGCAGCAAAGTTACTATCGAGATCACCTTTGAACCCGTCCCCCTGGTGGAGCTGCCCTGGGTCAACCCCTTTACCGATGTGTCCGAGGGCGACTGGTTCTATGAGGCCGTGCGGTTTGTCCAGGAACGGGGCCTGATGAACGGATACAGCGATGGCCGGTTCGGGCCGAACGATCCCCTCTCCCGCGCCCAACTTGCTCAAATTCTGTTCAATAAAGAGGGCAGGCCGGGTGTCAATTACCTGCTGGACTTCTCCGACGTGGCACAGGAGG
>CAJUPS010000211.1 GCA_910588045.1 uncultured Oscillospiraceae bacterium | reverse complement strand
CCGAAAGGACCGTGGGTAGCCGCAGAAGTGTGGCGCACCAACGAAGGTATTAAGATAGGACTGCCAAGGTACGTCGGAGGGATAAAAATAAATACATTAGGGGATTCTCAAGGGCGGCGTAGCCCCCTTGAGCACGCTTTTGTTACTTTTCGCGTGCGCGAAAAGTAAGCCCCCGTGGGGCCGCCTGCGGCGGCCTTAGCGCTAAAAGCGCCGCCTTGCGGCGCTTCACGGCCCGGCAGGGCGAATCTAAAACAAGATTAAGCCAGCGCCGCCGCGCAGCGGCGGCTTATTATTCCTTTCCCGTCCAGCAATAGGTACAGATCTTCTCCCGATCAATCCCGATGGCCTCCAAAAGCCCATCCAGGGATTGATACCCCAGGGAACTAAACCCCAGATCCTCACAGATGGTCTTCAAAAGACACTGCCCCCTCTCGGTGGAGCCATCCGCATATTCCTCCAGATGCTCCTGCCCCTCGTCGCCTTCCAGCTTCTGAATGGTGGCCCGCGCCAGCAGCTCCATGGCGGAGTTGCTCCGGGAAAAATTCAAATACTTACATCCGTACATGATGGGCGGACAGGCCGAGCGCATGTGGACCTCCTCTGCGCCGCAGCCGTACAAAAATTCAATGGTCTCCCGCAGCTGGGTGCCCCGGACGATGGAATCGTCCACGAACAGCAGCTTCTTCCCCTCGATCAATTCCGGTACGGGAATCTGCTTCATCTTTGCCACCTGGTTGCGGATGTCCTGATTGGCGGGCATGAAGGACCGGGGCCAGGTGGGCGTGTACTTTACAAACGGCCGCGCAAACGCCTTGCCGGACCGGTTGGCGTAGCCAATGGCGTGGGGCAGCCCGGAATCCGGCACCCCCGCCACGTAGTCCACCTTGGGCAGCTGCCCCCGGGCAATCTCGTCCCGCGCCATGATCTCCCCGTTGCGGTAGCGCATGACCTCCACGTTGACCCCCTCGTAGTTGGAGTTGGGGTAGCCGTAATAGGTCCACAGGAAAGCGCAGATGCGCATCTTCTCCCCGGCGGGGGACAGCGTCTCCCAGCCCGCCTCCGTCACCCTCACGATCTCCTGGGGACCCAGCTCGTAGGCGTCGTCGTACCCCAATTTGTGGTAGGCGAAGGACTCGAAGGAGATACAGCAGCCCTCCTCATTCTGCCCGATGAGCACCGGCAGGCGGCCCAGCTTGTCCCGGGCGGCGATGATGCCCTCCTCCGTCAGAATCAGAATGGTGGCGGAGCCGTCGATGACCTCCTGGGCGTAGCGGATGCCCTCCACCAGCGTCTCCTTTTGGTTGATGAGGGCGGCGGTGAGCTCGGTGGCGTTCACCGCCCCGGAGCTCATGGCCATGAACTGACTGCCCTGACGGGTCAGGTAGGTGTCCACCAGCTCGCCCGCGTTGTTGATGATACCCACGGTGGTGATGGCGTACAGCCCCAGGTGGGAGCGCACCAGCAGGGGCTGGGGGTCCGTGTCGCTGATACAGCCGATGCCGCTGGTGCCGTGGAACTTGGCCACGTCCTTCTCGAACTTGGTCCGGAAGGGGGTGTTTTCAATGTTGTGGATCTGGCGCTGGAAGCCGTCCCTCCGGTCATAGACGATCATGCCGCCCCGGCGAGTGCCCAGGTGGGAGTGGTAGTCCACGCCGAAAAAGATGTCGAGCACGCAATCCCGCTTGGAGATTGCTCCAAAAAATCCGCCCAATATATGCTCCTTTCCTGCGTTTGGTCAGCAGTGGGTTTGTCGTTTATGCCCCGAACACTCTCCGCATCATTTCCTCATAGGCCTCCTCCACGTTGCCCAGATCGCGGCGGAAGCGGTCCTTGTCCAGCTTCTCGTTGGTCTTAGCATCCCAGAACCGGCAGGTATCGGGGGAAATCTCGTCCGCCAGAACGATGGTCCCATCGGCCAGGCGGCCGAACTCCAGCTTGAAGTCGATGAGCCGCACGCCGCACTCGGCGAAGAAAGCCTTCAGCACCTCGTTGACCTTCAGCGCCATGGTGCGTATGGTGTCGATCTCCTCCCGGGTGGCCAGCTTCAGCGCCAGGGCGTGGGAGGTGTTGAGCAGGGGATCGTGGAGGTCGTCGTTCTTGTAGGAGAACTCGAAGGTGGGCTCATCGAAGACGATGCCCTCCTCCACGCCGTACCGCTTGGCGAAGCTCCCGGCGGAGACGTTGCGGATGATGACCTCCAGGGGTACGATTTGGACCTTCTTGACCACGGTCTCCCGGTCGTTGAGCTCTTCCACGAAGTGGGTGGGGATTCCGGCGGCGGAGAGCTTCCCCATGAGGAAGTTGCTCATGCGGTTGTTCACTGCGCCCTTGCCCCGGATGGTTCCTTTTTTTGTCCCATCGAAGGCGGTGGCGTCGTCCTTGTAGGAGACGATCACCAGGGCGGGGTTCTCCGTGGCATAGACTTTTTTGGCTTTTCCCTCGTAGAGTTGGGTTGTTTTTTCCATGGTAAATCCTCCAATTTTGAATTGTTTCTATTCGATGGCCCGGGGCTTACGCAGCCCCGGACTCCGCGCCTACTTTTGCCACGCGGCAAAAGTAGGCAAAAACGCGCTTAGACCTACGGTCTAAGGACCCCTTGGGGCATCGCGCTCTGCGCGATACCTTATTACGGGGGATATTGTTTTTTTGCGCCCGAGGCACAGTCTGGCCGGTCTAAACTGACTGCTGACCGCTTACCGGTTTTTCGCGTCTATTTTAGCGTGGTCATCGGTAGCCCCTACCGTCTAGGACCGAGCAAACTCCCCG
>CAJUPS010000210.1 GCA_910588045.1 uncultured Oscillospiraceae bacterium | reverse complement strand
GTTCAATAAACCGGGAAAATTCCCGCACAAGGCCGTCCAGGGATTCCTTTTTCTGCCGCTCCTTCTCTTCCTCCGTCCGGGTATCAACAGGCGGCTCATCAGACAGAGGGCGGGACAACGCGATTGCCTTTCGCCGCTCCCGCTGGTACTCCTGGTACTGCTCCACCGATTGCATAGTCCCCTCTGCCAGCATGGTGGCGGCTTCAACTTGTTCATCGTAGTGGAGCCGGGACAGCTTCAGAGCGGTGTCCTGGGTCATGCTGTGGGCCTCAACGATTCTCCGGGCATCCCTGGTCAGATTGTTGGCGATCTGAAGGAGGCGGCTGACCGCCCGCTTGCTCATGCCGGTTTTCTCTGCGGTGTCCTCGGCAAAGGATTTCGTTTCTAAAGTTGCCAAATTGGCATTTTTAGAGGTCTGCCCGTTCCTCATGCCGTGGCGTGTCTCCGGGTGGAGCGTCTCATAAATCTCCTTCCGGCGCAAAAGCTGTTCGCACAACTCCTGCCGGTTCAGTTTGGTGCGGACAATGTTCTCGTCAATCTCGGCAAGCTCCGCCTGTACGCTGTCCATTCCGATAGTGGTACACTCGATCTCCGTCCAGCCCAGCAGTTTTGCCGCTTCCAGCCGGTGCAGACCGGCAACGAGGGTGTTGTTCTGGTCGAGGGTGACGGGGTTCATCAGACCCACGGCGGTGATGCTCCGGGCCAGTTCCTCCACGGCCTTGGGTTCAGCCTCCCGCCGCCCAGGGTTGATTTTGATACTGCTAATTTTGATACGCATACCGGCCCTCCCTCAATGCGAAAAGGTGGCAATGATCCGGTTGAGCATTTCCAGATCAGGGCCGTCCAGCGATTCCCCCAGTCTGCGGAGAAAAGTGATCTCCGCAGAGTTCAGCGAACGGCGATCCAAGTGAAACCACTCAGCCACCCTGACGCCGCCGTGACCGCCCTTCACCGTCTCGATGGGATAGGAACAGGTCAGCACCACAATGTCGCGGCGGATTGTCCCAGTGCTGACGTTAAACTCATGCGCCAGATTGCCGTAAGTGTCGTGCCGCCGGAGGCACAGAGCCTCCAAAATCTTCTGGCGGCGCTCCCATGGGTTCATATCCATAATTCAAAAATCCTTTCATAAAATTGATGTGTCAACGTTCAGTTCCCCTCTGCTGGCGCTGTCCCTCGCGGGCCAGCCGGTCAGCGGTTTTGCGGAGATTTTCAACAGCCTTGATGTCCTCCCGTATATCCCGCATTTTCTGATAATCGAAATCCTTTTGTGCGGTCAGCCTTGCGGCCTCGGCCCGCCACGCTTTGGGCGTGATCTTCTCGCCGGATTCTTTCAGCCCTTTCAGAAAATCAGCGGCAGTATCAAAGGCGGCGAGTTCTGCCCTATGCTCCTGCTGGTACTTCTCCCGCCTGCCTGGTTTCACCTTGTCCAGCTTTTGGCGGATAGGCTTGTACTTTTCGTACTGCGCCCACATTTCCATGCGTTCATCCAGGACGGCGAGGCGGCGTTCAGCCTTGACAATTTTGCCGCGCAGATCGTAATAATCCTTGTTCATGGCGGCAACTTTTTCGTGTAGCTGCTCCATGGACGTGATGCCGTTTTTCTGCAACAAATTGAACAGCTTCGCGTCCTCCTGGAGTTTTCGGATTTTACCCGAACGGGTGGAGGGGGCGGCGGTGTCCATACGGGCCTGCCATAGCTGGGCGATGATGCTCTCCCTGCCCTGGACAGGCGCGGCCTCGGCCTGCTCCTTTGACCAGTTATAGAGCCGGGTGATACGGGCTTTGATCTCCTTCAGCAGCTTATTGTCAGCGGCGATCTCCCGGTTGATGTTGCCTTTCTCGGTGGCGATGCCCCTCCGCTCCATCTGCGAGGCGGCAGGCCCCATGTGGACGCTGGGGATTTTATCAACACCTTGCCTTTTGTAGCTACGGTGGTTGATGCGCTCTGGTCGGCCCGCCGTCTCCAATACACGATTGGCGTAAACGGCCCATGCCGCCCGCCACTTCTCCGCATTGCCCCGGTCATTCCAATCGGTGGTGTCCTCCCGATGATTCTTCCAGCCGCCTTTACCATCAGGGATGCGGTTGCCCTGGCTATCAAGATCATAAACTTTCCGACACTTCGGCCCCCAGCGTCCATCCGATTTCAGCGGGCGAATGGTCAGCAGAATATGAGCGTGAGGATTGCCCGTTCCCTTGTCATGGATGGCAAAATCAGCGCACATCCCGGCATCCACAAAATTGTCTTTGACGAATGACCGGACAAGGGCTAACTGTGCAGCCGGTGACAATTCCACAGGAAGGGCAACTTCAATCTCGCGGGCAAGCTGGGCATCGCTGGCTTTCTCGATCTGCTCGACAGAGTTCCAGAGAGTGGAGCGGTCTTGAAACTCTGGCGGGGCGTGGGCTGGCAGCATGATCTCCGTATGGACAATGCCGCCCTTATGCGTGTAGTCATGGGTCATGCCGTCCCACTCATTCACCAGTCGTTCGCCGCTCCGATAGGCGGCAGCGGCTACGGCAGATTTGCCGATGCTCCGCTTGATGATCTGAATGGGACAATGAAAAATAGCTATGCGGTTTTACCTCCTTTCGGCGTGTTGACGGCGGTGGGATAAAGGCCGGGGAAAACGGAACAGACGCAAAGCGGATGTTCTGTTTTCCTTGGCGCACAAGGGGTTTGGGGAGCGTAGCTCCCCATCGCGTCCGAAGGACGCAACAGCCCCCGGCAGGGCGCACGACACCGGAACGGTGTATAAGTGCG
>CAJUPS010000209.1 GCA_910588045.1 uncultured Oscillospiraceae bacterium | reverse complement strand
TCTCCGGCGTGCCCTGCCGGATCATCGCCATGGCGGGCAAGTGGTTCCCCACCGGGTGCCACAAGGTGGGCGCGTCCTTCGGCTGTCTGGCTCCCCGGCTGGTGACGGGACAGTTCGACGCCACCTGGCACAAGGCGGTGTGGCCCTCCACCGGCAACTACTGCCGGGGCGGCGCGTTCAACTCCAAGCTGCTGGCCTGCGAGAGCGTGGCGATTCTGCCCGCCGAGATGAGCCAGGAGCGGTTCAACTGGCTGAAATCCATTGCAGGCGAGGTCATCGCCACCCCGGGCTGCGAGAGCAACGTAAAGGAAATTTTTGACAAGACCTGGGAGCTGCGCCAGGACCCCCAGTACATGATTTTCAACCAGTTTGAGGAGATGGGCAACCCCCTGTGGCACTACAATGTCACCGGCTACGCCCTCAAGGACCTGTATGAGGCCGTGAAGCGCCCCGGCGACCGCTTCGCCGCCGCCGCCTTCACCTCCGGCTCCGCCGGGACCATGAGCGCGGGCGACTACCTCAAGGAGCAGTACCCCGGATTGAAGCTGGCCGTGGGCGAGGCGCTCCAGTGCCCCACCATCCTCAATAACGGCTTCGGCGGGCACCGCATCGAGGGAATTGGCGACAAGCACATCCCCTGGATTCACAACGTCAAGAATACCGACATGGCCATTGCCATTGACGACGAGGACAGCCAGCGGCTGCTGCGTCTGTTCAACACCCCCGACGGCCACGCCTACCTGAAAAACGAGCTGGGTCTGGAGGATGCGCTCATTGAAAAGCTGAGCTGGCTGGGCATCTCCGGGATTGCCAACGTGCTGTGCTGCATCAAGATGGCGAAATATTATGAGCTCACGGAGCACGACGTGGTGGGCACTGTCCTCACGGACAGCGCCGCCATGTACCAGAGCCGGATCACCGAGCTGGACGAGATGCACGGGGCCTACAACGCCACCGAGGCGGCCATCGACCACCACCTCCACATTCTGGGCCTCAAGACCGACAACATGCTGGAGCTCACCTATGCGGAGCGCAAGCGGGTCCACAACCTCAAGTATTACACCTGGGTGGAGCAGCAGGCGCGCGACGTCCACGACCTCAACGCCCTGTGGTATGACCAGGAGGGCACCTGGGATGCCGTCCACGCCCAGGCCGATGAGCTCGACGGGCTTATCAATGAGTTCAACGAGGCAACCGGTCTGCTGAAAAATCTGTAACAAACCGTAAACTACCGTTAAAAAGGAATCGTTTTATGGGCCAGGTTGATAGACAATTTAACGCGCTGCTTCGTATGATGATCGCTCGCATGAAAGGCGCTATCGAAGAAAAAGACCCGGAGAAGTCCAAGGAGTTGATGCGGGAGATTCTGACGGATCTGCAAACCACATTGGAGGATTGAGCGGCAAACGGGCGGGGCCTCCGGCCCCGCCCTCTTTGCTTACTTCTATTCTTCAGATTCGCCCTGCCGGGCGGGGGCCTACTTTTCGCGCGAGCGAAAAGTAGCAAAAGCTCGCTTAGGAAACTACGTTTCCTAAGAACCTTCCTGAATTACGGGGGTTATTTTTTACGCTACGACCTGATGGACTGGCTGTTCTGCGGAGTTCCCTGGGCCGTCAGAGGGCGAAGCGCTGGCGGATACGCCCTATCGGAAGTCCTGCGCTGCCCTCCGGCGCGGTGCGCTATTCCTCTTCTTCGTCCCCATCCTCCAGGTACATCTCCTCCGCGTCCTGCTGCGCCCGGATTAGTATGTCCTGGGCCTTGATATAGTTCTGTTCTTGCAGCGCTTCGATGGCGTCAGTGATTCCATTGAACAGTCTTGCGTAATATTTCGGGAAGTTTTCCATTATTAGGGCTCCTTTCTCTTATATAGTGGTATAGTACCACATTGCATTGCGAATTGCAAGGCTTTTGCAAAGCATATTATGTGCGCATATTGCAATACAATTGTCATATAATCTATATGACGAGGTGCAGTATGCGAAAGTTCAAGATTCCCAAAATGTATACTACAACGAACAAAACCATCCGGTTTCCCGATGATGTGATTGAGCAGGTCGAAGAAGCAATTCGCGGCACCAACTGCAATTTTTCCGCATTTGTCATTGAGGCCACCCGAGTTGCGTTGGAGAATTTGAAAGAAGAAGACAGTCCCCAAGAAGAATAAGGCCATCAGGACCGCACCTGTAGGGGCGCACATTGTGCGCCCGCAAACCAAAGAGCAGATACGTGTTACCGAAAACATGGTGCTGACCGGTAGATAGCGGGCGCACAATGTGCGCCCCTACGCAGATCGTTCTATCATCATGACAAGCAATCAAATAAGGAGAAGATTATGAAGAACGTCAAGCACGCCAAGTGTGTGAAGTGCGGAAAAATCTATGAAGCAACCCCCAATCTGACCAACTGCACCTGCGGGGGAATTTTAGACATTATCTACGACTACGACTACATAAAAGCAAACCTGACAAAAGCCGTCCTGGCCTCCCGCCGGGATAATTCGATGTGGCGCTACCGGGAGCTCCTCCCGGTGGAGGAGACGACGGAAGCGCCCCCTCTCCGGGTGGGCTGGAGCCCTCTCTATGAGGCAAAAAACCTTGCCGCACAGCTGGGAATCAAAAAGCTCTGGGTGAAGGACGACGGCTTGAACCCCACCGCCTCCCTGAAAGATAGAGCCAGCTCCATGGCCGTGGCAAAGGCCATGGAGGCGGGCGCAAAGGTGATCGCCTGCTCCTCCACCGGCAACGCCGCCTCCTCCCTGGCGGGCAACGCCGC
>CAJUPS010000208.1 GCA_910588045.1 uncultured Oscillospiraceae bacterium | reverse complement strand
TCCGCTCCCTGGGCGTGCCCCTGGTCACCGGGGACATCCCCGGCGTGGCCGTGGTGCTGGGCAAGGCTGACGACGCCGAGGCCGTGGCCAAGGTGGTCAAGGACTACCAGTCCAAGGGTATCCTCACCTTTATGATCGGCGAGTGCATCGAGCAGGCCCTGTCCCACGGGGTGAAGATGGGCCTGGAGCTCCGCGTGGTGCCCCTGGGCCACGACGTCACCAGCGTCATCCACGTGGTCACCGTGGCCATCCGCGCCGCCCTGATTTTCGGCAACGTCCAGCCCGGCGACCTGGCGGGCCTGCTCAAGTACACCAAGGAGCGCGTCCCCGCCTTCGTCAACACCTTCGGCGCTCTGGACCCCGTGGTGGTCTCCGCCGGTGCAGGCGCCATCGCCCTGGGCTTCCCCGTCATCGTGGACCAGGACATCGGCGACCTCCAGGTCCCCGGCGCCCTGGAGTACGAGGGCAACCACGACGAGACCAGCAAGCGCTCCCTGGCCCTGCGGAACATCCACATCAAGGTCAAGGAGCTGCCCATCCCCGTGGCCTTCGCCGCCGCCTTCGAGGGCGAGATCATCCGCAAGGCCGATATGAAGGTGGAGTTCTGGTCCAGCAAGAACACCACCTGCGAGCTGGTGACCATGCGGGATGCCGATGCCGTGGAGGACCACAAGATCGTCATCGACGGTCCCGACATCGACAGCGGAGAGACCGAGTACGCCCTGGCCACCTATATCGAGGTCTACGGCGCGAAGATGCAGAAGGACTTCGAGTCCGTCATCGAGCGGAAGATCCACGCCTGGTTCAACTACATGGAAGGCGTGATGCACACCGGCCAGCGCAACCAGTTCCGCATCCGCGTGTCCAGCGACGCCTACGACAAGGGTCTGCGGATGAAGCATTTTGCGGAAGTCCTCTACTATATGATCATGGACGAGTTCTCTGCCGTGGTGGACAAGTGCCAGGTCACCTTGGTCACCGACCCGGAGAAGGCCACGAAGATCCTCAAGGAGGAGGCCATGCCCGCCTATGCCGCCCGGGACGAGCGGCTGGACTCCCTGACCGACGAGAGCGTGGACCAGTTCTATACCTGCATCCTCTGCCAGTCCTTCGCCCCAAGCCACTGCTGTATCGTCACCCCCGAGCGTCTGGGCCTGTGCGGCGCGGTGTCCTGGCTGGACGCCAAGGCTACCAAGGAGCTCAACGACGCCGGTCCCTCCCAGCCCGTCAGCAAGGAGGGCTGCACCGACGAGGTGAAGGGCTACTACCCCGACGTGGACCGCATGGTCAACGCCGCCACCCAGGGCGCAGTGGAACATGTGAGTCTGTATTCCATCATGGAGGACCCCATGACCTCCTGCGGCTGCTTCGAGTGCATCTGCGGCATTGAACCCATCTCCAACGGCCTTGTCATCTGCAACCGCGAGTTCAAGGGCATGACCCCCACGGGCATGACCTTCGGCGAGCTGGCCTCCATGACCGGCGGCGGCGTCCAGACCCCGGGCTTCATGGGCCACGGACGTCACTTCATCGCCAGCAAGAAGTTTGCCTCCGCCGAGGGCGGCGTGGCCCGGATCGTCTGGATGCCCAAGGAGCTGAAGGACGACGTGGCCCCCCGGCTCAACGCCACCGCCAAGGAGCTGCTGGGGATCGACAACTTCTGCGATATGGTGGGCGACGAGACCATTACCTCCGATCCCGAGGAGCTGCTCAACTTCCTCACGGAGAAGGGTCATCCCGTTCTGAACCTGGAGCCGCTGATGTAAGAGGCTCGGGCGCAACATATTCAAGCCCCGCGGTGCTCTGCGCCGCGGGGCTCCTCTGATCCGCCTAGGTAAAATTTTATAAAAATCTCTCGCGGGCATACTACTTATCCCCCTTTTGTGTGAAAATATAGTATCACACAAAAGGGGGATCTTTTTATGAATATGAGAGAGATACAACAGTTCACCGCTCTGCTGGAAAAGGAGGACCGCAGTGAGGGCACCGTGGAAAAGTACCGGCGGGATGTCCGCGCTTTTGCCGCGTGGCTGGGAGATCGGGCGCTGGAAGAGGCCCCCGCCTGGCGGGAGCACCTGCTGGAGCGGGGATACGCGCCTGTGACGGTCAACTCCATGCTCTCGGCTGTCAACCGCTTTCTGAAATTCCTGGGCCGGGAGGACTGCAAGATTAGATTCCTCCGGGTCCAGCGGAAAGCCTTTCGGGAGGAGAACAGGGAGTTGACAAAAGCGGAATATCAAAGATTGCTCAACGCCGCCCGGGAAGAGGGCCAGGAGCGCTTGGAGCTGCTTATGGAGACCATCTGCGCCACCGGCATCCGGGTATCCGAGGTCCGGTATATCACGGTAGAAGCAGCAAATTGGGGAGAAATGGACATCAGCCTCAAGGGCAAAATCCGCACTATCCTACTCCCAACGAAGCTCCGCCGGAAGCTGCTCAAGTACGCCAAAAGGCAAAGAATTATCTCCGGGGAGATTTTTCTCACCAGGAGCGGAAAAAGCCTGTCCCGCCGACAAATCTGGCGGGAGATGAAAGCCATCTGCAAAAAAGCGGGCGTAGAGGAGAGCAAGGTCTTCCCCCACAACCTGCGGCACCTGTTCGCAACGACCTTCTATAAAGCCTGCAAGGACATCGTCAAGCTGGCAGATCTTCTCGGTCACAGCTCCATCAACACCACCAGGATTTATCTGATGACTACCGGGGCTGAACATGCGCGGCAGTTGGAGAAGTTGGGCCTTGTAACGTGACTTTCGTCATGTTGACAAAATATTCATTTTG
>CAJUPS010000207.1 GCA_910588045.1 uncultured Oscillospiraceae bacterium | reverse complement strand
TTGCGCAGGGCGGAGATGTGGACGCGAATGGAATTGCTGAAGCTGTCCACGCTATTGTCCCAAACGTGATCCATCAGCTCCTCCTGACTTACTGGCCTTCCTTGATGCACCATCAGGTATTCCAGGATTCCCGTTTCCTTCCGGGTGAGCGTCAGCGTCTGCCCGTTGACGGTGGCGGTACGGGAGCGGGTGTCAAAGGTCAGGCCTCCGCAGCTTAGCAGCACATCCTGCTGGGTGAACTGCCGCAATGTCAGGCTGCGGATGCGGGCCTCCAGCTCCGCCAAGTGGAAGGGCTTCGCCAGATAGTCGTTCGCCCCGGCATCCAGCCCCTGCACCTTGTCCTCCACTTCGCTGCGGGCGGAGAGGATCAGCACCCGCGTCTCCCGGTCGGTCTGCCGCAGGGTGCGCAGCACCGTCATGCCGTCCTTTTTCGGCAGATTCAGATCAAGAAGCACCAGATCGTATCGTTCCACGCCCAGAAGCGCCAGCGCCTTTTCGCCGTCATAGCAGTAGTCCACGCTGTAGGCCAGCCGCCGCAGGCTGCGAACGATGGTCTCGCACAGGGCGCGTTCATCTTCAATTACTAAAAGGTGCATGAGAGCCCTCCTTTTTATTTCTTCGTTTTTGTGTTGCTTTCATTATAGCAAAAACAGATAAGGTTTGCGTTAAGTTTTCGTTCTTAACAGAGACTTTAACTCTCCCGCGCTATGATGGGGGCAGAAAATCGGAAAGGGTGATGAAAAATGAGCTGCGGGAAAAAGGCCGCGGCGCAGATCGTGCTGCTGATGGCCGGAGCCGCCATGCTGTGCTTTGGTGTCTGGCGGGGCGAGGCGGCGACAGTGCTGAGCAAAGCAATCAAATTATGTCTGGAGTGTGTGGGCATTGGGTAAAAAGTTTTCAGGCGTTTCACAGACCATGTCCCGCTTCCGGGGCTGGATTCAGGCGGGGGCGACGCTGCTGACCAACCTGCATCTGCCGAACTTTCTCAAGGGCGGACTGTATCAGGGGACGGGGAAGACCGTCTGCGTGCCGGGGCTGAACTGCTACTCCTGTCCGGCGGCGTCCGGGGCCTGCCCCATCGGGGCGTTTCAGGCGGTGGTGGGGTCTTCCAAGTTCAGCTTCTCCTACTATATCACAGGCTTCCTCATTCTGCTGGGCGTGCTGCTGGGGCGCTTTATCTGCGGCTTTCTATGCCCCTTCGGCTGGTTTCAGGAGCTGCTGCACAAAATCCCCACTAAGAAGCTTTCCACAAAGAGGCTGAAGCCGCTGACATACCTGAAATACGCTGTCCTGCTGGTGATGGTTTTCCTGCTACCGGCGTTCCTTGTGAACGATGTTGGCATGGGAGACCCGTTCTTCTGCAAATACCTCTGCCCCCAAGGCGTGCTGGAGGGAGCCATCCCGCTGTCCCTTGCCAATTCCGGCCTCCGGGCGGCGCTGGGCAAGCTGTTTACATGGAAATTCAGCATCCTGCTGTCGGTGATTGCGCTGAGCGTACTGTTCTACCGACCGTTCTGCAAGTGGCTCTGCCCGCTTGGCGCGTTCTACGCGCTGTTCAACCGGGTGTCCCTCTTCCAGATGAAGGTGGATAAGAATAAGTGCGTCTCCTGCGGGAAATGCGCCAGAGCCTGCAAGATGGATGTGGATGTGACGAAAACGCCCAACCATACCGAGTGCATCCGCTGCGGAATGTGCATCCGCGCCTGTCCGACGAAAGCCGTGTGCTTCCGCTACGGCTTCGGAGACGGTAAAGATAAGGCAAAAGCAGCGGAAACGCTACAGACAAACAACAATAACAGGGAGGAATAAAACGAATGAAGATGAATAGGACGAATACTGCCGGCAGAATTCTGGCGCTGCTGCTTACTGCACTGATGGTGCTCTCTCTGGCAGCCTGCGGCACAAAGGGCGGAGACAAAATGGACGGAATGAGCAGCGAACCGAAGAATGCCGAGGAAGCGGTTGCCATGCACAAGGAGCTGATGGCGCAGGAAAATGCCATTCTCTCGGAGGACACAGCGCTTTGGGAAAAGGTTTTCATGGCGGCCGACAAGGGCATGACCATGCAGGAGGACGACAAAAACTATGGTGAGTTCTTGTTGGACACCATCGAAGGTTCCAAAGATCAGTTTACGGAGGATGAGCTGAAGCTGCTCAAGGAGGCGGCGGAGAAGATCCGCGAGATTGAAAACAAGCTGACCATGATAGAGAAAAAGTACCCCGAGGCGGCACAGCAATCTACGGATGGCGCTATGAGCGTGCCCGCGGGCAGCGACATGACCACGCCGCCTGATGACGGCAGCATGCAGAAATTCCCCGCCTTTGAGGGCAAGGACCTGGATGGCAACACGGTGAAGAGCGACGAGCTGTTCTCCGCCAACGCCGTCACCGTGGTGAATTTCTGGTTCACCACCTGCAATCCCTGCGTGGGCGAGCTTTCCGAGCTGGACGCACTGAACAAGGAGCTTGCGAAGAAGGGCGGCGCACTCATCGGTGTCAACACCTTCACATTGGATGGCGATGAAGCGGCAATTTCCGAAGCAAAAGATGTACTGGCCAAGAAGGGCGTGACCTACCAGAATGTGTATTTCGCTTCCGACGGCGAGGCGGGAAAGTTCACTACAAACATTTTTGCCTACCCCACCACCTATGTGGTTGACCGCAACGGCAATATCGTGGGTGACCCCATCGTAGGCGCCATCACGGAAAAGAAGCAGGCGGAGACGCTGCAAAAGCTCATCGACCAGGCTCTTGCCGCCGATATGGGCTGACAAACGAATTTATCTTCTCAGAAAG
>CAJUPS010000206.1 GCA_910588045.1 uncultured Oscillospiraceae bacterium | reverse complement strand
GGCGCACCAACGAAGGTATTAGGACAGGACGACCCAAGGTACGTCGGAGGGATAAAAATAAAATCATTGGGGGATTCTCAAGGGCGGCGTAGCCCCCTTGAGCACGCTTTTGTTACTTTTCGCGTGCGCGAAAAGTAAGCCCTGCCCCGGCAGGGGCGAATCTAAAACAAGATTAAGCCGGGGGCGGCCCCGCAGGGGCCGCATTACTGAATCTCGTTATTGGTCAAACTCTGCCGGAACTGCGTCACATCAGCGGACTTATTCTCCTCCTTATAGAGCCCAGGCACAGCCGCATACAGCGCCGCACAGGTAACAAGATCCTGCTTCCAGGTAATCTCATTAGGCGCATGCGCCTGGCTCTCGGCCCCGGGGCCGAACCCCACACAGGGAATCCCATACCGCCCCTGGATCGAAACCCCGTTGGTGGAGAAGGTCCACTTGTCGGTCAGGGGACGCTCCCGCAGGTGCATGGCGTCATACTTGGGATCGGCGTCCTTATGGCCGATGCGCTTCTCGCCCCACAGGGCGTGATGCGCATCAATCAGCGCCTGCACATGGGCCGCGGTCTCCTTGTTGATCCAGGTGGGGAAGAAGCACTCCGTCTCATACACCGTGCCCGTCCACGCGGGACGATCATACATATACATGCTCACCTTCACATCCTCGCCGTACTTCTTCACGGCGGGCAGGTCCTCAATCTCCTTCAGGCAGGAATCCCAGGTCTCCCCGGCGGTCATGCGGCGGTCGATGGAGATGGCGCAGCTGTCCGCCACAGCGCAGCGGCTGGGGGAGGTGTAGAAGATCTGGCTGACGGTGCAGGTGCCCCGGCCCAGGAAACGGGCGTCCTCCCAGTGCTCGGGGTTGTACTTGGGATTCAGACGCTTGACCAGACCCTTGATCTCCGTCCCGTCGTCGTCGTCGTTCTCATTGAGGGCCCGGACGTCCTGGAGAATGTCCGCCATCTTGTAGATGGCGTTGTCCCCGCGCTCGGGAGCGGAACCGTGGCAGCTCACGCCCTTCACGTCCACCCGGATCTCCATGCGGCCCCGGTGGCCCCGGTAGATGCCGCCGTCGGTGGGCTCGGTGGAGATGACGAACTCGATCTGCCGCTGGGCCTCCTCCTTGCTGGGGAAATACTTGTTGACGATGTACTGCCAGCACATGCCGTCGCAGTCCTCCTCCTGGACGGAGCCCACCACCATGATCTTGTAGTTCTTGGGGATCAGGTCCAGATCCTTCATGATCTTTGCGCCGTACACCGCAGAGGCCATGCCGCCCTCCTGGTCGGAGCCGCCCCGGCCGTAGATGACATCCTCCGTCTCATAGCCCTTGTAGGGGTCCTGCTCCCAGTTGCTCAAGTTGCCGATGCCCACGGTGTCGATGTGGGAGTCGATGGCGATGATCTTCTCGCCGTCGCCCATCCAGCCGATGACGTTGCCCAGGCCGTCGATCTCTACCTTGTCGTAGCCCAGCTTCTCCATCTCCGCTTTGATGCACATGACCACTTCCTTCTCCTCACAGCTCTCGCTGGGGTGGGAGATCATGGCCCGCAGGAAATTGCTCATGTCCGCCTGATAGCCCTGCGCCGCTTTCTTGATCGCTTCAAAGTCCATAACTCGTGTCCTCCATCAAATTATTTTTCCCTGTGACAGGTTTTCCCTCTGCCTCTATCATAGCACAGAAAACGCGGATGTCAAACAAAATTTTTGAAAACCTAAAAATTTTTTTGAAATCCTCTTGCAATCCGGGTGGAATGCTGGTATGATATTTTTGAAAGCAGTGATGAAGCGGCGGGAACACGTTCAGATCTCCGGGAGGTGATAGCGGATTGGATACAAAACGTCTGGAAATGCTCAAGCAGATCGCGCAGGCGATGGCCGCCCAGTTCGGGAATAACTGCGAGGTGGTGATCCACGACCTGACCGCCAAGGACCCGGAAAAATCCATTGTCTATATTGTCAACGGCCACGTGACCGGGCGCAGGCTGGGAGACGGCCCGTCCACCGTGGTCATGGAGCAGATCCTCCGCGCCCCTGAAAACCCCAAGGACCACCTGGGCTACTTGACCCGCACGCCGGACGGGAAGATTTTGAAGTCCTCCACCGTCTACATCCGGGACAGCCGGGGCCGGGTCAACGCGATCCTCTCCATCAATTACGACATCTCCTCCCTGCTGATGATTGAAAGCGCCATCGGGGGCCTGGTGCACACCTCCGAGGAGGACCTGCGGGGCAAGGAGGAGCGGATCACCGTGCTGAACGTCAGCGACCTGCTCGACGACCTCATTGAGCAGAGCGTCACCCTGGTGGGCAAGCCGGTGGCGCTCATGAACAAGGAGGATAAGGTCCGGGCCATCCAGTTTCTGAGCCAGCACGGCGCGTTTCTTATCACAAAGTCCGGTGACAAGGTAGCAAAATACTTCGGTATATCCAAATATACGCTATATTCCTATATTGACCTGAAACAGGAGGAGAAAAAGCCATGAGCAAAATTGATCTGAGCATCAACAGGGAAATTCTGGCCAAGAACGTCCGGAAGGCGCGGGAGAACAATGTCATCATTCCCACCTTCCACCAAATGCAGAATCCCGAGACCATCCCCGCCGCCATCCAGGAGAAGCTGAAGACCGTGGGGCTGTGGGATGTAAACCCCCTGAACCTGTTCCGCATCACCTGGAAGAACGAGGCCAAGGAGAGCGGCGGCCTGTTCCAGGCGGTGCCCAACTATGTGGAGATCCCCTCCAAGCTCTCCGGCGTGCCCTGCCGGATCATCGCCATGGCGGGCAAGTGGTTCCCCACCGG
>CAJUPS010000205.1 GCA_910588045.1 uncultured Oscillospiraceae bacterium | reverse complement strand
ATAAAGGGCTCGTAGGGGCTGTCAGTGAAATTCACTCGTCCCCTCCCTCGTCCTCCTCGCCGTCCACGTCCCAGGGAGGCGCGTCGTCGTAGTCGTCGGGCTCGTCATAGCCGGAATAGTCCTCCTCCGGCTCCGCCGCTTTTTGCTGCTTGGGGCGGTAGATTTTGAAATACCATCCGGCCCCGCCGCCCAGGGCCAGCACCACCAGGGCCGCCAGGAGCATCCCGGCTCCGCCGGACTTCTTGGGCTCCGGCTCCGGTTCGGGGTCAGGTTCGGGCTCCGTCTCCACCACGGGGGGCGGGGCCTCCGGCTCCGGGTCCTGCTCGGCCAGGGCCATCAGGTCGGCCACAGTGACGGCGTTGAGAAAATAGACGTTCTCTGTACTCCGCTGCCGGTCTATCACCAAATAGAAAACCGCCTCGTCCGCCGTGGTGATGGTGAAAAACTCCTTGCCGTCCTCGTCCGTGGCGTTGTCCAGCACCGTCCCCGTTCCGTCCGGGGTAAACGGCTGGGGCTCCACGGGCAGGGGGTCCACAGGCTCCAGGCCCACCCAGGGGACATACTCGCTGCCCTCGCCCTCGTCGCCGCCGCCAGCGTAGGCGGGGACGGTGAGCACACCCACCATCAGGACGGCGCAGAGCATGGCCGCCAGCATACGGGATTTTTTCATTCGCTTGCCTCCTTTCCTCCGCCGGGCTTCTGGACACCGTGTCCAGAGCCGTCCCGGAGCTGCCGGAGGAGGGCGGGCAGCTCGTCCAGGGACACGCTCATGCCCCGCACGATGTCCACGATCTCCTCATTCTCGGCCTCCCGGTGCTTCTGCTCCAGCTCTTTCAGCCGGGCCTGCTGCTCGTTGATCTTGGCCTTGACTTTCTCCATCTCGGCCATAATTTTCGCGCTCTTACTGATCGCCATTGAAAACCTCCTTTGTCATGGTAAACGCCCCCAGGCGTAAAAATGGGACTGCCAGTAACTCGTGTTCAGACTGGTAAATTGCACCGGGTCCCCACAGTGGAGCATCATTCCGTCCCCCACATAGAGCCCGCAGTGGGTCACGCCGTCCGGGTTGGGCGCGTCGTAGGTGTAGCGGAAAAATACCAGGTCGCCGGGGCGCGGGGAGCTGACGGGGGTACAGTAGTTATAGAGCCCCTGGGCCCCCAGGCGGCCCACGTCCCAGCCGCATTGGTTCAGCACATAGGACAGGAAGCCGGAACAGTCAAAGGACGTGGCCGGGGAGCTGCCGCCCCAGACGTAGGGGTAGCCGATGTACTTCTCCGCCTCGGTGAGCAAGGCGGCAAAGGTGGGATCGGAAAGGTACTGCTCCGGCACGTCGTAGGGCTGGGGCGGGTTGGTGATGTACTTGTCCACATAGCCGGAGCCGGGGAACAGGTCGGGCCGGTTGCCCAGGGCGGCCATGTAGAGGGAATACCGGGAAAGCTGCTCCCCGCCCATGATGTAAATGGGCAGGTGGGACAGGTCCTCGTTTTTCAGTTTCACGGTGCAGATGTAGTAATTGTAGGGAACCCGGACAGTATAGGGGCCGTCGGGCCCCGTCCGCGTCTCCGTTCGGTAGCGTACCTCCACCCGCACATTCTCCGTGAGGATATACTGCCGGTCAAAAATGGTCTGGAGCGTCCCCCGTACCTCCTCCAGCGTCCACTCCCCCTCATGGAGCGCGGAGAGCATGGAGATCAGCACATAGGGGTCGTGCTCGATGTCGTCCAGGTCGAAGTGGTATTCGTCGTAGTCGTGGGTGCTGGTGTAGGTGTCAAGGTAGTGTTGCAGCTCCGCCTCCAACGCGCAGTAGGCGGCCTCGGCCCCCAGCATATCCCCGTCCTGGGCGGGGTAGGTGCTGGCCCCAATCCCGCCGATAATCCCGTTGCCCAGCGTCACCAGGGAGGAGGCGCAGGACTGGACCGTGAACAGGAGGAGGACGCAGGCCAGGGCAATCACCACCCCGCCAGGGTGACGCTTGACGAAGCCCGCCGCCTTTTCCGCCAGCTTCTCCGCAGAGGCGGCGGTTTTTTCGGCGGCCCTGGCCCCCTGTTTGGCGGCCTCCCGCGCCTGTTTCGCGTACTGCCGCTTTTGGCGCTGCTTTTGAGCGAACCGGGCCAGAGCGTTCTTGCCCAGGTCTGGGTGCTTCTCCAGCTCCATTTGAAAGCGGTGCTCCGCCGTGGCCTTGACATACCGGCGCTCGGCGCGGGCGGCGGCCTTGGCCGGGTGCTCCCGGACGGCCCGCCGTACACGTCGGGTCCCCCAGCGCCCCACGGCCTCGCCCACCAGCTCGGAGTGGTGGGCCCCCTCGGTCCCCACGTTCTCATGTTCTACCTCGTACACCTTGCCGTGGACGAAGCCGTGAACACCCCAGCCCAGGGCCCCGGCCCCGCGCTTCACGGGGCCGGGGGGCTTGACCGGGGCCTGGGCCGCCAGCTTCTCCTGGGCCGCGCCCATGCGGAGCTTGGCCTTTTCCGCCTTGACCGCGCTTCGCTCCGCCCGCGTCTGCCCCTGGGCGCTCCGCTTCTTCCCCTCCTGCCGCAGCCGTTCGGAGGGCCGGGCCCGTTCGCTCTCCTGGTGCAATTTGGCCTTGTACCCGGACTTATGGACACGGTGTCCAGAGCCGGGCCGGGCCTTACCCCTGCCCATTGGCCTTGTCCTCCGGCTTGGTGGTCAGGAGGGTGTAAAGCTCGGTGTCCTGGGGGAAGTGGTCCACAAAGGGGATGGTGGTGTCCCCATAAAAAAGCAGCCCCTCGCCGGAGCCGGAGTGGGTGACGTAGGAAAGCTGGTGGGGGGAAATCCCCAGGTGGCTTGCCAGCACCTTTTGAT
>CAJUPS010000204.1 GCA_910588045.1 uncultured Oscillospiraceae bacterium | reverse complement strand
TGGGGGAGCTGCATCATCACCCGCTCCATCGGGCGGTCCGTGAAGTATTTCATGCTTCCCCGTCCTCCCCGTCAGGTTCGTCCTCCTCGTCCGGCTCGTCCCCGTAGTCGTAATCGTCCAGGTCGGTGCTGCCCTTGGCCTCCGGCTTTTTCTTCATAAATTTCAGATAGTACACCGCGCCGCCACCCGCCAGGGCCAGCGCCAGCACGATCACCAGCAGGCCGCTGCTGCCGCCCTTTTTCTGCGGCTCCGGCTTCTCCGGTTCCGGGTCAGGTTCTGGCTCCGGCGCTTTCCCGGCGCACTCGGCCATATTGACGGAACAGACCGCGCAGGAGGTATTCACCGTCCCCGCCACGCACTTGTCCTTACAGGAGCAGACTGCCGGGGCCTGTTCCCCGTCCTCCATCAGCGAGAGCAGATCGGCCTCGTCCACCTGGTTCAGAAAGTGGACGGTGTTCTCCCCATCCTCCGCCCGGTCAATGATGATGTAAAAATAGTTGCCGCTTTTGGTGACAACGGTGATAAACTGTTTATCCTCCGGGGCGCTTCCGGTCAGATCGTCCACCAGCGTCAGGTTGCCCTCCGGGGTGAGCGCGCCGGTGTTCCCCTCCGCGCCGGTCATGCCCTGCATCATCAGGGCCAGAAACAGCGTCAGAAACTGTTCATCCAGCAGGTCGGGGGCCTCGCCTGTCTCCTGGGGGGCTTCCTCCACATTCAGATACTTTCCGCAGACATAGCCCCGCTTTTCGGTGATAAGGACCTCATACCAGCCGTTTTCCTCCCCCAGCACGCGGACCTGATCGCCGGGGGCCAGCTGCCCGATCACAGCATAGTCCGTACTGCTGCCGGAACGGAGGTTCAGCCGGGACCCGCCTGTGACCACCGTGCCGACCCGCTCCGGCTCTGTGACCGGCTCCGGTCCGGCGCTGCCGTCTGCCTCCAGGCTGGCAAAGGCCCTCTCCACCTCGTCCAGCGTCCAGTCCTTACCGCCGAAGGAAAACAGAGTGTCCCCGCCCCCGGAGAGCAGCATGGCAAAGAGGCTGTCCAGGTCGATGGTATAACCGCCTGCCGGGGCCTGCCCGGATTCCCGGTCAGCCTCGCCGCTGGCGGCAAAGGCCGGGGCGGGAAGCGCGGCGCAGCACAGCGCCACGCAGAGCAGGACGGACAGTATGCGCGTTGCCAGTTTATTCATAGTCGGTCTCCTCCTTCTTCTCCATGTCGGTGGGCCTCGCGCCCTGGATGAGCGCCGCCAGCTGGTCGGGGGTCAGGCCCATGTTCCGCACGATGCCGATGATGTCCAGATTTTCCAGCTCCAGGCGCTGCTTCTCCAGCTCCCGCTGGCGGGCTTGCAGCTCGGTGATCTTAGCCGCGTTCTTCTCATACTCGTTGTCGATCTTCTTGATTTTCGGGTTCATTTTGCATCTCTCCTCTCATGGCAGACGGCCATAGCAATAGAAGTGATTTTGCCAATAACTGCTGTTCAAATTGGCGTAAGAAATGGGATTTCCACAGTGAATCATCATATTATTGCCCACATAAATTCCGCAATGCGTAGGCGCGTTGGGGTCCGGCGCATCGTAGGTGTTGATGAAAAACACCAGATCGCCGGGGCGGGCGTTGGCGGGTGAGACCGGGGTGCAGAGGTTACACAGGGCTTTGGCCCCCAGCCGCCCCACGTTCCAGCCGCTGTGATTGATGACCCAGGAGACGAAGCCGGAGCAGTCAAAGGATGTGCTGGGGCTGCTGCCGCCCCAGACATAGGGATAGCCAAGATATTTCTCGGCTTCGGCCAGCATCGCGGCAAAGGTCTCGTCCTCCAATGCCTCCGGGGGTACGTCATAATCCAGGTAGTCCTCCCGCTGGGAGGCGTTAGGGTATTCGCTCCGTGGGAACAGGTCCGGCCTGTTGCCCAGGGTAGCCATATAGGTGGCGTACATGCTGACCTGATCCTCACCCATGATGTAGACCGGGAGATGGGACAGGTCGAAATTGTCCAGGGTCACATTGCAGATGTAATAATTGTAGGGGACCTCTACGGTGTAGCTGTTCCCCTCGCTGTCCGTCCGGGTCTCCGTCCGGTAGCGCACCTCCACCACCACAGTCTCGGTGAGGGTGTACTGCCGGTCAAATAACATTTGCAGCGTCCCCTGCACCTCCGCCAGCGTCCATTCCCCCTGGTGGTAGGCGGTGAGGATGGAGACCAGCACATAGGGGTCGTGGCTGATCTCGTCCAGGTCAAAATTGTATTCGTCATAGCCGGGATGCAGGGCGGCATAGTTGTCCAGCTCATACTGAAGCTCCGCCTCCATTCCGGCGTATGCGGCCTCGGCCCCCAGCATATCCTCGTCCCGGCAGGGGTAGGTGGAGCCGCCCAGCATGGACAGTCCGCCCTCCAGCAGAATGGAGCAGGAGGCCATGCAGTTGAGCAGCAGGCTGACGCAGGCCAGCAGGCCGATGATGATGCCAACGCCCTTTTTGTGCCGCCAGATAAAATTGGCGGTGTCTTTGGACTTCTCCGCCGCCTTTTTCGCGGCCTTGGCGGAGTTCTCCATTGTGGCGGCGGCGGTCTGGCCGGACTTCACCGAGGCGGCGTACTGCTTCTGAATGGCCCGTTTCTGCTGCCAGCGGGAGAGGGGGCTGCTGGCAAGCTGAGGGTTGTCGTGGAGGTGCTTCTGATACAGCGCGTTCACATTGGCCTTTTCCAGCTGCCGCTCCGCCTTTGCCGCCTCCCGGTAGGGCCGCAGCTTTTGGGCGCGGTAAGAGTATGCCGCCAGCCGGACCCCGCCCTCCGCCGCCTCCTCCAGCCGGTGGGCGCTCTCCAGGCCCGTGTTGTCCTGTTCCGCCTCCCGGATTTTCCGGTGGG
>CAJUPS010000203.1 GCA_910588045.1 uncultured Oscillospiraceae bacterium | reverse complement strand
CAAACACCGCACCGAACCTTACCACGCAGAGGCCAATCACGCTTTTTTAACTCGCCATGTTCCACAAACTCCCGCATAGCCGTCTGCGCCCGGTCAAATTCTTCCCGCGTTACGATGCCCTCATGGGTGTTCTCCACGGCGATCCAGTCCTCACGGCTGACCTTGACGGTGTGCGTGTGGCCTACCCTGTCCCGTATCCGTTTTCCAAAGATGTTTTTACCAAAGTAGCGTTCATCACGGAGAATCTTTACAACAGCGGTATCCGTCCAGAAGTTGTTTTCTTCAATGCTGGGCCAGCGTGTCCGGGAGCAGCCCGCCGCCCGCTTATAAAGCATGGGCGTTGGCACAGTTTCCCGGTTCAGCGCCATGGCGATCTGGTCTGCGCTGTGTCCACTCGCCGCCAGATGAAAGACGCGCCGTACTGTCTCCGCCGCTTCCGGGTCTATGACCAGCCGGGCCTTATCAGCCGGGTCCTTGACATAGCCATAGGGGGCGAAGGGCGCGAGAAAGTCCCCCCGCTGGGCGCGGAACTTCTTCGCGCTCCGTACCTTCCGGGACAAGTCCCGGCTATAAAGGTCATACAGAAGGGCCTTGAAGGAGGTTTCCAGGCTGTCCACATCGGTGGGCCGGATGCTGTCAAAGCCATCGTTGACGGCGATAAACCGCACTCCCAGGAAGGGGAACACGCAGGAAATGTAGTTGCCGACAGTCAGGTAATCACGGCCAAAGCGGGATAAATCTTTGACAACGATACATTGGATTTTCCCGGCCCTTGCCTGGGCGATCATCTCCTGGACAGCGGGACGCTCAAAGTTTTTGCCGCTCCATCCATCATCACAGAACTCGATCACGCTGGTATCCGCCAATTCCGGGGTACGGCTGATAAAAGCGTCCAGCAAATTTCTCTGGTTCGTGACGCTGTTGGATTCAACTTTGCCGCTTTTCCCTAAATCATCATCCTCCGAGGACAAGCGGATATATTTTGCGGTGATAACGCTCATGCGGACACCGCCTCTCCCTCTGCCGCCAGCAGCCGGAGCAGGGCGTTGTATTCGTCCCGGTAGCGCAGAGTGATGGAAACTCGGTTCGCCCCATCAATCTCCACCCGGTCAATCAGAGCGTGAGCCATGGCCTCCGTCAGCGCGGTTTCTTCCTTGAATTGACCGCAGGCGGTAAGCCAGGGGTTTTCCGTGGTCCGCTGCCGCTCGTCCCTCTGCCGCTGTTCCAACTCATCCAACCGGGCCTGCGCCTGTTCCATATCAGAGCGGTACTGCCGCTTCATTTCCGTGTATTCCTGCTCGGTCATCAGCTTGTCAGCGTAATTCTGGTACAAGCTGTCATAGAGCATTTCCGCACGGCTGAAAGCCTGTTTCGCGGCGGCGATCTCCCTCTTGGCCTCCGCCTCCCGGCTGACCGCCTTTGCGGATTTACTGTACTGGCGTACCAACTTGTCCAGATTTTCAGCCAGCGCGATCTCACGCCGCAAGGTATCCCAAAGAATTTCAATCAGCTTCGTCTCATGGAAATACTTCTTGGGGCAGGAGGCCAAATCATTAGAGTGGCTTTGACAGATGTAAACGTAGTAAAGGTTTGTTCCCTTGTTCGTAACACATTTGTAGCGCACCAATGGACGGCCACAGTCAGCACAGAAGATCAGGCCCCGCAGGATATTGGGGATCGTCCCCAAGGCGTCATGACATCCAAGCCGCTCCTTATAGGCGCTGCTGGCCTCTACGGCCATTTTCTGAACCGCACGGAAGGTTTCTTCATCCACCAGCGGCTCATGGGTGTCGCGGACGATCACCCACTCGGATTCCGGCACATAGTAGGGCTTTTTCCCCTCGGAGAAGCCGGACCGCTTGCGTCCCTGGACCATGTGACCCAAGTAGACCTCGGCGGTCAGGACTTTTTTTACGGAGGCTATGGTCCACCGGGAATTGGCATAGGATTCGCACTTTGCCGCCCCCTTCAAGCAGAGATACCGTCCGGGGGAAGGGACTTCCTGCTCATTCAAGGTCCGGGCAATCCGCTGATAGCTCATCCCCGTCAGACGCAGGGAGAATATCTCACGCACCACCGGCGCAGTCTCCGGGTCCGGCTCAATCCGGTGGGCATTACCGGCACACTTCTGGTAGCCGTATGCCGCCCATGAACCGATGAACTCTCCTTTCTGCTGCTTGGTCGAAATGGCCGGAAGAATCTTCCTGGATATGTCCTTGCTGTAAACGGCGTTCATGATGTTTTTCAGCGGCACTATGTAGCCGTCCTGGGTCCGCTCGGCGGTCAGCGTGTCAAAATTGTCGTTGACGGCGATAAACCGCACGTCCAAGAGCGGGAAAATCCGTTCCAGATAGTTGCCGGTTTCCCGGTAGTTGCGGCCAAACCGGGATAAATCCTTCACCACAATGCAGTCTACCTTGCCAGAGCGAACATCCTCCATCATCCGTTCAAACTCCGGGCGGTCAAAGTTCGTTCCCGTCCGTCCGTTGTCGCAGTAAAGGTCATAGAGCCGCATATCCGGCTGGCCGTCAATGTAGCTTTGAATCAATTCCCGCTGTGTGCTGATCGTGTCCGCTCCGGGCTTTCCGCTGTCCTCTACCGACAAGCGGGCATAGCCGCCCACCTGATAAATCCGGCGGGGCTGTTCCGCTTGGACAGCTACCGGCAGGACGGGATTGACCTTGCGTTTCGTCCGCGCCATTTCAGACCGCCTCCCTTCCGGGAAGGGTTCCCTGGGCCTGCCGCAGCAAATCCATCTGCCAGTGAAATTCATCGTGCCAGCGGTAGACGATCTCCACACGGCGGTCACGGAAAATCAGGATACGCTCAATCAGCGATACAATGATGGTACGGTCCAGAGCGTCAATGTTCTGGTGCTTGCGGAACTGCTCCATCCAGCCCCGGCCCTCCGAAAAATTGCCCATTTCCCGGCTCATTTCCTCTTGGATGGCCTCGGCCTGTTCCTCCGCCTCGGCACGGCGGCGGGAGTAGGTCTTTTTCAAATC
>CAJUPS010000202.1 GCA_910588045.1 uncultured Oscillospiraceae bacterium | reverse complement strand
AACGGCGAATTCTGGTCGCCACCAACAGCACATTATTTTATCCATCCAAACAGAAACAGCGGCGGAATCGCATCTCCAAATCACGATTCCGCCGCCATTTTATTCATCTTGTCGTATCACTCTTATGTCAGAGCCTGGTTGTTTGCTGCCGCCATGACGATTTCAGCGCTGATGCAATGCTGCTCCTGCTGGGCGCCTATTGTCAGCGCATCTGTCATCAGGTTATCGATCTTTCTTGCGTTCCCCTCGCTATAACCGTGGACCGCACTCAGCGCACCTCCCTCCAGGATACTCCGGCTTCCTCCGGCAAGCTCCAGCTTATGGCAGATATAGTCCGGCACCTCCTGGTCGGAAAGCCCTTCGTAATTATAGTGTACCGTGATCCGCTGACGCAGGGCCTCATGCACCTGCTTGTCCAGGATGTGGTTCAGGTACGGCTCTCCCACCAGCACCAAGCTGAAGCAGTTTAAGGAGTCATAGCTGTGGTTTAAGAGCATTTTCAGGTCACGCAGGATGTTGTAGTTCAGGTACTGGGCCTCGTCGATGGCCAGCACCAGGGGCTGCTTCTTCTCACGGTAAAGGTAATACACCCGCTCCTGGATGGCACGGAACATCCCCGTCTTGTTCCCGGATGCCTCCAGCCCAAGGAGGGTGCAGAATTCTCGGTAGAACTCCGTCACGCTGATGGTGGAGAGGCTGATATAGGCCGTCTGGTACTGGTTGGGGTTAAGCCCGTTCATGAAACAGCGCAGGGCGTAGGTCTTGCCCATCCCGGGCCTGGCCGTAAATACGCCAATCCCTCTCACTGTCTTTAAGTATTCCAGCCTGGAGAGCATCTCCTTATGGTCCCTGGAACGGAACGCATCCCGCTCCTTTATGTTCTGCTTGTCAAAGGGATTGAAGGATAACCCATAGTAATCAGTGAACATCCCCACGGCCCTCCTTTGCATAGTCGATGGAAAGCGCCGCCTGCCGCTTTGTCCTGCCGTTCGCCACCCGGTCTGTCAGGCGCAGGGGATAGTGCTGCCCGCCATAGAGGATGTAGGCGCTTCCGGTGTCGCCAGGCAGAAACCTTACCTCCACTTTCTGGCCAATGAACTGCATGGGCGCATCGTAACATTCATTCAGCAGGCGGACGGTGGCGTCCCGGTTTACGTTCCGAATCACCCGGTTATGGAAGGCTTCGTCCAGCCATTCCCGGGACTGCGGCCTGCGGATCCGGCCGTTTGTCGCCATGTATCTCTCCAGCGGGCTCTGCCCCGTGCTGCCATGCTTCGTGGTATTGTGCCTGCGGATGTATTCCGAAAGCAGCCGGTTGAACTCCTTAAGGCCCTGAATCTGCGACACGTCCAGCCCATAGAGCCACCGCTCCTTGAGTGTCCGGAAATTCCTTTCCACCTTTCCTTTGCTGGCCCCGTCCCTTACCGGCGTATGTAAGAGCACCGTCCCCACAGAGCCGCAGATAAAAGAAAGCTGGTCATTGCTGTAAGGGGAACCGTTATCTACATACAGCTTATTCGGGATCCCGTAGGCAGCAATGGCTTCTTTCAGGGTCTTTTGGAAGTTTGCTGCGTTTTCCTGGTAGTAAAGCTTCCCTCCCACGATCATACGGGAATGGTCATCCAGGATCATGATCAGGTACACACGGCGGGATTTCCCATTTTCCCTGATATATGGCAGGTAACAGGTGTCTGCCTGCCACATGCCGCCGAAGTATTCTTCCTCATAAGCTTTCCTGTCCTTCACGGATGCATCTTCCGGACTCTTAAGTCCATTATGCTTGATATAGCGCTGGATGGTGGAAACGGACACCGTTGCCGGAAGTGTTCCCTCCTGCACCAGTTTCTCCCTGACCTGGGTGGCATTCAGCCGTGGGTATTCCTTCCTGAGCCTGCGGATTTCCCTTTCCGCCTCCTCTGGGATTACCCGGGTGCCGCCTTTGTCACAACGGGTTCGGGGGACCAGGGCCTCCATGCCGCCTTTTTCATAGAGCTGGTACCATTTGGCCACGGTCTTGGGCTTATACTGGAACACCCTCCCGTCCGGCAGCCGCTGCGGGGTGAGCGCCACCCGGCGGCAGTAGGCGGCCATGGAATCATCCGTATAAATTCCCTGCACCAGCGGCGCAATGATCCCGAAGCGCATCTGTGCCACTTCCATCTGTTCCTTCTGCATCTGTGCTGTTTCCATAAACATATATCCTCCTTCTATTGGCGTTACAGACAGACTAACAGAAACCATTCCGGATTCCCATTCCCGTCTTATGTGGAGCCGGATGGCTGGCCTGGTGCGCCGGACGGCGGATCCGGGGAGGCGCTGCGCAGACGCTGGAGGAACGAAAAGAGGAATTTCCGGCAGAAACCCTGCAGGAGAGTGCCGTCCATGCCGTCAAGGAATGCTTCCGCAGACGCCTTCAGGTCTTCCAGCATCCCCAGCCACAGGGCCTTATGCGCAAGGAAGAGGGCTTTCCAGCGATACAAGGTAGAAACAGAGATTCCTGCATGTTCACAAATCTTCTGCACGCAGGCCCTGTGCAGGAAGTAGTCCCGCAGCACAAGGAGGATAAAACGCAGGGAATAAGAGGAATAGGGTACCAGGGGGCTGGGGAGCTGGGCATGGGTATGGCCGCAGGAACTGCACCGGTAACGCTGTACGGTTACTTCGTATGTGACGGGAAAATCCTCTTTCCACTCCACCAGGTAACGCGTATAAGACGCAAACGGGGACAGGCATGCTTTTGCATGGCAGACAGGACAGACACCATCCGTATGGGACAGGCTCCCTGCCTCCTGCTCAAACCACTGTCTGTCGGAAAAAGATATCTGGTTCAGCTTGCAAAAAATGGTAAATGGCCGTATCATTGGTATGGCGGGTCCTCCTGGGGATCCGGCTGATGGATGGGAAGAGAACCAAACTTTGGTCGGTGGGGTTCTCTTCTTTTTGTGTCCCCTGCTACAGATACCATCATACTGCTTTTCCTGTCCTGTGCAAGAAAAAAGCGTGCCGTTTTTTACCGCACGCTGTATGAGCTGATGCTTTTATAGGGAGATTTTTATTTGCGGCGACTGTGCAGTCGC
>CAJUPS010000201.1 GCA_910588045.1 uncultured Oscillospiraceae bacterium | reverse complement strand
TCCTGGTACGACAACGAGATCGGCTACTCCAACAAGGTGCTGGAGCTCATCAAGCACATGTACTCTGTGGATCACAAGTAATCCCTAGAATAAGTCATAAAAAGCGCGCCCCTCTCGACGGAGAGGGGCGCACTTTTTATTCGACCGGTTTCTCCGCCGCCAAGCGCTCCACGAACTGCTTCGCGGCCCTGGGGGAGCGTCCGCCCCGCTCCAGGGCGAACCGCTCCGCCGACGCGTCCAGGTCCGGGCACTCCACGTCCCACCGCCGGGCCAGGGCGCGGACAATGGCGAGATAATCCCCCTTTCCCGGCTTCTGGAAGGTGATGTGCAGCCCGAACCGGTCGGAGAGGGACACGGTCTCCTGCATGGCGTCGTTGCGGTGGACGTCGTCCCCCTCCCGGTCGGAGAACTTCTCCCGGACGATATGCCGCCGGTTGCTGGTGGCGCAGAGGATCACGTTGCCGCTGCGGGCGGAGACGGAGCCCTCCAGCACCGCCTTGAGCGCACCGAAGCTGTCGTCGTCCCTCCGGAAGGAGAGGTCGTCGATGAAGAGAATAAATTTCAGCGGGTTCCCGCTCAACTCGTCCAGCAGGGCGGGAATGCGGCGCAGCTGGTCCCGCCGGACCTCCACCAGGCGCAGGCCCTCGTCCCGCAGAGCATTTGCCGCGGCCTTGACGGTGGAGGACTTTCCGGTGCCCGCATCGCCGGTGAGGAGCATATTGGCAGCGGTCCTGCCCGCCAGCAGGGCCCGGAGATTGTCCAGGACCAGCCCTCTCTCCCGCTCGTAGCCCACCAGGTCCTCCAGGCGCACCGGGTCGGGATGTCCCACCGCGGTAATCCGTCCGTCGTCGTCCAGGCAGAACATGTGGTGTCCCGCATAGACGCCATAGCCGTACCGCCCGATCTCCGCCGTGCGGCGGAAGTAGCTCTCCACCAGGTCCCCCGGCGCGGCGCCGAAATCCGGCAGATAGCCCACGCCGTCCAGCCCCGCACGCAGACGGTCCGGCGTCAGGGATGCCGCCTCCTGCAAGGTCTCCAGCTCCAGGGCGACGCTGCGCGTCATGTAGTCCGGGGGCGTCTCCCCCCGGCCGACGGTGCGGATATAGACATTCTCGTGCTCCATCACCACCCGCCGGATATGCCTGCCAAGATCGCCCCCGTCTGTCTGGTAGAGGCGGCTGACCAGCTCGGCGTAGCCGGAGATCGCCCCCTGGGGCCAGGCGTTCTCCATGCAGTCCAGATAGCTGCACAGCGCCTCGATGACCGGATCGGACAGCAGGTCCCGGAACACGGTCAGCGCCCGCAGGCGCATACTCAGATTGACCAGCTCCATCTCAGTTGAGCACCGCCCCCGACGCGCCGCTGGACACCAGGGCGGCGTAGCGCTTGAGGTAGCCGGAGAGCGCCTTCTTCTTAGGCACAAAATCCTTCATCCGCGCTGCCAGCTCCGCCTCGCCCACCAGCAGCTCCAGCTTGTTTCCGGGAATGTCGATACGAATGCGGTCCCCCTCCCGCACCACGCCGATGACGCCGCCGCCGGCGGCCTCCGGGGACACGTGGCCGATGCAGGCCCCCCGGGTGGCCCCGGAGAACCGTCCGTCGGTGATCAGCGCCACGCTGGAGCCCAGTCCCATGCCCATGATGGCGGAGGTCGGATTGAGCATCTCCCGCATACCCGGCCCGCCCCTGGGCCCCTCGTAGCGGATGACCACCACATCTCCGGGATGGATGTCCCCGGCGTTGATGGCCGCCTGCGCATCCTCCTCGCACTCAAAGACCCGGGCCGGGCCCTCGTGGACCAGCATTTCCGGCGCCACGGCGGAGCGTTTGACCACGCTGCCCTCCGGGGCCAGGTTGCCCCGCAGCACGGCGATGCCGCCGGTTTCGCTGTAGGGGTCCTCAATGGGTCGGATGACGGCCGGGTCCTGATTTTCGCACCCGGCGATATTCTCCCCCACAGTCCTCCCGGTAACCGTGAGGCAGTCCAGCTCCAGCAGATTTTTCCTGGACAGCTCGTGCATCACGGCGTACACGCCGCCCGCCTCGTCCAGCTGCTCCATGTAGGTGTGCCCCGCGGGGGCCAGGTGGCAGAGGTTTGGGGTTTTCTCGCTGATATTGTTGGCGATGTCCAGATCGATCTCAATCCCGCACTCGTGGGCGATGGCGGGCAGGTGCAGCATACTGTTGGTGGAGCACCCCAGGGCCATGTCCACGGTGAGGGCGTTGTGGAACGCGGCCTCCGTCATAATATCCCGGGGACGGATGTCCTTCTCGACGAGCTTCATGACCGCCATGCCCGCGTGCTTGGCCAGCTCGATCCGCGCGGAGTATACGGCGGGGATGGTGCCGTTGCCCGCAAGCCCCATGCCCAGGGCCTCGGTGAGGCAGTTCATGGAGTTGGCGGTATACATCCCGGAGCAGGACCCGCAGGTGGGGCAGGTCCTGCACTCATACTCCCGCAATTTCTCCTCGCTCATGGTCCCGGCGTTGAACTTCCCCACCGCCTCGGAGATGGTGGAGAAGCTGGCCCGGCCGCCGTCCACGTGTCCTGCCAGCATGGGTCCGCCGCTGACGAAGATCGTGGGGATGTTCAGCCGCGCCGCCGCCATGAGGAGGCCGGGGACATTCTTGTCACAGTTGGGGACCATCACCAGGGCGTCGAAGCCGTGGGCCAGGGTCATGGCCTCCGTCGAGTCGGCGATGAGGTCCCGGGTGACCAGGGAGTATTTCATCCCCTGGTGGCCCATGGCGATGCCGTCGCAGACGGCGATGGCGGGGAAGACGATGGGCGTGCCGCCGCCCATCGCCACGCCGATTTTCACCGCTTCCACGATTTTGTCGATATTCATATGGCCGGGGACGATTTCATTATAGGAGCTGACGATCCCCACCAGGGGTCTTTTTATTTCTTCCTCGGTTAAGCCTAAGGCGTGGTAGAGCGCCCGATGGGGGGCGTTCTGGGGACCCAGTTTCAGAGAATCACTTTTCATAAAAGAACCTTCTTTCCTGCCGCCCAGCAGGCGGCACGGCTCTATTCTTTTTCCAGATTCGCCCTGCCGGGCGGGGCTTACTTTTCGCGCACGCGAAAAGTAACAAAAG
>CAJUPS010000200.1 GCA_910588045.1 uncultured Oscillospiraceae bacterium | reverse complement strand
CCTTTTCGCTCGGTTTGTCAAGGACATAGTGTGGAAATTCCGAAAAAATCATGATGCGTCCAGTTCCCGGCGGATAAGGCGGTTGATTTTGTCGCTCATGGTTTCGCTGCTGGTGGTGCTGAAATGGAACGACACCTCGAAGATGGTGCCGCCTATCTTCTGTACCATAGAGGGCGGCGGCGCGTCCGGGGCGGGTGGAGCGTTGCCGCCCTCCGTCACGGGTAGGGGGAAGGTATTGCCCTCCCTGCTGGTGCTGTCGCTCACCTCCGGCGCGGGGGTGGTGGTGCTGGTGATCGCTGTGCTGGGGTCGTTGGTCATAGGCTCTCCTTTCATCGTTCATCAAAGTTAATCCGGCGGGGGCTGTGAGGCCCCGTCAGCGCCGTTCTGTCGTTCACGTTGGGTCGGGTAAGGGAAAGTATCAGGCCCCTTTGAGGGCCGTCCAGAAGCCCTTGAAACGCAGGGCATACAAAGCCCTAAATGTCCACGCTTCACCGCTCCGCCTCCCGGCGTTTCTGCCGGGTCTGCTCCTGCTGGCGTATGGCGGCGTCGGCGTTCCGCTTGACCTGTTGCAGTTTCCACAAATCGTCCTTGATGGGCTTGTACTGCTCATACTCTGCCTTGTACTCCTGTTGAAGCCTCGTCTGCTCCTGCTCCCATGCCTGGACGGGGATTTTACCAGCAGGGGAACGGTGCTTGTCCAGCTTGCGGCGGGTCATGTGGAACGTTCGCAATTCGTTCTCATGCTCCCTCTCGAATTGTTCCCGCTTGCCCTTCCACTTGATACTCTTCCATTCCTCATAGACGGGCTTGGTGTCCCGGTAGAGGTCAACCAGGCGAAGCAGTTCCTTCAATTCGTCCAGACGGGTGCGCTTGGCTTTCATGGATGTGTTGACGGCCTCGGCCCGTTCGCCTTGGGCGGTGATATGGGCCTCCAAATCATCCAGCGTGACAATGCCTTTCTCGTCCAGATAACTGACGGCTGCGGCAAAGTCTTTGAGGTTCCCTATCTTGGCGTCACGGCTCCATGCTCCGGCGTTCCGGCCCTCATAGTAGGAAGTCAGCAGGGCGGCAAGGGTAGGGGCCTGGGGCTTGCTCAATTCCTCCTTTGCCGCCTTAATCCAGTCGGTCAGGTCGGCAACTTTCTTCCGAATACTCCGCAGGATTTCATTGGCCTTTCTTATCCAACGGTTGAAATCGCCCTTGTCGGTGGTGATGCCCCTGGCCTCCATCTGGCGGACGGCCACGCCCTCATGGATAGTGGGCAGCGTGTCCACTCCCTGCCGCTCATAGGAGCGGTGATCGACACGGCAGGTCAGACCCTTTTCCTCAAACTTGGCATTGACCATAGCGGCCCACGCTTCCCGCCAATGTTCCAGCGTTTCGGGCTGGCCCCAATCGGTAGTGGGAACAGCGTCAAAGAGGGGCTTGCCGTCCTCGCCCATGATGCGGTTCCCGTCCTCGTCCAGACGGTAGACACGCCGCTGCTTATAGCCCCATTTGCCGCTTTCCTCAATAGGTCGGATAGGGCAGAGAATGTGAAAGTGCGGGTTAGGGATACCGCCGTCCTCCTTGTCCGGCTGGTGGATAGCGAAGTCGGCAATCATGCCACGGCTCACAAGCTGCTTGGAAACAAATCGCCTTGCAAGAGCGATGTTCTCGTCAAGAGAAAGTTCGTTCTGCAAGGCAATATCGAAGCTATATGCAAGCTGGGCTTTCTTGCCGCGCTCGGCCTTCTCCACGGCGTTCCAGAGGGTGGCGCGGTCTTGGTACTCGGCGGGGGCCTGGGGCGGCAGGAGAATGTCTGTGCAGACCACGCCGCCCTTGTGGGTGTAGTCGCTGACCTCGCCGTAGTATTCGCTGTAAAGTTTCTCTCCGGCGCGGTAGGCAGCGGAAGTGACCACGGACTGCCCCGCGCTCCGCTTGACCTGGGTGACATGGAGATGGAACAGGGCCAATTATCCGCCCTCCCGCTGGTCGGTCATGCGCTCCATCAGGGCGGCAACTTCCGGCAGGGAAAAGATTTGCTCCACCAGCAGACGAAAGGCGGTTTGGCTCATGCCGCGCACCTCCGGGGCCACGCTCTCCACATCGGCCCCACGGACAATAAGCTGATGGTTTCGCTTCTTCCTCTCGCTCTCGGTGTAGTAGCGGATACGGTTCTCCAATCGTTGGCCCTTATGCTCGTACTGCTCCTTTTTGGCTACGACCTCGGCATACTCTTTTTCCAATTCCTCGCGTGATTTGTCCATCGTGTTTGACCTCCTTCTTGGCAAAATAAAAGACCGTTTACCTGTTGTGTCGGGTAAACGGTCAGGGGTGACAGTATTCGGTTTTGGCCTCGCTGGAAAGGTGCAGACGCGAAGCGGGTGTACCTTTCCAGCGAGGGTGCAGGGATAGCCGCGAAGCGGCGCAAGGGGCGCAGCCTCTTGTACGGAGCGCAGCGACGCAAACGGCCCGGACTTTCGCAAGTCCGGGCCGGGCCTCGCAGAGCGCACGATACATGGTCGCAGACCATGTATAGAAGTGCGCCCTTCCTTTCGTCAGGGTTTTTTATCTGCTTTACTTGGTGATAGAAACTGTTTTAATTTAGCGGTTCCGTACTGCCCCATTTCTGAAAATGAAGTGCATAGAAACGTAGGTAAAGCGACTGCAACAGTCCAACCCGCAGCAAAATATATGGCTCCTGGGGCCTTAACTATTTCAAAAATAAGAAGCGATAGCAGAAATACACCAATCAACGAAGGTGGTGCTGTTAACCCGCGAAAGATATAGAAAGAAACTTCTGCTTTTCCCTCTATGTTTCGTACAACACCGATTGCTTTATTCATAATTGGATAACACCTTCTGCCAAATTCTTCTCCGCTATAATAATTGACGGAAAAAAAGGGGCCAAGGCATACACCTGTAAAACGTTCCCGTCCAAGCGAAAGAGGACTGTCAAGTCGGTTTTTTATGTGGGCGATATATTTTTGAGGTGACTGTGACATAGTTATTTTCATAAAATCACCGTCCATGACTTCAATTTGTTACGCTCTATCAAGGTAAAGTATAACATAACAGAAAAAACAAATCAACCAGCAGGAGAAGAAACTTTCTCTATCTCCCTTGCGGCCCGCTGTGCCTCCCTCACCCGGCGCATACGCAGCTTGTTTTGCTCCCGTTCCCGGTTCCTCGCCGCCA
>CAJUPS010000199.1 GCA_910588045.1 uncultured Oscillospiraceae bacterium | reverse complement strand
TGTGCCGGAGGATTTTGACGAGTGGTATCTGCGCTGGCGGCGCAGGGAGATCACCGGCAAGGCGCTGTGTGAACACCTGGGCATCCATATCACCACCGTCTACCGCTGGGCCGGGGAGCGGGGATTGCCCTTCCAGTCCATGACGGGGAAGAAGGGCCGTCATTCGTACAAAAAGATTGACGCATAAAACACGCCGTCCTGATAGGTGAACTTGGCCGTGCCGCCGCTGCGCTCCGCCGTCCTTTGAACTGACCGGGTACCGGTGCCAAAGCCACCCTCCCGCTTGGAGGAAAGCAGCCGTCCATCCTTCCACGCCGGTTCCGTTTCGCAGGAATTGTCCACAGCGAAAACAAGGTGATCGTCCTCCCACGCGCCCCGCACACGGATGAAGGGCGCGGAGCGGCGGACCTCCCGGCAAGCCTCCACAGCGTTTTCCAGCAGGTTCCCCAGCAGGGCGCAGACCTCCGGCTCGTTGACGGGGAGGCGCTCCGGCATATCCAACTCCACATCATAGTCGATTTCATACTTCCGCGCTTCCTCCGCGTAGTGTGTGCATACCACATTCAGCGCAAAGTTTTTTGTGAACGTCCGCCGTATATCCGGGGGCAGTTTTCTCTCATATGCCGTCAGATACTCCTTCAGGCCGTCAATATCATCCTCCTCCAGATAGGTCCATATCACGTTGAGGTGCTGGCGCAGATCATGGCGGGCCGTTTTCACTTCTTCATTGTACTGCAAGAGCTGGTCATGCTGCATCCGCTGGAGGTTCAAGAGCTGTTCCTGCACCTCCGCCTGTTCCGTCAGCGCGGCCTGACGGCGGATGCCGTCCAGCGCGTCCAGCAGGATAGAATAGACCACAAACACACTGAGCAGGAGCAGTACCCGCGCAAAGAGGAACCGGAAGGACCGTACATTGTCCGCTGACAGATCGCCGGTGAAGATTTGCACGATGGCGGTGGTAAAAGCGGGAATCAGCCACGCCGTCCGCCAGAACTCCGGCGCGTCTGTGCTGAACACCTTTTCCTTGGCCTGGTTCAGATAGCGGAGCATCAGCGGGGCCGTGACCGCCATCACCGCCAGCGTGAACAGGACGCTTTTCCAAGAGGTGAAATTTGCACCCGGATCGTAGAAAAACCGGGCCTCCAGAAAGGCGGCGGCTCCCCACAGGATCATTGTATAGTCTGTGATGAACAGATACAGAAACAGGATTTTGCTGCGGCTGTCCCGGACGGAGAAAAAATAGATGCCCATATAGACCAGGGCAAACCCATAGGCCAGCTTCATCCCGTCCCCGCCCGCCTGGACGATGGTCCCAAAGAAAACCGTTTCCGTGATCTGCAAAAGGCAGACCGGCAGCAGTGCCTTCCATAAGGGGAACCGCAGGCGGTCCCGGAAGGGCCAGTAGGCCATCAGGTGGGCGGGGATGGCCTGGATCATGAGATTGATGGCGGCGGACCAGGAGATCACTAAGCCCAGCCTCCTTTCCGGGTACGGGTAAATTCCCATTCTGTGTACGCCCGCTGGACTTCCTTCTTCCGGCTGCGGGGAATGTCCAGCACATCCCCGTTTTTGAGCAGCAGCGCGTTATCCTTTATCTTTGCCACCTGGGAAAGATTGATGACCAGCCCCCGTCCGCAGACGCAGAAGCGTCCGGTATGGGGAAACTGCGCGGCAAAGTCCTGAAAGGACTGCCGGGTGCAGAACACGCCCTGGGTGGTATGCACATCTATGATGTGATTGGCGTACTTGGCGTACAGAATTTCCACAAACGGCACATCCACAGGTTCGGCATGGCCCCAGGCGGAGGTTTCCGACAGCGGGATGGAGGACGGCCTGGAGAGATATTCCCTCAGCCGCTCCATACACCGGGCGACCTTCTCCTGCTGCAATGGTTTGACCAGATAATCGGTGGGCCTTACATCAAAGCTCTCCACGGCGTAATCCCGTTCGCTGGTGGTAAAAATGACCGGCAGATACGGCTCCGATTCCCGAACCCTCCGCGCCGCCTCTATCCCGTTCATCCCGCCCAGAAGAATATCCAGCAGCAGCCCGTCACAGGATTTCGGGCGGTAGTGCGCCAGAAAATCCTCGCCGCTGGCATAGAAGGAGAGGTCCACGCTTTCCTCATGGCTGGCGCTGTCCTGACGGATCAGGTCCGCCAATTTCCGCTGATCTGTTTCCAAATCCTCAACGATAATCAAATGCACTTGCCCACCTCTTTTCTCCATTCAGGGGCTTGTCAACCCCTTTTTTGCACGATTCGAGTCGCACCAAAGCGATTCGAGTAAAATCTATTGACTGACCACCCCAAATTGATATACTGAGGCAGTATATCAATTTTCCAGGAAGGAGGCCCAAACCATGCTCCGCATTGTGATGTACGGTCCGGACCCCGCCGAGAACCACCGCCTCCAAGAGCTGCTGGCGGACATTCTGTGGGACGCGCAGATCAAGCCGGTGTTTAAGGAGTTCACCGGGGAACGGGAACCCTTCTTTGCCTATGTGAAGAACAACCCCTATCTGGTTATGCTGATCGTTCAGTCGGGACCGGCGGGGATGGAAACGGTACAGCTGGCAAAGCAGGCCAACTCCGCCGCCCGCCTCGTCTGGTTCTCCCAGCAGGACTACGCCCTATACGCCTTTGACCTGCGGCTCACCTTCTTCGGCCTGCTGCCGGTCAGCCGCAGTAAAGCGGCCTCCGCACTTAGGGCCTGCTGGTATGAGCGGGAGTTTCCCCCCGGCATATCCAGTTTATCACAGATTACACTCTCTCCGCAACAGCGAATCAGTGTAATGGGCAATAAAAAAACGCCCTCAACAGGCGTTATCCAGGCGTGATATTCAGTTACGCATAAAGTGTACTTTTTGCAAAACAGGAGGACATTCACATGAAGCGATTTTTCAGCATTCTCACCGCCCTGGCCCTGTGCCTGAACCTTTGCCCTGCCTGGGCGTTTGCGGCGGAACCGGACCCCGCCCTTTGTAAGCACCACCCGGCGCATACCGAGGACTGCGGCTTCATCGCCCCCAGCGAGGGCCAGCCCTGCGGCCACCAGCACACAGCGGAGTGCTATACCCAGGGGGGACTCCCCCATCCGGACGGTGGAAATGATTATGAGATCAGCGCGGACACGGAGAACCCGCTGGACTGCCGGCACAGCCATGACAGCGAGTGCGGCTATGTCCCGGCGAACCCCGGCCAGCCCTGCGGCTTTGTCTGCCGCCTCTGCCCCATTGAGGACCTGATCGCCGC
>CAJUPS010000198.1 GCA_910588045.1 uncultured Oscillospiraceae bacterium | reverse complement strand
CGCGCGTAGCGCCGTCTCCTCAACCCTTCCGACGCTCTTCTGCAGAGCCTCCATTGCTATAGGAGTTCAGATGGTATGAACCTTCACGAGAAAGTCTTTATAGAAAACGGTTGTGTGGAGCTCTCACCGATGGAGTTCTATCAAAACCTGTTCTTCTTCAGCAGGGCTTACATGAGGTATAGGGACAGCATGCTTATTCCAGTAACGTTCTCTGAGGATAATGGGGGATCGTGGGCGTCGGTTCCTTTGGGTGAGTTGCGGGAGCGGTGCCAGGGGCGTAGAGACGCCTATCTTTCGGCCTGTACGTACTTTCCAAGACGAGACAGAAACGGCCAGTGGCAGTCCAGCAACGGAAAAGACATGGTCGATGAGCTCTGCGCTTTTGTCGTCGACCTCGACCATGGAGACCCCGATGCAGTTCATGCGGCCTTGTCCACGGATGGCTTTTACTGGGAGCTGCACCAGGTTCCCGAGCCTACCTACGTAGTCTGCTCCGGCAATGGTCTGCACCTGTATTACGTCCTGGAGACTCCCGTGCCGGCTAGGAAGAGATGGATTCGTGAGCTTGAGGCCATTAATCGTTGGCTGTACCGCACTTTTGCCGAGAGCGACGAGACTGTTGCGTACGAGGATGGGCGAGTGGAGGCCATGGGGCTCGGATCACCCGATTATCATGGTATTGCACAGCCCTACAGAGTTGCCGGCTCTCTTCCGAAGGTAGAGAGGGGAGACAGCGAGGTTTCGGCTTGGGTGGTTGGCCGTCCTGTCTCAATCGAATACCTAGCAGCCTGCGCCGGGTTAGAGCAGACCGCCTTCACCGTTGAGGAGTTCGATCTTTCGAAGAGCCTTCTCGCTCAGCGAATTGAGGAAGGACGCGCTGCTGCTCGATCCTATACGAAGAAAACGAGTCGCAGGGGTTGGAACCCCGGATTTTACCGGTGGCTCGCCAACCAGGAGAGGAGCCATGCCCGCCTATATGGCGAGTTTGGCCATCGCTACAAGCAGGTGCAGGCGCTCACTATTGCGGCGATTAAAGACAGGGTTCCAAGGGATCAACTCGTGGCGGACGTGAGGGTGATCCACGACGAATGGAACAAGTGCGCCAAGAAGTATGGACATCCGGAGATCACCTGGTCTGAGTGCCGAAAGGCGATGAGGAGCTTCGGGGATCTCCCGGATCACAGGCGGTTTCCGAAGTGGTGGCTTGAGGAGCTGTGCGGATGGCCGTTCGGCACTCAGAAGCGCAATGGCAGGGGTCAGGCTGAGCATTTGAGGCGAAGTAGGGCAATCCGGAAGGCATATCTAGAAGCTGGCGTTGAAGATGCTTCCGGTGGGGGGAGGCCTGCAGGGTCAGGAACAAAAAAGAAGATGGTCCAGGACTATGCTGCTGCGCACCCGGGCGCCAACCACTCCGAGATAGCACGTGCCCTCGGAGTGTCTCGCCCCACCGTGATAAAGTGGCTTCGAGTAAGCCCGGAAGGAGACGAGTGATGCCTCTCTGCAGAGTCAAGGATATAGCCGAGGAATGTGGTGTGACGCCTCAAGGTGTCAACAAGTACCTTCGGAGCTCTGGGCTCCAGGAGCAGTGCGTAAAGGATGGGAATCGGTTTCTGATTCCTAGAAACGTTCGGGAACTATTGAAAACTCATTTCCTGGGAAAAGAAACCAATTCGGAAACCAAGAAACTAAAAACGGAAACTCAGAAACCGGAAACGGAAACTGTTTCCGATACCACGAGAGGCCCATCTGTCCCTTGGGAGGTGTACGAGGATCTTCGGCGTCAGCTCGAAGTGAAGGACGGTCAGATAGCCGATTTATCCAGAGCTCTGGTTGCTTCCCAGGAATCGCTAAAAGCCGCCCAGATTCTTCACGGTGCCGAAAAGCGCGAGGCTCTTCTAGGGATTGTCGACGAGGATCCTGTGGGAGCTGGGTCTGACGAGGCGCCGACCGAGAGCGACGCATGGAAAAGCAAGAGCCTGCTCGAAAGGATATTCAGGCGATGAAGGACGTAATTGACGTTGCAGAGGCAGCGGATGAGTTCATGGATGAATATGCCGATGTATTCGTGGCGCTTGCTCAAGAAGGATGGGTGGGCGAGAAGAGTGAAGATCGAGACGATTCGCCCGAATTGGAGTGATACAATGGCAGCGGAGGGCCCGCTTCCCCACTCGGCGATGGGAGCCGCGTCTGGGATTCTGGCCTCTCCTGATGCAGTCGTAGCCCCTGGGATGACCCGGGGGCTTTTTCGTGTCCAGCAGTAGTGCCGGACACCGTGGCAAGAGCCGTCGGGTCTCCCGCTGCAGGTGGCGGCGAGACGATCCGTCCCATTGACGGTCGGCATTCTGGCACCGCACTCCCGTTCGAAGGATCGGGGCGTTCTTGCGGGCTAAAGCCCGCTCCTTCCGGAGGAGCCCTACTCGGGCGCGCCCCTCCCCTTCGCTGACGCTCTGGGGAGGGGTAACAACTACAGCTATCGCGTCAGCGATGGCTGTAGTTGCGAGAGACGCATTCTGTATCACGATCCAGTTTTCAACTGTCCGATGATACCGAATGCCAGAAAGAGTACTAATGTTCTGAAGACAATATTACTCTTTCTGTCTCGCCGGCAGAGCCGGTTCTGGGCCGCGTCCCGGGGACGCGGCGGTTGCGCGAGTTGCCGCTGCCAGCAACACTCCAAAGCAAGGTCACGCTGCCGTGACATGACGACCGGGCCCCACTGCTAGGGCCCGAGATAGGAAAAGCGAATGGCCCTCGAGGTTCGCACGGGGCGCCTGAGCGCGCCGCAGAGGGTTGATGCCCCATCAGGTGTCCGTGGAAGTCCGGATGTGTCGATCCAGGTCTGCAAACGGCTCTTGTTGCCCCAATAGAGCTGTTTTGGAGCAGTTATCCGACTCGCGGGTGTCTCCTGCGCGCCCTGCGGTGCCCCGATCGCCCCGGCATGGCTCGACCCGTGAAAATCACCTCGGGAATCTCGGGGGAGCCGCAGGGCCTCTACGAGCGCGTTAGCGGACGGCTCTGATAGAATCTCACGCGCGGTGCTTCGTCGTTCGGGCGGCTCCTAGGAGATTGGAGACGCTTATGGACACACAGACGGTTGTCGCCACGTGCGAAATCATTCTGGTTGTGATCGGGATTGTAGGTCTCACCATGGCCAGGAGGGAATGACGAACAGCTGAACTTGGACATGAAAAAACCCCGCGCATGATTGGACGTCTGAGCGGGGCTTAATCAACAAGCAATGCTGCCCGATATGGCGGGGCACCGCTTTTCTGTAGTATACCACGTTTTGTAGCCGCCATCCGCTGCCGGTCTCCTGGCGAGTTTTCGGATTTGCTAGGGTGCAGAAGGCTATTGCTGTGACGCCGCGCGTAGCGCCGTCTCCTCAACCCTTCCGACGCTCTTCTGCAGAGCCTCCAT
>CAJUPS010000197.1 GCA_910588045.1 uncultured Oscillospiraceae bacterium | reverse complement strand
TGGCAGAGGTGTTCCCGGCCAATGGACAGCAGGGTTTCCGTGTCCGCGTCCAACTGCTCCAGCGTGTCCGCGATATGCACCAGCGTCACCACGGCAAAAATCATGCGCTGGTCGCGCTCGGTAAGGTCGGACAAAAATTCCTTTGTCTCGGAGCGGAGCTGCTCCAACTCGTAGGGAATGGCGGCGGTAAAATTATTCCGGTCGTTCTGCCGCTGCTGCCAGCGGGTGATGTCGCTCTCAATTCCTAAAATCCGGCTTTGAATTTCCTTGACCGCCTCGTCGGTGGGAATGGGCAGGATGTCAATGGACAGCATGAGGCTGCGGTCAAAATCGGACAGGTCGGAGATCATATCGTCCTCAATATAGCTGGCGTACTCCTTGAGAAAGAGGACGCGCCCATACTTGCCGCCCATCTCAAAGTGTCCGGCCTTAAAGGAAATACCGTCCGGGCAAACCAGGTCTTTGAAGTCTACCCCATGCCGGATCGCCGCAGTTTGGTCGAAGGTGAAATACTGTTCCTCACCGGGACGGAAAAAGTCATGGAGGATGCGGAGCCGGTCATGGTTGGCAACTTCCCGCGCCGTGCTGTCCAGCCGCCCCAGGCTTTTGGTCAGGTTGCCGTCCACCCGCCGGAAATAGGAACGGGTTTCCTCGATCTTCCGCTGGGGGATGGACAGGGTGATATACTTCTCCTGCACAAGATTGTTGCTCTCGGCGGCGCGGCGCTTCAAAATGGCGTTGGCCTCCTGCCGGTACTCGTCCAGCCCGTCCCAGCGTTCCTCCATTAAAATACTGCGCTCAAAGTCCACGGGGTTCAGACGGCGGTTGATAATGGTGATCTTGGTGGCGGCGTCGGTGGGCAGGGAGTTAAGGACGCCGCCGTAGGCCAGGAAAATGCCCCGCCGCTCCTCGTCGGAGGCGGCGGCGTAGTTCACATCGGTGAGCCGCCAGCTCTTGCTGTGCCGGTTCCCCACCAGCCAGATGCCGTCCGGGTACACGCACTTGACGGGGATCGTAGCCTGGACGCTCCGGGGGACGGTGAATTTCTCGCGCTCGCTCTTGTTGGCAGAGACAAGGGATTTAATCAAAGTCCTGCCCTCCTTTCCGCTTCAAAAGCTCGTAGTGATAGTTCCGGGAAACAAAACGGCGCTCCCCGGCGCAGAGGATTTCGGACTTGATAAAAGCCCAGGCAAACTGCTCCAGCGTCATGCCGTTGTAGTTGAAAAAGCCCGCCAGGGCGATGGGGGCGGCAGCGAGGATGCACACCCAGCTTGCCGTTTCCTTTCCGATGACGGGGCCGAGGCCCAGGTACACGCCCACGGCCAGCCCCACGGCGACAGCGGCGCAGAAAAACTGCCGCGCTGACAGGCCGAAAAAGATGGTTTCCTTGTGCTGGCGTACTTCTTTGGGGATTTTAATTTCCATGGGATTCTCCTTTCGCGGATAAAATAAAGGAACAGCGAATAAACCGCCGTCCCCTATGTGCTGTTATGCCATTGGATACTGCTGGGCACTTCGTTCCCCCACACGTCCCAGCCGGGGGCCGGGTAACGGGCGAACAGCTCCACACGGGGCACGTTGCCCATAAGGGCCACAATGCGCCGCCGGGCCTCGTCCGGCTTTTTGCTGTGTTCCTCCACATGGGAAATGATCACCTGATGGACATTCTTAGCCTGCCGCCTGGGCTGGCCCCTGGTGGCAAGCAGACAAATCTCGGCATTGGAGCGCGTCCAATAGCCCAGGCCCCAATAGATGCTGTCCGCTTTGGGGGCCAGCTTGATCCAGGTGAAAGCAACGGTCTTAAAGGTGAAGCCCCACGCCCGGATCACGTCCAGCGCCTCCGGGAGCATGGGGCAAGTGGCCCACAGGAACAGAACACAGTCTTTTCCGGCCAGCCCCGCTACGGGCAGGGCCTTGATGTCCTCCAACGTCATAGTGGGGTAGTGCCGCTCGGCCACGCCCTGCCCTTTCCAGTTCTGATAACGCCAGGGCGGGTCGGCATAAATCACACTGTATTTTCCTATAAGCCGAACATCTCCTTTACGATCCGGCTGGCCCCCCGGACAAGGCCGGTCAGGATAAGCATATTGAAAATGAGCTGTCCGATGTACTGCCACGCCATTGTGACGGCGGGCAGGCTGCTGTCCACGGCGGGGGCGCTGCTGGACAGGAACGCGGAGTAAATGAGACAGGCCAGCACGATCACCGCGCCCTCCATGCACACGCCGATGTAGCTCTTAATGAACGCCCTGCCGCTGGATGACGTGGTTTGACCGGCAAAGGAGGCTAACGGCAAGGGAGCCAGGGCGGTAAACATATACAGCCGGAAAAAGCGCCCGTAGACGGTGAGCAGCAGAATAAAGGACATGACGGTTATAAAGAGGGTGCCCAACAGGGACACCAGCCACAGGGGGATGCTCTCCAACAGGCCCACCCCCTCTATCGCGGTCACGATCTCGCCGGGCAGCGATGCCGCCGTGGTAATGGAGCCGCCCAGCCCGCTCATCACGGTTTGGGTGATGCCGCCGCAGATATTGAAAATTGCGGTCATAATCTCCATACACCGGCCCACGGCGGTTTTGGCGAGGATAAAGCGGATCAGGTGGCGCAGAACATACTCCGGCCTCTGGAAGTCCCGGAAGCTGGCGGCGCTCTGAAAGATAGCCATAGCGAAAAACAGCACCAACAGGCCGTAGCCGATGCCCACAAGGGCATTGTGGACGTTGAGGATCAAGCTCCAAATGGTGCCGCCCTTGAACGTCTCCGGGGATTGGGTCAGCAGCGCCCATATCTCCCCCAGCTTCCCGTTCCAGTCTGCCAGGGCATTTTCCAGATTGCTGACGATCCAGTTGTCACTCAAAAAATCACCTCTTTTCATTGGGGGGAAATGCGTCTCACGGTGAGACGCATTTCCCCGGCGTAGGGTTGACGGGGCCGGTCACACCGCGCCAATGGCGGTCAAAATTTCTTTCGCGAAAGCGATCATAAGCCCGCCGAACAGACACAGGAAGCCCTGGGTGCGCTGGCTGGCGTCGTGGGACTGGATGGACATACCCACCTGCACGATGCCCCAGCCCAGGATAATGACGCCCAGGGCCTTAATGATGGAGAAAATAAAGTCGCTCAGGTTATTTACAATGTCCAGCGGGTCGCCGCCAGCGGCGGAGGCCGGGACGGTGAACAGGCACAGGGACAGCACCAGCGCCGTCCAGACGGCCATATAGCGGCGGGCCTTGCTCCGGGTGGTGAGGGAAGTGTTGGAATTGTGCATTTTCATAGTAAAAATTCCTCCTTTTTTCATTCGATGATTTCTACATCGTCCAGCGACGTAAAGGAAAAGTCCAGGTCGCCCACGTCGTACAGGCAAACTGGACTGTGTATATAAGCGGCTGCGCCCCCGTCAGCCGTAAACTTGATAGCGGGGTGCTTCAT
>CAJUPS010000196.1 GCA_910588045.1 uncultured Oscillospiraceae bacterium | reverse complement strand
ATTGTGGGAACACGGTTTCGCACATTATTCGGAACTGAAAATACCCCTATGCAAATTAATTGCGCAGGGGTATGTCTTCCTGAAAAGATCAGAATGGAAGTTCCTCTTCCTCTGTCAGTGGTTCAGGATATTTATAACGCAGGTACGCATACAGCAGCTCTCTCTCTTTCAGAAAATCTATGAGAGTGAGGATCTCACAGCCCAGAAAGGTCTGTGCATCCCGGAGGTACTTTTTTGTCTCCTCAAAAGAGCCATGGTCAGAGCGTCTGTCTGTATAAAAGTTAAACAGCTCCCTGTCCGAAGGCTCCCGTAAATCGAGAGGTTCCCTGACGGTGACCCACCGTGCCCTCCGATGCCATTCGATGAAGTCAAAAAAGGTACCATCTTCATGGATGACCTGTTCCGGATTCTCATAGGGGCTGTTTCCAGCTTCCACCCAGGAACGCAGTTCCCCAAGTTCCAGCCAGCCAAGTGTCCCGGCATAGGCATCCTCCACCGCCTTAAGTTCCCGTTGCAGGGCTTTCCTTTTTATCTTATCCATAAGCGGCCTCCTATCCCAGTTCACAGTCGTTTATGGCCTGCATGACTGTGTCGGCATCCACCAGATCCAGCTTTTTTGCATCTGCACACAGCAGGCTCTGGCAGCAGAGGCGGTTAAGCACACGGGGCGTGCCGTCCGAAGCGTTCAGGATGGCCTCGGTGGCTCCTTCATCAAAGACGGCGTGGCTGCATCCCGCCCCGTCAAGCTTTGCCTGGATGAAAGTCCTCCCCTCCTCTTTCGTCATGCCCTCCATGTGGAAGTTCATCACGAGCCTCTGGCGCAGAGGCTCGTGGACGGACAGGCGCAGGGTATTGTTCAGCTGCCCCAGGCCGCACAAAAGGATCACGGCCCGGTCCCTGGAATCCATCTCGAAGTTAAACAGGAGTTTTAAGTCATTCAGGATTGCATTGCCTATATAATTCGCTTCATCAATAATGATGACGGGGGTCTTTTTCTTCTCCAGGCACAGCCGGCTGACTTCCTCCTGTATGGAACGGAAGTTATCCGGCTTGCGGAAGGAGGGCTGCCCGCCCAGGGATTCCACGAGGCTGCGGTAGAAATCCGAAACGGTGAGCGTGGAGAGGCAGGAATAGACCACCTTGTAGAGGGAAGGGTTCAGTGCTGCCGCCCAGTTTCTCACGGCAGTGGTCTTGCCCCGCCCCGGCCCGCCCGTGAGCAGGCCGAAGCCCTTTGTCTTAGCCAGGTAGGAAAGGCGGAAGAGGGCTTCCCGGTACTGGGCCGTCTCCACCAGGATCTCTTTGGAATTCTTCAGGAATGGGTTGAATTCCAGCCCGAAACGCGAAACCTCCATGGAATGTCCTTTTTCCATTTATCCCTCACCCCCTTCGGAAAGGAGGAGTTTTTCCCGCTTCACGGAAGCGTTCTCCTGCTTGTTCAAGAGCCTTACCGGGAGCAGGGTGCCGTCCGCCTCTGCCACATAGACCTCGTCCATGCCCGGAGAGCAGCGCAGCCGTATCCTCTGCCTGGCAAAGCGCATGTCCACCTCATACTCCACGTTCCCGATGGTGACCACACTGTCTGCGGATACCCTGCGCTCCAGTTCCAGGAGGAAATCCGTTTTCATCTTTTCTTCCGGGAGACGGCGTACCTTTTCCGGCTCGGAGAAGAAACGTTCCTGAGGGGTGCTCCCCTTAAGGGAGGAATGGGCGGAAAGGTTGTAGCCTCGGACGTAGGCGCACAGGCTTCCGGAAAGGGCCTCCAGGGAAGGGAAATCCCGCATATCCAGGGAGGCCATCCACTGGTCCTTCATGGTCCGGAACCATCTCTCTACCTTGGCCTTGGCTGTCGGGGTATAGGGTCTGCAGTAATTAATGGTGGTTCCGATGCGGGCGGCCAGCAGTTCCATCTGTTTGTTCTTATAGGCGCTGCCGTTATCGAAATTGAACATCCTGGGCACGCCGTACTTTGCCACAGCGCTTTTCATCACTGACATGAGGTTTACGAAGGTATCCTCGAAGAACACCCCTGCCCCGGTGACAAGGCGGCTTGCGTCATCGATCAGGGCGATCACATATACCCTGCGTTTCCTGCCGTCTGCTGTCCTGAGGTACGGCCCGACGCTGGAATCCCCGCACCAGACTTCGTTCACATGGGGGCGTTCATAGCGCCGCATATCCTGGACGGGCGTACTTCCTGCTTCCAGGGCGAGCCGGTTCACATACCTGTTCACAGTGGACTCGGAGACTTCGCCGCCTTTTATGCTGCCGTCCTCCTTTAACTGCCGGAAAATGGCGGCTGCACCCATGCGGGGATAGCGTCCTTTCAGATATGAGATTTTTTCTTTCAGGTCATCGTCCAGCTTTCTGGATCTGCCGCAGTCGTTCCTCCCGGCAGGAAGCAGGGCGTCAAATCCCCCTTTCTGGTAGCTGAAATACCATTTGTAGAGTGTTTTGGGTGCATAATTCCTGACCTCCCCGTCCGGATGCAGCAGTCCTTTTTGTGATGTTTTCTCCAGATAGTCCGCCAGATTCCGGTACCCTTCCGGCAGGCCGGGGATGAGCGGAGCGATGGCCGAATAGCGCATCAGCGCGATGGCATGTCTGTATTCCTGTTCCATTGATCTGAAACCTCCTTATGTTTTTATGTCATCATAAGGGAAAGGGGCATGGGAGTCACCCAAAGTTATGTAGGCGGCACAAAGAGGAGGTTCCTGGTATTTTTTATCTGCATGAACTGGCGTCCGAAAAGGCGGATGCAGGGCTTAGTGAGGGCATGGGCGGGGGACAGCGGGAGGCTTTCGCTTAAGAGACGCTGCCGCCAGAAACGGATATATAAGGACAGGATGTAAAAGACCTGGCCGGGAGAGAGTTCCGGGTTCGTATCCATCACCTCCCTGCCGTCCCTCCCATCTTCAAAGGAAGAAGCTATGGCGGCGTGGTCCGTGAGGAGGACCTGGGAGTAGGGGACGATGCCGGAGGGAAGGAGGGCATGGGTGGCATTGCAGAGGCTGCACTGCACCCTGCGTATGACAAGGGGGATCTTTCCCAGTGCTGTTTTTATGGAGCGGGTATAGGCCCCGTGCCCTGCGAGGCAGCCGCAGTGGCCGCAGGAACACTCCAGCTGGCAGATCTGGATGGAATCCATGGCATCATCATAAAATTCCTGTGAAATTTCGTTGCATTCTTCTGTGATTACTGTTATCATATCCTTGTCTGTGGCGGAACCGTCCGCCATGGTGTGAGTAAGGACAGGGACACAAACTTTGGTCGGTGAGGGTTCCTGTCCTTTTTTCTGCGTATCAGATAAAAGGATAGCACAAAAGGTATGGAGATGAAATAATCTGACGGAAAATATATCAGATTAAAATATCCCATACCTTATTTAATTTGGAGAAAAACTGAGGATTTTGGTTCAGATAAACTAACGAATAACAA
>CAJUPS010000195.1 GCA_910588045.1 uncultured Oscillospiraceae bacterium | reverse complement strand
ATAGGGACCGAACTGTCTCACGACGTTCTGAACCCAGCTCGCGTACCGCTTTAAACGGCGAACAGCCGTACCCTTGGGACCGACTTCAGCCCCAGGATGCGATGAGCCGACATCGAGGTGCCAAACCTTGCCGTCGATGTGGACTCTTGGGCAAGATCAGCCTGTTATCCCCGGAGTACCTTTTATCCGTTGAGCGACGGCCATTCCACTCTGGGCCGCCGGATCACTAGAACCTGCTTTCGCACCTGCCCGACTTGTCAGTCTCGCAGTCAAGCCCGCTTGCACTCTTGCGCTCTCGGGACGGTTGCCGACCGTCCTGAGCGGACCTTACGCGCGCCTCCGTTACTCTTTGGGAGGCGACCGCCCCAGTCAAACTACCCGCCTGGCACGGTCCGCGCGCCGGATCACGGCCGCGCGTTAGGCAGCCGGCACGACGAGGGCGGTATTCCAAGGTCGCCTCCACGGGGGCTTGCGCCCCCGCTTCGATGGCTCCCGCCTATCCTCTACGCGCCGTACCAGATGCCAATGCCAAGCTGCAGTAAAGGTTCACGGGGTCTTTCCGTCCTTCCGCGGGTAGTTCGCATCTTCACGAACAGTACAATTTCACCGGGTCCACGGTTGAGACAGCGCCCAAATCGTTACGCCATTCGTGCAGGTCGGAACTTACCCGACAAGGAATTTCGCTACCTTAGGACCGTTATAGTTACGGCCGCCGTTTACCGGGGCTTGGCTTCAGGGCTTCGCTTGCGCTAACTCATCCGCGTAACCTTCCGGCACCGGGCAGGCGTCAGACCCTATACGTCGCCTTGCGGCTTTGCAGAGTCCTGTGTTTTTGATAAACAGTCGCTTGGGCCGTTTCGCTGCGGCCCCCACTAGCTCCGGACGCGAGGTCCTTCACCGGCGGGGGCGCCCCTTCTCCCGAAGTTACGGGGCCAGTATGCCGAGTTCCTTAACCGTGGTTCTCCCGATCGCCTCGGTATGTTCTACCCGCCCACCTGTGTCGGTTTTGGTACGGGCGCCGACGGCACTCCCTAGAGGTTTTTCTCGGAAGCATGGGCTCACCGGCTTCGCCAAGTCGCTTCGTCTCGCGTCTCAGGCCTACGTGAGGAGCTGATTTCCACGCTCCTCGCCCTACGCGCTTTCACGGGGACGTCCAGAACCCCGCCCGGCTACCCTTCTCCGTCGCCCCATCGGTAGTGCCGCGCCGTCGGCGGTGCGGGAATCTCTGCCCGCTGCGCATCGGCTACGCCTCCCGGCCTCGCCTTAGCTCCCGACTGACCCTGGGGGGATTAGCCTCGCCCAGGAACCCTTAGGCTCACGGCGGCGGCGTTTCTCGCGCCGCTCTCGTTACTCATGCCAGCATTCTCACCTCCGCACGGTCCACCGGGGGTCGCCCCCCGGCTTCTCCCCCTGCGGAGAGCTCCCCTACCACTGAATCTTCAGTCCGCCGCTTCGGCGCATCGCTTAGCCCCGTGAATTGTCGGCGCATGTCCACTCGACCAGTGAGCTGTTACGCACTCTTTAAATGCATGGCTGCTTCTAAGCCAACATCCTGGTTGTCTGGGCAGACGCACATCCTTTGCCACTCAGCGATGACTTGGGGGCCTTAGCGGGCGGTCTGGGCTGTTTCCCTCTCGAGCGCGCAGCTTAGCCCACGCCCTCTGACTCCCGGCCTGTGTACCCGCGGCATTCGGAGTTCGGCTCGAGTCGGTAGGCGGTGAAGCCCCCTCGTCGATCCGGTGGCTCTACCACCGCGGGTGAACGGCCGAGGCTAGCCCTAAAGCTATTTCGGGGAGAACGAGATATCTCCGGGTTTGATTGGCCTTTCACCCCTATCCACGGGTCATCCCCTCCGTTTTCAACCGAAGTGGGTTCGGCCCTCCACGGGGTCTTACCCCCGCTTCAGCCTGCCCATGGATAGCTCACCCGGCTTCGCGTCTGCAGCGTGCGACTCACTCGCCATCTTAAAGGCTCGCTTTCGCTGCGGCTCGTTTACAAACTTAACCTCGCCGCACACCGCAACTCGCTGGCTCATTCTACAAAAGGCACGCCGTCACAATGCAAGATTGCTCCGACTGCTTGTGGGCGCACGGTTTCAGGTACTGTTTCACTCCCCTCCCGGGGTGCTTTTCACCTTTCCCTCACGGTACTGGTTCGCTATCGGTCACAGGAGAGTGTTCAGCCTTGGAGGGTGGTCCCCCCGGCTTCGGACCGGGTTTCACGTGCCCGGCCCTACTCGGGATACGCCGCTGAGGTCCGACAGGTTTCGCGTACGGGGCTCTCACCCGCTGCGGCCGGCCCTTCCATGCCGTTCCGCTACCTGCCGGATTTGTGACCCCACGCAGGAGGGCAGCTCCTGCACGGGCGTCCCGCAACCCCCGGGCGGCAACGCCTGCCGCTTACACGCGCCCGGGTTTGGGCTGGTGCGCTTTCGCTCGCCGCTACTCGCGCAATCTCGGTTGATTTCTCTTCCTCGGGGTACTTAGATGTTTCAGTTCCCCCGGTTGCCTCCCGCGCCCCTATTTGATTCAGGGCGGGGTAGCAGGGCATGACCCCTGCTGGGTTCCCCCATTCGGAGACCTGCGGATCAAGGTGTGTTTGCCACTCCCCGCAGCTTATCGCAGCTTGCCGCGTCCTTCGTCGACTTCCTGTGCCAAGGCATCCGCCGTGCGCCCTTAGTATCTTCGCTTTCCTCAGATACCCTAGGCGCCGGGGCCGACAAGGCCCCGGCTTCGTCCTCTGGTTTAGATCTATGAGAATTAAAAATCCGTCGTAAGATAAAAACATACGTTCGCGATCGTGATGAATCGTCGTGTCCATGATGCGAACACCCATCGAACCTAAAGCCTCAGCTTAGGGAATTGATGTAGGTGTTGATCATGTGCGACATTTTCATGTCACGCGCTATGCAGCTGTCAAGGTGCCGGGGGCCTCAAGGGGCCCTCGCAGCCGGATGCTGGGGAATGGGGACGGCCTAGGTTCTCCCTAGAAAGGAGGTGATCCAGCCGCACCTTCCGGTACGGCTACCTTGTTACGACTTCACCCCCCTTACCCTCCACACCTTCGACGCCTCCGCCCCCAGGGGGGTTCGGCCGGCGGCTTCGGGTGCAGACGACTCGGGTGGTGTGACGGGCGGTGTGTACAAGGCCCGGGAACGTATTCACCGCGGCGTGCTGATCCGCGATTACTAGCAACTCCGGCTTCACGCAGGCGGGTTGCAGCCTGCGATCCGAACTGGGGCCGGCTTTCCGGGATCCGCTCCCCCTCGCGGGGTGGCAACCCTCTGTACCGGCCATTGTAGCACGTGTGCAGCCCAGGGCATAAGGGGCATGATGACTTGACGTCGTCCCCACCTTCCTCCGGCTTGACGCCGGCAGTCTCCCGCGAGTCCCCAACCTAATGCTGGCAACACGGGACGGGGGTTGCGCTCGTTGCGGGACTTAACCCAACATCTCACGACACGAGCTGACGA
>CAJUPS010000194.1 GCA_910588045.1 uncultured Oscillospiraceae bacterium | reverse complement strand
CATTTCGCAAATCCCCCGCATAGGGAGCGGCGCTCCGCGCCGCTCCCGCCAAGGGGTTCTTAGACCGTAGGTCTAAGCGCGTTTTTGCCTACTTTTGCCGCGCGGCAAAAGTAGGCGCGGAGTCCGGGGGCGCGCAGCTCCCGGGGTAGCAAAAAGAATAATCTAAACAAACTGCCCGCGGGGACGTCATTTAGCCGCCTTTGGCGTCTAAACGACCGTCCCGGCACTCGGCCGGGGGCCGAGCGCCCAGCGGCGGCAATAGAAAAAACGCCCTGAGCCGTTCGGCTCAGGGCGAACAAATCCTTGTCCGTGGTTCCACCTGACTTCGGAGGTCACTCCCCCGCACTCTTCCCCTTATCGTGAGGCCCCCGGCAGGGCATTTCCTCCCCGCAGGCTCCAAGGCGCCCTTCTCCGCCGCCTCATGGGGACTTGCACCTCCCGCCCCCTCTCTGCCTTTCGGCACGCGGATACTCTTCCTCTTCATCGCTCCGTTATCGGATTTTTACTTTATCACCTTTTCTCTTGCCTGTCAAGGAAAAATACACTGGTTTCCTGATTTTTTGCGATGCTCCCATCTTTCGCGCAACATTGCGCCCCGGGGCGCATATACTGGAAAAATCTGCAAAAGGAGGCATAGCAATGGACCCTGAGTATTCTCACGGCGATCTGGATGATCTGATTTATCAGGAGGAGTGGACCGCCAGCGAGCGCTGAAGCGGGGGATCACTCCGCACCGGTGATGATCCCCCCGCCCACGACCAGCTCCCCCCAGTCCCCGTGGTAGCACACCAGGGACTGTCCCCCGGTCACCGCACGCTGGGGCTCGTCAAATTCCACCCGCACCGCGCCGTCCCGCTCCGGATACAGCGTACCAGGGGACTCGGTCTGGCTGTAGCGGGTCTTCGCGGTGACGCGCAGGGGGCCACGGGGGGGCAGGGAGATCCAGTGGAACTCCTTCGCCCGGACGACCCGGCTGTACAGCCGCTCTTCTCCCCCCAGCACCACCTGGTTGCGCGACAGGTCCTTCCGCAGTACATAGAGGGGCCGGTCCGCGCTGACCCCCAGGCCCCGGCGCTGGCCAGTGGTGTAGCAGGGCAGGCCCCTGTGGCGGCCCAGCACCCGGCCCGCCTCGTCCACGAAGTCCCCGGGGACAAGCTCCACACCGCCGTACCGCTGCAAAAATCCCGCGTAGTCCCCGTCGGGTACGAAGCAGATGTCCTGGCTGTCGGGCCGGTTGGCGCAGGCAAAGCCCGCCGCCTCCGCCATGGCGCGGATCGCCGCCTTGTCGTATTCCCCCACCGGCAGCAGCAGGCGGCGGAGCACCTTTTGCGGGAGGGGGTAGAGGACGTAGCTCTGATCCTTCCGCCGGTCCCTGCTCCGCAGCAGCCGCCAGCGGTCCAAGCCCTCGTCGTAGTCCACCCGGGCGTAGTGCCCGGTGGCGATGTGTCCGATGCCCAGCTCCTCCGCCCGGCGGAGCAGGGCGTCAAATTTGACGAACCGGTTGCACCGGATGCAGGGATTGGGGGTCCGCCCCTCCCGGTATCCGGCCACGAAGTCGTCCAGCACGTATTCCCGGAAGGGGCGGGTAAAATTGAAGGTATAGTGGTCCATTCCCAGGCGGCGGCAGGCGTTCCGGGCGTCCTCCACCGCCTCCAGGGAGCAGCAGGTCCCCTCCGCGCTCTCCCCGACGTCCTCATTGTCGTACAGCCGCAGGGTACAGCCCACGGGCTCCCAGCCCGCCTCCCGCAGCAGCAGAGCCGCGGCGGCGCTGTCCACGCCGCCGCTCATGCCAACCAGAACTCTCCTGTCCTCCATCGCCGCACCTCAGTCCAGGTACTTCTGGGTAAACGCCTGCCTGGGCAGGGCGTCGGCGAGCTCCACCAGCGTCATGTTGAACCCGGGCGACACGCAGATCCCCTCGTTGGCCCCCACGCGCTGGGGTCCCCGGCGGTTGGGAAGGGACACGGTCACCGTCGTCCCCCGGCCCTCCTCGGAGGACAGGGCCAGACTGCCCCCGTGCTCCCGGGCGACCCTCCGGCAGATGGGGAGACCCAGGCCCAGCCCGTGGGGCGGCGGGTCCAGGCGGTCGGGCTGACGGGCGCGATCAAAGACCGTGTCCAGCATCTCCGAGGGGATGCCCACGCCGGTGTCGGATACCGTCAGATAGACATAGTCCGGCTCCACCCGGACGTCCACGGAGACCCGCTTCTCCCCTCTCCCGATGAACTTGAAGGCGTTGGAGAGGAGGTTGAACAGCAGCCGCTCGATCCGCCCGGCGTCCATGAGGATGATCTGGCTGTCCTTGGAGGCGGAGAAGCGCAGCTCAATCCCCAGCAGCCCGGCGGGACCCTCCGCCCGCTCCATCACACTCCGGCAGACCTCCACAATGTCGTCGTTGTCCATGCCCTCCCCTTCGCTCCGCTCGGGCTCCGAGGCGTCGGAGAGATTGTTGGTCAGGCGCAGAATGCGGTAGTAGCTCTGGCACAGCACGGCCGCGTCCAGATCCGTGCTCTCCCGCAGGTCCCGGAGGTCCGGGGGCGCCAGGCGGCTGAGCGCGTGGTGGATATTCCCCAGGGAGAGGCGCAGCTGACCGGAGACCTGCTGGAGCACCTCGCTCAGGGATTCGTCCTGATGAAAAAAGTCCTGTGACATATAATAACCTCCTGCCGCGGTACGGGCCACGTTCGTTTTCAGGACCTGTATGCGCCGGTTGTGCATACAGGTCCTCCGGATAGAGCAAATCGCCGTTAGTGTGTGCGTCCGGAGGAAAAATCACACGGTAAATTTCCCCAGAAGGCCCGCCAGCCCGGCAAACTCCCAAGAATCACAGGAGTATCATATCAAAAATTTGTCGAAATTACAAGAATTTTTTAAGTCTGTCAAATATTCCTCAAAAAATTCTTTTCTTTTGAAAATTCCAGGTGTATAATACCTCCAGAATACCATAAGATTTATTGAACGGAAATTCCAACAAAATTTTGAGAGGAGTTTTTTCTTATGAGCATCAAAGTCGGTATCAATGGTTTTGGCCGCATCGGCCGCATGGTCTTCCGCGCCAGCGTGAATCACCCCGAGATCGAGATTGTGGGCATCAACGATCTGTGCCCCGCCGATTATCTGGCCTACATGCTGAAGTACGACACCATGCACGGCCAGTTCCAGGGCACTGTCTCCGCTACCGAGACCGCCATCGTGGTCAACGGCAAGGAGATCCCCATCTATGCCAAGCGCGATCCCGCCGAGATCCCCTGGGGCGAGCTGGGCGCCGAGTACGTGGTGGAGTCCACCGGCCTGTTCCTGACCAAGGAGAAGAGCGAGGCCCATCTGAAGGCCGGCGCCAAGAAGGTCATCATGTCCGCTCCCTCCAAGGACGACACCCCCATGTTCGTGTGCGGCGTCAACCTGGACAAGTACACCACCGACATGAATTTCGTCTCCAACGCCTCCTGCACCACCAACTGCCTGGCCCCCATCGCCAAGGTCCTCAACGACAAGTGGGGCATCACCGATGGTCTGATGACTACCGTCCACTCCACCACCGCCACCCAGAAGACCGTTGACGGTCCCTCCCTGAAGGATTGGCG
>CAJUPS010000193.1 GCA_910588045.1 uncultured Oscillospiraceae bacterium | reverse complement strand
CCGTAGGGGACGATCTTGCCGTCGTGCCAGCCCTGGCCCTCGTCGTAGTCCATGAGGAACATGTGGTCGGTGAAATACTTGCCGAAGCCAAGGTTGGTCTGGTCGGGCTTGGGCTTGGGGTTGCTGGTGCGGGTTACGGGAAAATTGTAGGACATTGGAATTTGCCACCTTTCGTTATAAAAATTTTACTTGATTTTGTATAGTTCCGGCCTCCGGTCCCGGAAGACGTTGATGGAGGAGCGGATCCCCTCAATCACAGAGAAATCCAGCTCGCCGGTGATGGTCGTCTCCCCGTCCCCGGCGTGGGCCAGATACTCCCCCCAGGGGTCGATAATAGCGCTGTGGCCGCCGCAGGCGGTATCGCTGGCGGCGGAGTTGCACAGGGCCAGGAACATCTGATTCTCGATGGCCCTTGCCCGGGCCAGGGTCTCCAGGTGCATGGTCCGCTTGGCGGGCCACTGGGCCACCACAAAGAGGAGGTCCATCCCCTCCAGCGCCATGGTCCTTGTCAGCTCCGGGAAGCGGATGTCGTAGCAGATGATAAGTCCGCAGGACTTGCCGTCCAGCTCAAACCGGCAGGTATGCCAGCCACATTGGAACGCCTCGTGCTCCCCGGAGGGGGTAAAGAGGTGGGTCTTGTCATATTCGGCTACCACCTCACCGGCCCGGTCGAACACGTAAGCGGTATTGAAGAACCCTTCCACCCTCTTGTTCGCCACGCTGCCGCAGACGATATTGACGTTCAGCTCCCGGGCCAGGGCGGAGAACACGGCCTGCACCCGCTCCCCGTCCCGGTCGGCGCAGAGGGCCAATTCCTTCGGGAAGAACCCGGTGTTCCAGGTCTCCGGCAGGACCACCACGTCCGGGCGCTCCTTCTCCACGGCGGTGCGGACCAGGTCTTCCGCGTGGGCAAAGTTGTACGCCACATCCCCCAGCCGCATATCCATCTGAATACAGGAAATTTTCATAGGTTTCCTCCTTACAGCCGGATGGCCGTCTCCAGAGCGATGGACAGATACCGCTCATAATCGGACTGCGCGTGATGCCCCAAAAGCCCGCGCTCCCATTCGCTTCCCGCCAGGCTGTCGGCGGTATACAAGAACTGGTAGACCTCTTTCCCCCGGAACTGCGCTGCGGCCATGACGGAGGCACACTCCATCTCCACCGCCCCGCAGCCATCCGCCCGGCGTTCCGCCGCCTTCCCGGGGGTCTCCCGGTAGATGGCGTCGGTGGTCCAGGTTTTGCTCTTGACATACGGTATAGCCAGCTCGTCAAAAATCTCCGCGAGACGGTCCGCTGTGGGGATGTCTACATAGTCGGAGGGCGGCAAGTAGTGGAAACTGGTCCCCTCGTCCCGGTAGGCGGCGGTAGGGATCACCATATGCCCGGTGGGCAGGTCCGCGTCCAGTCCGCCGCAGGTCCCGAAGAACAGGACCTTTTCCGCTCCCTTGACCCATATCTCTTCCAAAATCCCCACCGTGGCGGGACCGCCAATGGTGGTGAGGTATAGCCCAAGGGTCTGTCCCTCGTAGGAAAAACGGTAAATGGGTACTTCCACACAGGCGTTTACCGTACTGACGGTCTCCACCGGAAACCTCCTTTTCAGCGCCTCCACCACCTTCCATTGGAAGGTCACCAGCACGGTTTTGGGGAACCCCTCCACCGGTTGGGCAAGGTGGGCGGGCCTCAGCAGCTCCTCGCCGCCGTCGAAGCCGTGGCGGATCATGGGTAGTCCCTTCCGGCCTGGAGCGCCTTCATGTTCAGCTCTACCAGCTGGGCTTTCGTGGGAGGCACCAGCTTGGCGACGGTGGCCTCGGTGCCGTCGAAGGTCAGCTCGGGGTTGTTCTTCAGCACATGCCCCATCATGACCATGTTTGCCAGCGTGGGCACGCCCGCGTCGTTGGCCATCTGCGTTGCGGGGATGTAGTAGACCGCCACGTCCGTGCGCTCCACTTTCTCGGAGATCAAGGTGGAATCCACATAGATCTGCCCGCCGGGGACCACGGTGTCCACGTACTTCTGCAAGGAGGGCAGATTCATCACAATCAGCACGTCCGGGTCCGTAATGATCGGCGAACCCACCGGATCGTCGGACAAAATCACGTTGCAGTTGGCGGTGCCGCCCCGCATCTCGGGGCCGTAGGAGGGCAGCCAGGATACCTGCAAATCCTCCAGCAGGCCCTTGTAGGCCAGGAACTTCCCGGCAAACAAGATGCCCTGCCCGCCGAATCCGGCGATCAGAATCTGGGTCGTCTTCATTTCGCCTCACCCTCCTTTGCCGCGCTCCTGTCCTTGTAGACCCCCAGGGGATAGTAGGGGATCATATCGCTCTCCACCCACTCCAGGGCCTTCTGAGGCGTCATGCCCCAGTTGGTGGGACAGGCGGAGACGACCTCAATGAGGGAGAATCCCTTCTTGTCGATCTGGTTCTGGAACGCCTTCTGGATGGCCTTTCCGGCGGCCTTCACGTTCTTGACGTTGTTCACCGCCACCCGGGCCACATACTCCGGGCCCTCCAGCGTCGCCAGCAGCTCACACACCCGGATGGGCCAGCCGCAGTGGTTCACGTCCCGCCCATAGGGGGAGGTCTGGGTCACCTGTCCCGGCAGGGAGGTGGGGGCCATCTGCCCGCCGGTCATGCCGTAAATGGCGTTGTTGACGAAAATAACCGTAATATTCTCGTTCCGCGCCGCGGCGTGGACCGTCTCCGCCATGCCGATGGAGGCCAGATCGCCGTCCCCCTGGTAGGTAAAGACGATGTTGTCCGGTCTGCACCGCTTGATGCCCGTGGCCGTAGCGGGGGCCCGCCCGTGGGCGGCCTCGATCATGTCGCAGGCGAAGTAGTCATACGCCATCACCGCGCAGCCCACCGGGGCCACGCCGATGGCCTCGCCCTCGATGCCCAGATTGTCGATGGCCTCGGCCACCAGTCTATGAATGATGCCGTGGGGGCACCCGGGGCAGTAGTGGAGCACCGCGTCCGTCAGGGCGTGGGGCTTCTGAAATACGATTGCCATATCAGTTCCCTCCTTTCTGCGCTTCGCGGATAGATGCCAGCACCTGGTCCGGGCTGGGGATCATGCCGCCGGTACGGTTGCACAGGCTCACGGGCCGGGTGCACTCGATGGCCAGGCGCACGTCCTCGATCATCTGGCCCATGTTCAGCTCCACGCACACGAAGCTCTTCACCCGCTCCGCCGCCTGGCGCAGGACCTTGGAGGGGAAGGGCCAGAGGGTGATGGGCCGAATCAGTCCCACCCTGACGCCCTCCTTCCGGGCGCTCACCACGGCGTTCTTGGCGACCCGGGAGGCGATGCCGAAGGCCACCACGCAGACCTCCGCGTCCTCCATCATGTACTCCTCGTACGAGACCTCGTTCTCCTCCACGGTCCTGTAGCGCTCGTAGCGCTCAAAGTTCTTGCGCTCCAGCTCGTCGGGCTTGAGGTAGAGCGAGTTGACGATATTGTGCTTCCTCTGCATCCTGGTCCCCGTCAGGGCCCAGGGCTTGTCGTAGGTCTCCACCTCCACGTCCTCGAAGGTGATGGGCTCCATCATCTGCCCGATGGTGCCGTCGGCCAGGATCATGGCGGTCATCAGGTACTTGTCCGCCAGGT
>CAJUPS010000192.1 GCA_910588045.1 uncultured Oscillospiraceae bacterium | reverse complement strand
CGGCACCAAGGGCGAGGCCACCATCGACGTGTCCAGCCTGTTCGGCACCGGCGATACGCTGGCCATCGAGTTCACAGACACCTCCCTCGGGACCAGCGGCACCAAGACCCTGACCTATGGCACCGACATCACCGGGGCTACCGCAGAGGAGCAGGCTGCCAGCATTCAGGATCTCCTGAGCAAGGACGCAAATATCTCCCAGAAGTTCGATGTGAAGGTGAATGGCTCCAAGGTGACCCTGACCGCCAAGGCCGAGGGTGCTTCCGAGGCCGCCGTCAAGAGCGTCAAGGTCAACGACAAGGGAGTGACCTTCGGCACCGGCGATTATACGTTGGGTACTGCAAACGCCGCCGCCAAAAAGATGGAAAAGGGCGGCTTTACCCAGCTGTTTGACGGCACTGCCGCAAGCCTGGATGTCAAGGACGGCGACGTGCTCACCTTCACCTTCAAGGATGCGCAGGGCAATGCCAATCTGGTGGCCAAGGTGAATGTCACGAAGGACATGATCGGGGGCAGCCCTGCGGACACCACCACCAATATCGTCAACGCCCTGAAGGAAGCCAAGTTTGAGAACAAGGACGGCACCGTTGCAGACGAGAGCCGCTTCAAGGTGGGCGACCTCTTTGATATCAGGGCAAATATGAAGCTCGCCGACGGTACGTCCACTGAGCAGGGCAGCGTCTATGTAGCCGCTAAGCTGGACGGCCAGTTTGACATTGCCAGTGTTGCGCGCAGCAACGCCGAGGATTCCAGCCGTGATAAGACCGTCAACGCCGCAACTGCCGGTCAGGCTGGTACGGCGAACGTTGCCTCCAAGTACGAGGTTACCCGCACGGATGACGGCACCAATTTCAGCGCAGGCGACGTGATCGAGCTGACCGGCTCCCTGTCCGATGGCCGCAACTTCAACATCAAGTTGACTGCCGGTACGGACTTTGCCATTGGGAATACCTATGCCGCTACCCTGACCAACATGAAGACCCAGCTGGAAAAGACCGGCGACGGCGCTACCAAGGTCACTCTGAACGATGGTAAGCAGGTCGATGCCGGCGAAATCTTCGGCACCAGTAAGGAGATCACCATCGGCACGCCCGCCGCCACCGGCATTACCTTCACTTCCGCAAAGGCCGGTCCGGTCCAGGCCGGTATTGGCGGCGGTATCTCCAACGTGAGCTTCAGCGCGTCTGATCCCGCCGATGTCAAGACCGAAATCACCAAGGGCACCGATCCCAGCGCCGCCGAGTCCTCCTTCACCTTTGATAAGGACGTGGGCTACGGCACCGCCATCACCGTGGGCGGCAAGACCTACGAGCTGGTGGCCGACGCCCGGGACGTGACCAACCGCAGCAACGAGGCAGTGGTGGTGGGCGACCTGAGCGACCCCAACGCTATTGCCAGCGCCTTCGCTCAGAAGATCAACGAGAACGCTCCCTCCGCCAACGACCCGGCAGATGCCGACGCGAAGGAGTACACGGCCACGGCGGACGGCGCTACCGTGAAGATCACCACCCACGCGAAGGGCTCCGATGTGAAGGCCATGGAGATCACCACCCCCTACGGCGACGAGGTCCCCACCGTGTCCTTCAAGTTCGACCCCAGCATGGTCCAGGCCGGTTCCTATATGACCATCAGCGATGGGACCAACTCCAACACCTATGAGTTTGTCAAGAAGGGCGAAAAGGCTTCCAGCGGCCGCACCGCCATTGAGGTCTCCGACTTTAACAAGATTGATGCCAAGGCCATGGGCGAAGCTTTCGCCAACGTGGCCAAGGGCGCTACCGTTGAGGTGGGAGACGATGGCACTGTGACCATCACCGCCAACGAGGCGGAGGGCTCCATCCCCAAGCTGAACGTCAGCTTCTACGACGGCAAGGGCGGTCTGAAGCTCCAGCTCGGCGACACCAGCGATGAATACAACCAGCTGAAGGTCTCCATCAATGATATGCACACCACCGCTCTGGGCATCGCTGACCTGGACATCAGCACCCAGGAGGGAGCCGCCGCCGCTATTGATGTGGTCAAGAACGCCATCAACTACGTTTCCGATGTCCGCGGCGGATTGGGCGCGATCCAGAACCGCCTGGAGCACACCGCCAACAACCTGTCCGTGATGGCTGAGAACATCCAGGATGCTGAATCCTCCATCCGCGACACTGATGTGGCCGAAGAAATGATGAGCTACGTCAAGAACAACATTCTGGTGCAGTCCGCCCAGGCCATGCTGGCCCAGGCCAATCAGCTGCCCCAGGGCGTGCTCCAGTTGCTGGGTTAATCCGGCGGAAATTTGCAGATTACATCATCCCACACAAGAGGGGCGGGGCTTGTTCCCGCCCCCCTCTTTTAGAAGCTGAATAGCGGAAATCCTTTTATGCTGACGCTCTGCATTAAACAATCATGTCAATAGCTGGAGTGTAAAGCGATAATTCTGGAAAAATTTTATAGTATCAACACATTTTTCTACTGTTTGAATCCAGTGTATCAAGCTGCAAAAGGCGGCAAGGGAGAAGAAAATCCCTTGCTGCCTTTTCTTTTTTTATACTTTTTAACAGGAGAAGCCGCTATAAAAGAGGCTGATTGTGCGAATAAAAACCGTTAAATGGCAAGGGGAACGCCCCCCTCCGCCCTATATTTTTCAAAAAGCGCGGACAACTTTACTGTTGTTCGCGCCCCTTTTTTCACTCGACAGGCTTCTACAAAATCCCCTATCAAATTATAGGGAACTTTGTAGAAGCCTGTCGAAAAAAGATAGTGCTTTTTGCGGAAAATCTCTTTCCTTGGCTGATTTTGGAAAAGAAAGAAGAAAATTTTTCCTATCAGTCGGAATAGGGTATGCCGCCCGCGCTCCGCCCGGATTTCAATGGTCCGACCCTCGCCGCAACCATTGAAATTATCAGGAGGAGCTATCATGTTTGATACAAAAAGCGACTTTGCTTTGAACAAGTTTGATCGAGACGCTATCGTATGCAGGAGCGTCACCGGCGTACATATCCGGCTGACCCGTGCGGACTTTGCCAGCGAGGAAGAATTTCTCCGCTGGAAAGTCTGGTCTGACGGTGACTACTATGACACCGAAAAGGACGGACGCGACTTCTATGACAACGGCATCCCGCTGGACCCCCGTGTGGACAAGCTGGGGGCCGTTCCCTCCATCGAGGCAGGCATCCTCGCCGCGCTGGATGCTGCCGAGGCCAGCGCGGAGCAGGCCCAGAGGACTGCCGTTCTGATGGAGCAGATCAAGGCCTGCCTGACCGAAACGCAGTACCGCCGTCTTTGGATGTTCCACGCCCGGAAAATGAACGTGACCGCTATTGCCAGGGCAGAGGGCATCTCGAAAGCCAGCGCGTCCCGGTCCATCTCCGCCGCTCTAAAAAATATTTCAAATTTTTTCCCGGAAGGGGGCGAAAATAGGTAACAAACACCCCTCTTTTTTGTGATAGGTGAAAGGTGCGTTTCCCCAATATCACCTTCACGAACCTTCAAAACTGAATACACGGTATTGCAGGCACAAAACCCATGTGAACAGCGGTAAAAGATGCGCCGCCAGGACACCGGCTTCGGGAGGTGAACAAACAAGCTGGCCGAGCGATCTACGCACTCTTTCAACCGGCTATGGCAGGCCGGGACGCGATGACAGCATGGGGGATAATGAAACTTGCTCACGCCCGCTCACAGACTTGAAGCGGAACCCTGCGGCGCACGTTCAGA
>CAJUPS010000191.1 GCA_910588045.1 uncultured Oscillospiraceae bacterium | reverse complement strand
TTTATACTTGATATAGGGACGTTATTACGCCACATGACTACCGATAACTTAGCGTCAACCTCCGAAAATATCATGTACAATACGATGGTGAAAACCTATCGTGACGGGTCGAAACAGATACTTTGTGCAACAAAAAGGGTCTTTCGGGAGCCCGGGTGGGAATCCAATTTAGTCTATTCGTTAAACCAAAGGACCCCCCGCGAGAAGCTGGAGGCGAGGGAGCGAGAAGAGCGGCGTATCCTCTGGGAGATTCGACAGGCGCGGGAGGGGAAGGTCCTGGAGGGGCCGGACCTTCCGGAGGACTGGGAAGCTGACGCGCCGTGGTGGGATGTGGACCCTGCCTGGTGGACGGAAGCGCAGGCGGCGCGGCGGGACGTGCGGGACCGGGCGATGTCCTGGGAAAGCCTGCAACGGTCCATGCGGCGGGCGCGGGTGAAGGTCCGGGACTACTGCCTGAGCACTGACATGAAATACTTCTGCACCTTCACCCTTGACCAGGAGAAAATAGACCGGTACGACATCAAGGTGATTACAAATAAGCTGAATCGGTGGCTTTCTCACCAGGTCCAGCGGCGGGGTATCGCCTATGTGATGGTCCCGGAGCTCCACCAGGACGGGGCTATCCACTTCCATGGGATGCTGACGGAGGGGCTGGAGGTCGTGGACAGTGGGACGATTATTCCCCGGGGAGAGGACAGGCCCAGGCGTCCACGCTCTGATGAACAGGAACGGGCGTGGCTTCGCGCTGGTGGCCGGAAGGTCTACAATCTGCCTGGGTGGCCGTATGGTTTCACGACGGCCCTGCAACTGGAAGGGTGCTATGAGGCGGCGGTCAATTACGTGTGCAAGTACATATCGAAGTGTCTGGGAGAGTCTCCAGACTATCTTCCCTGCAAGGTCGGCGGTCGCTGGTATTACTCGGGCGGTGCTTTGGGTCGGCCTGATGTGGAGTTTTTTAATTCCAACATGGAGGATTTGCAGGATGCTTTCGGCGGATCGGCACATGCGATTGACCTCAGCCGGTCTCTCTCCGAAGTCGAGATGATCGTTGTTTGGATCACGGCTGCTGGCGTTCCACGTTGACTGAAATAATCGAAAATGCTTGACATATACTGAAATGTGTTATACGCTGTAGACAGGAGGTGGTAACATGTACCACGTTTGGGTCTACAGACATGTGGATGATCCGGCCCGCCCCTGGGTGCTGCTGGGAGAACTCCGGCAGTCTGATGGGGACCATTTGCAGGAGTATGGGTCCTGTAAGGCGGCTGAGGCTGTTTGTGCGGAGTACAATGCCCGGCATGGACATTTGGGTCTTCGGTATGAGGTCCAAGCGGCTCTTGGGAGGTCTTCCCGATGAGGTACGTTATCAAATTCAATCCCACGGACCTGGAGCGGCGTTTTTTCGGTGGCCGGTGTGATTACCTGCGGGACGGTGACGGGCAGATTGCAGTGTTCCAGGATTATAACGAAGCTGTCCGGGTGCTCAACTTCCTCAATCAGATTCCGGTCCGGCGGACGTGGGGATATATCGTGGAGGAGGCAAAGTCTCATGTATCTGGTCGAAGTTTGGAAGAGCGTAGAGCCGGATTCTTCGGGGGTTGATCATCGGGATGCGGCCCGCGCCCGATTCATGGGGATGCTGAAGGTTGATGATAGGCATCCCAGGGATTTCCCGTCGCTGATCGAGGCCCAGGCGGTGTCCAATGCCCTGCGGGGTCAGTATGGGCGGGAGGGGTACGACTTCCGGCCAAGGGAGTATCCCTTGTTGGATTTCCAGCTTTAGCTATCTGGAGCAGGTCCCTGCAAGGTTCCCCTGGGTGCCGAAGGTCGAGGAAGATCCCGGGCTTCAGCTGGAATAAGATCAGTCCCCTCGCGCCGATCGGCGCGAGGGGACTTGTTTTTATCTTCGGTTTATGGCTATAAGGAATATTTCTTCGAGATTGTCGATGGTCCTCCAGCCGGATTCTGATAGCCACTCCATGCAACGGAACTGATCAGCTGTTAGGTCATCTCTGGTGATGCGCAGCGCCCCGAGGAGGCGGCGGAGGTTGTTTTCGGCGCTGATGTCTTTACTCATGACTTGATCTCCTTTGGTTCCCTCGCGCCGATCGGCACGAGGGGTGTTGTTTAGTCCAGGTCTATTTCTGGTAGCTTGACATTCTGCGCTTTTGCTATGCGTTTTGCTTCTTTCTCGATTATGTTCCCGATCAGTGTGGATGCACTGATCCCAAGTTTTGCGGCAGTCCATTCGCAGAGGTATTTTTGCTCTGCGGTGATCGAGTATGATGCGGTTAGCTTCTTTTTGTCTGGGCTCATTGCGGGCCTCCCTCTTTTGGCCATTTAGCCCACCTCCTTTCTTGTCTCTATTGTATCATACTTCCTGGATAAAGTCAATATTGAAATAATATTTTAATATTAGATTTATCCTGGGCCTGTCCTGGGCACCAAAGGCCTTTACGCCGTAGGCGTGGCCACCGCCGGACGCCGGGCTCGGCGTCCGGAGCCGTTACACCAGGGCCGGAAGTTCTCCAGGGTGTCAGTGTCCGGCGGCCACCAGGGCTGGACACCAGTACTAGCCGCTTTGGCCACCTGGGCCCCCGGCCCAGACTATCAGCCGCGCACATTTTGGACGATTCAGGGCCATTTTACAATTTGGGGACTGTCAAGCGCGCGGCAAAAGGCGCGCCCTAGACCACAAGATGTACGCTGATGTCAATTGAAGGGGTGATTTTTCCTATATGTAGGGGGTGATGGTATGACGACGGAATACCTTCTGGAGCAGGAGGTTGGGCACGTCTTGGCGGCACTTACGATGCAAAATCGGCTGATTGTTCGGGTGATTTTACATACCGGGATGCGGATTTCTGACGTGCTGGCGCTCAAGACCTCAGATTTGAAGCCGTCCGGCTGGTATACAGAGCAGAAGACGGGAAAACGGAGACGGTATGGACTTCCTGCGCCCCTGTTGGCGGCTATCAAGGCGCAAGCGGGGCCTGTGTGGGCCTTTCCTGGCCGTTTAAGCCCCCTCAAGCACAAAACACGGCAAGCAGTATGGGCGGACCTTAAGCGGGCTTCTAGGGCCTTTAGAATGCCTCAGAACGTGGGCACCCACTCCGCGAGGAAGGTGTATGCCGTGGATTTGATGGCGAAGTATGGCGATATAGAGCGTGTGCAGCGCGCTCTTAACCATGATTCGCCAAGCGTGACGATGATCTATGCGATGGCGGATCAGCTGCTCCAGCGGAAATTGGCGGCACGGGAGCGGCGGTCAGCGCGGCGAAGAAAAGCAGGGCCCAGGATTTGACATCCTGGACCCTGCTTGGTATAATTTTACTTGTAGCACGCGATTCTGAGAAAGGGAAGCGTCCTCCTTGTGATGCGAAAAGACCACCAGTGCTGGAACACTGGTGGCCGTGCGTGCTACTTGCATCGCGGGGACTGTATGCATATCAAGTATAGCGAGAATCCCGGGCCTTGTCAAGGGCCGCGTGTCGAATTTTAGCGGCACTGTCAGCAGGCGGCACCGTAGGGCCGCACCGTCGAGGGGCCCCGGCCCGCCGCCGGCCCGGAGGCGCCGCGGGGAGCACCGCGAATGCGGCGCGGACCCGCGAGGGCGCCGGAGGGACGGCGAGCGGGCCGGGAGCCCCGACCGGAGAAGCACCCGGCAGGGGCCCGCAGGCGGGGCAGGCACCCGGGAGGCGCGCAAGGCCCCCGGCGCAGGACGGCGGGGGGCCCGCCGCCCGGAGCCGGGGC
>CAJUPS010000190.1 GCA_910588045.1 uncultured Oscillospiraceae bacterium | reverse complement strand
TCCTGTCCTTGTTGGCGGGTTCGGCCCCGGTCTGGATGATGTCCTCCGCGCTGGTGGGCGTACCAAAATCCCCGGTGGGCGGGCTGTCAAAGGTGTACTCCAATGCGGAGGCGGGCATGGAAAGCGCCGTCAGCACAAGGCAGACGGCCAGCAGGGTGGAAAGATACTTTTTCATTTAGACATACCCCCGTTTCTTATCTCGGATAAATTTGTAGCCCCGCCAGCCGCCGTAGCCGATGATGGCGAGGGCGGCGATCCCGGCCAGGGCTGTGACCACGATTTTCCCGGCAACGCTCCCGCCGCTGTCCTGGGCCGGTTCCGGGGGCTGGGTCTGCTGGGGTTCGCCGCCCTCCGGGGTGGCGGTGGGTTCTGGGTCTAAATGCGTCTCACCGTGAGACGCATTTTCCGCAGAAAACACGGCGGTATAAATCACCGTGTCCCGGCTGGTCTTGGTGACTTCGCCGCTGTACTCCACGGAGACGGTGTACCCGGTGACGCTGCGCCCGCTGGCGGTGCCGGTATAAGAGGCGATGGCGTTGTAAAACTCCCCCGCCTCCTGCCAGTCTACGCCCGCCAGTGTCAGCGTCCGTCCGCTGTCCGTGATGGTCTTGGGGATGAGGGAGGCGTCGGCGTCGGACAGGTTGGGGTAAGTGCGGGTTGCCGATACTGTCCAGCTGTTATTCTTATAGCCAGCGGCCTCCACGGTGATCTTGGTGTAGTCGGGCTTCAAAATGCCGGTGTAGCCGTCCTCGGTGGCGATCTCGCGCTCCGGCTCCAGCGTCTTGATAATCTCGGCCATATCCTTGGTGCTGCTGTCCAGGGTGACAACCTCGATGTAGTCCTTGCTATCCGTCTCGCTCAGATCGTTCTTCAGCACGTCCAGCAGCGTGTAGTGACGGCCCTCCCGGTCAAAGTCCCCGGTGGGGATGGCGGCGGGGTCGTCGCGGGTGGAGAGGTAGTAAACCTTTTCCAGCCGGATCATGCCGTTTTCCTCGCTCGTCCGTACCTCTGCGGGGTAAAGGGCCGCAGGGGGCGGCGCTCCCTGGGCCGGTTCCGTGTCCCCGGCCTCTGCCGCCATCGCCGTGCAGGGCAGGGCGGCGAGGGCCAGCAGGAGCGCGGAGGCCAGAGAAACCAGCCTGTGGTGTTTCTTCATGGAAAAACCTCCTGTTTCTTAATGTGGGTGTTCTCGTACATAGGCGGCAAAGCGCCGTTCCTGCGCTTCAAAATAGTCGCCGTCGATCTCATAGCCGGTGAAGTCCAGCCCAGCGTCATAGGCGGCGATCCGGCTGCTCCCGCTGCCTAAATGGGTGTCCAGGATTTTGTCGCCCGGTTTGGCGAACAGGGCGTATATCCAGGCATAGAGGGCGATGGGCTTCTGCGTGGGGTGGATGCGGCCCGGCTGTACCGGGGACAGGGCGATCCGCTTGCAGGTCAGGTCAAAATTTGTCCAGGCCAATTCAAAGGACGCAAAGGAGACTTCCGGGGAATACTTCTTGTCCCAGCACAGCCAGCAGTGGCTGTCGGCGGCGGGGAGCATACTGATGAAGTGGTTGGCCCCCCATATGATTTGGTGCCTGGACACGCGCCGCAGCTCCCGGAAATACTCCGGGGGAGGCGGCTTGGCGTCCCAGAATACGGGTTTGTATTTGCGGGGCTTGCCCTTGCGCCGCCCCATATCGCCCCGGATGTTGAGGCCGTATGGGGGATCAACAACAGCGAGGTCAAAGGCGTTTTCCGGCAGCTCCCACAAAATATCTGTACAGTCCATGTGATACGCTATGTTAATGCGGCTGGTCCCCTCCTTTCTCGGTGAAATAAAAAATGCGTCTCACCGTGAAACGCATTTTTGCCGGTTCCGGGGCGCGGACGCGCCCGCCGCCCCCGCCAGCGATAACCGCCGGACTTTCCGGGAAACGCACCCGTCTCCCCATAGTAGCAAAAACCGGCGCAAGCCGGTTTTTGGGGTATGCCCCCCCTTGATTACTAAAAGCACCGGCGGACTTTGGCAGTCAAGGCCCGCGCCGACCGCCCCAGCGGGCGGCGCGGCTTGCCTTGGCCTTGACGGACAAAGGCCGGTGGTGTAAAATCCGCGGGGCTGGGGGCATACCCCGGATCGTGCCGCCTGATTACCGCCTGCCGTATTGCCGGTTATTGCTGCCCCGGCTGGCGGTATGCTCCTGCTGGCGGGGCTGGATGCCACGCTCCACGGTGTCGCCCATGTTTCGGGCGGTCTGCCGCATGAAGTCCAGGGACTTGCCGCGCTCGTCGGGCGCGTAGTAGTTGTAAAACTGCTGAACACCCGCCGCGTCCGGCAGGGGGCAGTCCACCCCGAAACGGCGGCACACCATGAAGCCGACGCTCTCGGCGTTCAACTGGAACGCGCCCCGGTCATAGTCCCGGTTCATGCCCCGGTCATGGAGGCGGGCAAAGCTGATCTCGGTGGCGAGGGCGGCGAACACCTGCCCGGTGCTGTACTCCGTGTTGATTTCCAGAATACATTCACGCTCATTGTAGCGCACAGGCACGTCCAGCCCCGTGTTCTCAATGAAGCCCACGGGGGCGGTGTCCAACAGGGCGGCAAACGCCGCGTTCAGTCTCTCGCTGCCCTCGGCCAGCGGCTCAGGCTCTTTCATGGGCCTGCCGGTGGTCTGGCTTACATCGTAGTAGCTGCCCATGAGATAGCCCCGGAAGTTCTGATTGCGGGGCGGGACAAACACCGCCGCCCCCTTGTTCATTTCCTCGTCCATCACATACCGGCCCTGTTTGTGCCAAAAATCGGTGGTGCCGATCTTGGTGGGGTCTATCATCTGAGATAGGGACAGGGCGATATTCCCGGTACTCAGGCCGATATTGTCCGCCTGCAAAACGAGGAAACGGGCGTAGAGGTCGGGGTTAGTCGTGATGGCCATCAGCGCCCCGTCCCGCATTTGGGACAACTGCTCACGCTCGGCCCTGCGGCTCTCGGTGCGCTGCTGCTTCATTTCAGCCTTACTGTTGAGGATTTCACTCAAACTTGCCATATAGTTACCTTACCTTTCTGTTCGATTTCTCCGGCCCAGGGCGGGACTGTGCCGCCAGCCGCTGTAACTGATCCAGCTTCTTCTTGGTGGGGGAGTCCGGTTCAACAGCCGCCGCAGTCGTCTGAGACGGTTTCAAGCCACTCCCGCGCTCTGGCGAGGATTTCTTTTGTGGAGCGCGGGACTTCGCTTTTTTTTGCGTGTCCTCCTCCTGTTCCTTTTGGGGAATGGGGTAGCCCAACTGCTGCATGATGGCGTTGAGCAGGGCGGCGTAGTTCTCATTGGAAACGACATTGAGCATCCCGTTGTCGTTCCCCTTTTTCTGCGCGAAAAAGTAGAGGACGCCAAACTCCTTGGCCAGCTTCTGGAATTTGGCCTTGTCCTCGGCCTTGATGGGGATGACCACGGCGGGGGCGGGGTCGCGGGCCAGCCGCTTGGCCGTGGTCTGGCCCACCACCTTCATGTCCTGCTTGGCAATCGCCAGCAGCAGGGCGGCGACATTCTTCACGCCCTCCAGGGTCAGCTTCGCCGCCGCCTCGGTCGCCTGTAAGCTCTCCCGTACTACAACGTCGGCAGCTTCAGCACTTACATCCATTTGCCTTTCTTCTCCTTTCTTACTTGCTCGTCCGTTCGATCCCGGACGGCCTTATGGCTGCTCCGTTCCTCCTGCCGCATGAGCTGCTCCCGATCCCTGATTTTCGGAATATCCTCCGTAATTTTTCGGCAGATCGTCAGCTCGCGGCGGGTAGAGCGCAGCTTG
>CAJUPS010000189.1 GCA_910588045.1 uncultured Oscillospiraceae bacterium | reverse complement strand
TTTTTGTTCACACAAAAAGTACCCGCGGAGTCCGGGGCCGCGTAGGTCCCGGGCCATCGACGAAGAAGGAGCTAAACGAACTGCACGCGGGGACGTCATTTAGCCGCCTCCGGCGTCTAAACGACCGTCCCGGCACTCGGCCGGTGGCCGAGCGCCTAGCCCCCGGGCCATCGAAAAGAAAAAAGTGGACGCGGCCCGCAGGGCCGCAGAAGAGAGGAAACGATGAACGAGAGCCATTCCGCCTCCTACGCCGCGGCTGGCGTAGACATCACCGCTGGCTACAAGGCGGTAGAACTAATGAAGCAGCACGTGGCAAGAACCATGACCGCCGGGATGGCGGAGAACATCGGCGGCTTCGGGGGATTATTCCAGCTGGACACAGCTGGAATGAAAGCCCCCTGCCTGGTCTCCGGTACGGACGGCGTCGGTACAAAAATAAGAATTGCCCAGCTGCTGGACAAGCACGACACCATCGGCATCGACTGCGTAGCCATGTGCGTCAACGATGTCATCTGCTGCGGGGCAAAGCCCCTCTTCTTCTTGGATTACATCGCCTGCGGAAAAAACATACCGGAAAAAATCGCCTCCATTGTGGCGGGTGTAGCCGAGGGCTGCGTCCAGGCCGGATGCGCCCTCGTGGGCGGAGAGACCGCCGAGCACCCCGGCATCATGTCCGCCGAGGACTACGACCTGGCCGGGTTCACTGTGGGCGTGGTGGACCGGGAGAAGGTCATCGACAAGAACAAAATGGCGGTGGGCGACGTGGTTATCGCCCTGCCCTCCACAGGCGTCCACTCCAACGGATTCTCTCTGATCCGCCGGGTGTTCAACGTGGAGCGGGCCAATCTCCACACCCCCATTGACGCCCTGGGCGGCAGGGGATTGGGCGAGGTCCTGCTGACCCCCACCCGAATCTATGTGAAAGCCTTGCTGGCCCTGCTGGAGCAGACGGAGGTCCACGGGGTCTCCCATATCACCGGCGGGGGCTTCTATGAGAACATCCCCCGCTCCATCCCTGACGGGCTTGGTGCGAGGATTGAGAAGACCTCGCTGCGCATCCCCGCCATCTTTGACTTCATCGCCAAAAGCGGCGACATTCCCCAGCGGGACATGTTCAACACCTTCAACATGGGCGTGGGGATGAGCGTCGTGGTCCCCAAGGAGCAGGCGGACAGGGCCCTGGCCGTTCTCCGGGAGAACGGGGAGGACGCCTATCTCATGGGGGAGATCGCCGCCGGTGAGGAGAAGGTGGTCCTATGCTGACTGCCCGGATTGCCGTGCTGGTCTCCGGCGGGGGAACCAATTTGCAGGCCCTCATCGACTGCCAGGCCCGGGGCGGGCTGAAAAGCGGCGGCCTGTCCCTGGTCATTGCCGATAAGGCCGGGGTCGGGGCGATTGGCCGGGCAGAGAGCGCCGGGATCCCCTGCCAGGTCATCCCACGGAGAGGACCGGACTTTGAGGGAAAGGTCTTGTCCGCTCTGGAAGCGCATAGGATTGATATGGTCGTCCTGGCGGGCTTCCTGGGGATTCTCTCCGGCGGGTTTGTCCGGAGCTTTCCGGGGCCCATCATCAACATCCATCCCGCCCTGATTCCCTCCTTCTGCGGGAAGGGCTTCTATGGACTGCGGGTCCATCAGGCGGCGCTGGATTACGGCGTAAAGGTCACCGGCGCTACCGTCCACTATGTCAACGAAATTCCCGACGGCGGGAAGATCATTCTGCAAAAGGCCGTGGACGTGCTCCCCGGCGATACGCCGGAGATGTTGCAGCGGAGAGTGATGGAGCAGGCCGAGTGGGTCCTGCTGCCCCAGGCGGCGGAAATGGTCGCCGCTCAGATTGTACGGGAAAAGGAGAATACGCTATGAAACAAGACCTCTGTGCGCTGCTGCGCGGGAACAGTTACCCCGGCCGCGGCATCCTGCTCGGCCGCAGCGCCGACAACAAATCTGCCGTGATCGCCTACTTCATCATGGGCCGCAGCGAGAACAGCCGCAACCGCGTCTTCGAGGAGACGGAGGACGGGATCCGCACGAGAGCCTTTGACGAGAGCAAAATGACGGACCCCTCTCTTATCATCTACCACCCCGTCCGGCGGCTGGAGGGCGGCACGACCATCGTCACCAACGGCGACCAGACCGACACCATCCGGGACGCCATGGCCCAGGGCCACTGCTACCGCCACGGCCTTCACACCCGGACCTTTGAGCCCGACGGCCCCAACTGGACCCCCCGCATTTCCGGCGTGGTGACGCCGGAGGGCAAGTACGCGCTGTCCATCCTCAAGAGCCTGGACGGCGACCCGTCCTGCTGCTGCCGGTATTTCTATGAATACGACGCGCCTGCGGCGGGAACCGGACACTTTATCAGCACGTATCAGGGCGACGGAGACCCCCTGCCGTCTTTCGCCGGGGAGCCCATTCCGGTGGGCGTTGCCGCCCCCGATGCCTCCGCGCTGGCAAAGGCGCTGTGGGAGAGCCTCAACGGGGACAACAAGGTCTCCCTGTTTGTGGAATATATCGACATGGAGCGCGGAAGCCTCCATACCACCATCTATAACAAGCACTGCTGAGGAGGAAAAAACGCCATGGAACGAAACCGCGACGGCTACACCTCCCCTCTGTCCACCCGGTACGCCAGTAAGGAGATGCAGTACCTCTTCTCCGACAACAACAAATTCCGCACGTGGCGGAAGCTGTGGATCGCCCTGGCGAAGGCCGAGCATCAATTGGGCCTGAACGTCTCCCAGGAGCAGATCCGTCAGCTGGAGGCCCACGCGGAGGAGATCAACTACGACGTGGCCGAGGCCCGGGAGAAGCTGGTCCGCCACGATGTCATGAGCCACGTCTACGCCTATGGCCGGCAGTGCCCCGACGCGGAGGCCATTATCCATCTGGGGGCCACCTCATGCTATGTGGGGGACAACACCGACATCCTGATCCTCCGGGACGCCTCCAACCTGGTGCTGCGCAAGTGCGCCCAGGTGCTGCGGAATCTCGGGGCCTTTGCCCGGCAGTATAAGGACCTGCCCTGTCTGGCCTACACCCACCTCCAGCCCGCCCAGCTGACCACCGTGGGCAAGCGGGCCACGCTGTGGATGAACGAGCTGGTGATGGACATGGAGAACCTGGAGTTCCAGGTGAACCAGCTCCGCCTCCGGGGGGCCAAGGGTACGACCGGCACCCAGGCCAGCTTCATGGAGCTGTTCGAGGGGGACGAGGAGAAGGTCAAGGAGCTGGAGACGCTGGTGGCACGGCAGATAGGCTTTGAGAAGTGCGTGGCCGTGTCCGGCCAGACCTACTCCCGGAAGACGGACGCCTACGTCCTCGCCGCCCTCTCCGGCGTGGGCCAGTCCGCCTGCAAGTTTGCCAACGACCTGCGGATCTTGCAGTCCTTCGAGGAGATGGAGGAGCCCTTCGAGAAGAACCAGATCGGGTCCTCCGCCATGCCCTACAAGCGCAACCCCATGCGCTCTGAGCGCATCTGCGCCCTGGCCCGGTACGTGATTCAGGACGGGGTGAACCCCGCCATGACCGCCGCCACCCAGTGGTTCGAGCGGACCCTGGACGACAGCGCCAACAAGCGCATTGCCGTGGCGGAGGCGTTCCTCGCGGTGGACGCCATTCTGGAGATTTATATCAACGTCACCGCGGGGTTGGTGGTCTATGACCGGGTGATTCGGCGGCGCGTGATGGAGAAGCTGCCCTTTATGGCGACGGAGAACATCATGATGGAGTCCGTGAAGCGGGGCGGCAACCGCCAGGAGCTCCACGAGGCCCTGCGGGAGCACTCCC
>CAJUPS010000188.1 GCA_910588045.1 uncultured Oscillospiraceae bacterium | reverse complement strand
AGTGACAGACGCGAAGCGGGTGTCACTTTCTGGCGGGGGTGCGGGGGTTTGGGGGTGTCAACCCCCATCGCGTCCGAAGGACGCAACAGCCCCCGGCAGGGCGCACGACACCGGGACGGTGTATAAGTGCGCCCTTAGTATAATTACACTCAGGGACAGGGGCCGGAAGCGAAGCAAGCCGGCCCGGTCAGCAGACTCCAATCGACAATCGTGGACCATGGGATTAAAGTAAGCCATAGAACAGGAACATGGACGGGTGCGCCATTGGAGCGGCACAATTTATCTGCCGTATATCTGTTGAACAGTCAGTCCATCCTTCAGCAGCAATCTATGATTCAGCTGGTTGGGAGCCTGCTGGCCATCCCTGTATCAGAAGCTAGGCTGTAATGCGCTGTAAGGAGAAGGGAACCCTGTTCGGGGAGGAACATCATGGAACAAAAGATACGACCTTATCTGTCAATCGGAATCGACATAGGCGCGGACTTCAGCGTGATGGCGGCGGCGCTGCCGAACCAGGAGATCATCGGGCGAATCTATAAAATTCTGCACAGCAGTCCGCGGTCCGTGGAGGGAGCAGTAGAGCGGATTCGCTCCCTGGAACAGACATATGGCCTGCCGGTCAAAATCTATATGGAATCCACCAGTATCTACCACCTGCCGCTGTATCACCGGCTCAAGGATGCAGGCTGGGAGGTTTATGTTCTCAATCCCATCGTGACACACGCCAATCAGAACATCAATATCCGCAATATCCACAATGACAAGCAGGATGCCCGGCGGATCGCGCTGCTCGGGCTGCGGCCCGGTCTGAAGACCTCCATCATCCCGGATGACGAGATTGCCGCAGTCAAAGCGCTTCTCCGGGAGTACCACGCCATGAAAAAAGAAACCTCTATGTACATTTGCCGCTTGAAGAATCAGCTGCGGCAGGTATTTCCGCAATATTTGCCCCGCTTCTCCAAGGTCAATGGAAAGGCATCGCTGGCGGTACTCGCTCATTATCCCTCCCCCGATGCTGTCCTGGCTGCTGGCGCGGATGCACTGACCAAGCTAATTCAGAAAGCGGCGGGAAAAGGGGAGGCTATGGCGCAAAAGAAAGCGAATGATCTGCTGGCCGCCGCTCAGGAAGCGCTCGCCTTTGGTCACGGAAACGATGGGATCACTTTTCTGATCGGTCACTATGTAGAGATGATCCGTACTCTGGACGAGCGAACCGCGGCCGTCTTGAAGCAGGTCAAGCAAAGTCTTCTGGAGCGCCCTGATTCTCTGCTCACAAGGCAAACGAGGCTTCTGGAATCTATTCCTGGAGCCGGATTCCTGACCGCCGTTACCATCATCTGCGAAATAGGCGATTTCAGCGCTTTCCGCTGTCCGAAGAAACTCTATTCCTACTTTGGTTTTGACCCCGTGGTCAGACAGTCCGGGAACTCCGCCTCTGCGGATCTGCGTATGTCCAAACGCGGCTCTCCCTACGCCCGCCGCTGCTTCTATATGCTGGCGTTGCAGTCTGTGAGCCTACGCAAAAACGGCGAGCCGAAGAATCCTGTCCTTCGCGCCTACTATCTGGAGAAGTGTAAAACCAAGGCAAAAATGACCGCCTTGGGCGCTATCATCCACAAACTCTGCAACATTGTCTTTGCTGTGCTGCGGGACGATACTCCTTTTGCCCTGATTTCTCCCCTGGAGCATTGCCAAAAATATTCCTCTGTTTCTCAAGCTGCCTGAGTTTCTGCCACATCTTTTTTTGAGGCCCTGCGGAGCCTCCGTTTTCTTATACCCTTTTTTACTACCTCGCTTTTTACATAATTTTTGGTATTCCTGCTTGACTTTTCTTAGCTGGACTTGGACTTACGCACTCCCCCCGTCCTCGGTTTTCTGGGCCTCGTCCAGCGCCGCCGACGCTCCCGGCAGACGGGAAAGGGCAATCAGAAACGCTTTGACTTCCTCGCCCTCCATTTCCATGACAGCGGGGAAAACGGCCTCCAAAATGGCCCCTCGGCCAATCAGCCGGTGCGTCCTGGCCCGGTGTTCCTCGCTGCGCTTTTTGTTCAGCAAAATCTTCTGACGGTTCTGCAACTGGCCGATTTTCTTCTCGACCTCCTGTTCCTCCTGGGGCTTGTCCATAGCTGTCAATCCTCCTTTTCCAGCCAGCCATTTTTGGAAAAAATCTTCTGCAATTTCTTGAGTGCGCCGGTCACACTGTCACAGGCGCAACTTCCACTGATGCCCTCGTCCGCCGCTATCTCCCGGAATTTTTTATTCAAGGCATACCGGGCATGGAGCCGCCGCGCCTGGGTGGGGGACAACTGGGAGATGGCCTCCGCCAAACGTTCCAGCAGCAGTTCTTCAGCGGCCTCGTCAATCTCCCGGATAATCAAATCTTCCGGGGACTGTACCAGGAACATGGCGTGGTTTTCAATGCCAGGGCTGCAATCCATAGAGTAAACATGATAATAACTTTTCCTGCCCTCCTGCCGGTTTTCATAGAGCCGACATTCCTCCATAGCGGCGGCAACCTCGTCCGGCACTTCAATGAACGTGTCCTTGGTGTAGAGCGGGTAATAGTGCTTGCGTAAATTGACAATCGCCATGCCGCCCTCACTTCCTTTGGGGGTGGTCTGCATAGTAGCGGCGGAGATTGCACAGGCCACGGCGGATGGAGAGGCACACGTTGCTGTTGTGGACGCGCTCACGGTCTGCGATCTGCTGCTGGGTCAGCCCGCCCAGATAGTAGGCACAGACACGGCGGGCCTGGGTGGGGGTGGCGTAGGTCAGGGCCTCCCGCAAGGCAGCGGCCAGCCGGTCGCGCTCGGCCTGTTCCTCCGCCAGCATGACAAGCTGCTCTGGGGACGGGCTGTGTTCCAGGGCATAGTTCTCCGTCCAGTCGAAAGCGTCCAGCGAGTAGAACGCCCGGTGATACCGCTTGCGGCGTTCGTAGTTCCGCATTTCCCTGACGGACTGGCACAGCACGTCAAAGACTTCCTCGCTGACCTCCACCAGCTTGTCCTGCTGACAGTGGGGGTAATGGAGCCGCAGGTTGATGATTTTCATATAGCCTCCTAAATGACAGGAGGGACAAACAGCCGAAACTGCTTGTCCCTCCCGGTGATGGAGCAAATGCCCCTCACCTTATAGCCCACTTAGGGGGTCGTTCGTATGGGCCTATTTCCAGAATTTCTGAAAAGTTTTTCTGACAGCGTTGATGGAAGTCTGTACCGAACCTTTGGTACAACCGCACATCTCGGCAATCTCCATATAGCTGAAATCGTACAGGGCATAGAGCAAGAACCGCTCCTGCTGGGTGTCGGTGCAGAGCGCCAGAACCGCCAGAATTTCATCCATCGTTTCCCGCTGGCAGACCAATTCCTCCGGCGTGGCGCAGTAGGGCAAGCGGCCCTCGGTGCTGATTATGTACTCGTCACACTCTCGCCCGTCCCAATACCGCTGACGCTCCCGGTAGAGTTTCCGATTGTTCCGCCTGGCCTGTTCCAGATAGTCAGCAACCTCGGCGCTAACCTCAACGGACACAAACCGTCCGTTGATTTTGATGGTAATTTCCATCGTCCTTTCCTCCGTTCAGATTTTTGGGGTCTGAACGGAGAGGGCGGGGAACGGCAGCGGGGCCGGTATCGCTGGCCTGGATATAGAAAAGCGCCCGGACAGTGCAAGACTGTTCGGGCGTTGGGAACGACATTATGAGCCGTCAGAGAACGACTATTTTCGCAATCTTGGGTGGAGTGCGCCGCTGCGGGGGTCAGGCTTTTTTTGACAAGTGCCTATCTCTCCATAGTCGCATGGCGGCATCCTCCTATGTGCCGCCGGTGGATATAAAAACGGCGGCTTTGAATAATCAAAACC
>CAJUPS010000187.1 GCA_910588045.1 uncultured Oscillospiraceae bacterium | reverse complement strand
TGCGCAGTATCTATAATTCTATGGGATTTTTCCATCTGGGACGCAAAGAAATTAACCTTGATCTTATAGCCCTTTTTTCTCTGGAGGAAGTAGCCCACCTGGGACAGCACCCCGCCCTTGGGGTCCACCACCACATAGGAGGAATGGGCCTGGAGGAGCTGGGGCGTGAGCCAGAACCGGGTCTTGCCGGAGCCGGAGGAGCCGATGACGCAGGCGTTGAGGTTCCGGGCGTTGGCCGGGTTTCATGATGATCTTCCTTTCTTGTCCGGCGGGAGAGGAAAGCCCTCCCCGCCCCGTTCTATCAGGTAAACGGAGGGGGAGGGCAAAGTACCACAAAATATTGAAAAACTTTCAGATTATTTTTCCGGGCCCTGTTCCAGGGGAATCTCCGCATCTCCCCACAGCACGGCCTCCGCCTGGCTCAGGTCCACGGGTTTGGCGAAATCCACCGTGGCCGTACAGCCCGTGCCCATGTCGCCCATGGTCAGCTGTCCTGGGGCAGCTTCCACCTCGCTGCCGTCCCGCATCCGCAGGGCTACCCGGACACGGGGCCAGGGGTCCTCACTGTCCAGACGGTACTTCCACCAGACACCCAGGGGTGAAACGCTCATGGACAGCAGCGTCATGGTTTTCCCACCGTCCGTCATAGCCAGGCCCTCTACGTCAGGTTCCAGCACCCGGTCCCCGTTCAGGTCCTCCGGGATGGGGATTTCCCAGGAGTCCGTGGGTCCTGTCTCCGGGTCCCAGCCGCCGAATACCGTCTCCTTCTCTCCGTCCGGCGTAAACCGATAAAGAGCCCGGACGATGTAGGGACAGCCGCCGATATCAAAGGACGCATTTTCTTCCGCTACGCCCACCAGTACGTTGGGCTCTTTGGTCCCGGCCTCCAGAACCGTGAAGCTGCCGGAAACCCCGGCCATTTCGGTCCGCCGCTCGGCGGGCAGAGAGAGTCCGCCGAAAAGCTGGTAGTCATCCTCCGGGGAGAATACCGTCCCCTCCGGCGCATGGATCTCCAGAATCAGATAGAGCTTGTTTTTCGCGCCCAGGAGGCGCAGAGGCGTGATGGTTACGCCGTCGTGCTCCACCGGCGGGGGGAGGAGGCTCTCCGCCGCTGTTTTCTCCGGCCCCGGCTGTTCTGTCTTTTCGCCGCTGATCTCCATATCGCCGATGATTTCCTGCTGTCGCTGGTCCAGCCCGCCGAAGTAGGAGACCCACAGGGAAACGGTGACCGCTGCCGCCGCTGTGATGAGAAGCAGAACCGCGATGGCGACGGCGACGCCCCGGGGAATTCTCCTTCGGCGGGGCGCGGGCCGGGTCCGCCGCTCCTCCCAATCCTGGGGGGCCGCCAGAAGGCGCATTCGCTCCCGGAGATACCGGGGTGAGAAGTCTGGCTCTGAGGAATCCGCGCTTTGGAGGACCCGCCCATATTGCTCCAGGTTGGCGTCCATCAGCCCCTGGCGCAGGAGAATATCAAACTGCGTCATAGGTGTAACCCTCCTTTTCCAGGCGCTCTTTCAGCATGGCCCTGCCCCGCAGGACCCGCATGGATACTGTGGACTCGGCGATATGGAGCCGCCGGGCAATCTCCCGGTTGGTCTGCTCCTCCACACACTTGAGCTCCAGGACCCGGCGGTAATGTTCCGGCAGGGAGCGGATCAGGGAGATCAGGTAGCGGTACTCCTCCTGCCCGTCCTCCCGGGCGGGCGGGTCCCAGTCCTCCGGGAAGGTGGCGGTCCGCCGCTCCGAGCGGAGGATGTCCAGGGCGCAGTTCTTGGCGGCGGTGACCGCATAGCCCTCCGTCTCCTTCCAGGGCAGGGTGGAGATGCGTTCCCAGTTCTGCACCAGCTTGAGCCAGGTCTGCTGGGCGGCGTCCTCCGCCTGAGTGGGGTTTCCCAGGATGTGGAGGGCCACCCCGTAGATTTTTTTCTCGTGAGCCTCAAAGAGCCGCGTGAACCGCCGCTGGTCCTGTTCGGTCTCCAGCATGGCAAGGCAGATCGCAAGCATAAAAGGTCTCCTCCTTTTCGGTTGAATTGGCGCCGATTCACTAAGTAAACGACAGGGGAGGGAAAAGTACCACAGCCTGGGAGAAAAATTTTTCCGCACAGCGGCAAGGGCCGAGTCATTCAAAAACTGCGCCGCTATCTCCAAAGAGGTCAACAAACATTTTTCAGACAATTTTTGATGGTTTATAGTTGTTTTTGCTCTGTTCCATTTGCTTTCTGGCACTCTTTGAAACCAGTGTTTCCACGTGTTCCACGGCTGTCTGTGGCTGTTTATGTGGTCAGGAGCTGTACCGAGGGCAAACGGATGCCCCGTGGACGCTGTGTAATATGTTTCGTTTTTACCCACGCTTTTCTCCATTGCAGATTGCATTTTCTTCTCGACTTTGGGGTGGCTTTTCTGTATTGTATTGATTGCAAAAGTCCCACAAAATACAGAAATCAGGAAGAAAAGCAAGTGACCAACATGAAAAAACGCATTGCCGCCGCACTGACTTCGGCCACCCTCACTATCGGTCTCACCATCCCTACCATGGCAGCCGAAACATCTGGTGAACCCATCCGGGTAAGCAGCTACAAGGGCAGTATCTTGGAGATGGGAGAGCGCAGCGGCCTCATCATCGGCCCCAGCGGTGCGGACTACACCGTCATCTCCAGCGCCCCGGACGTCGTGGCGGTGGAACAGGTGCTGACCTTCTGGGTGGCTATCGCCAAGGCAGAGAGGAGCGTGGAGATCACCGCATCCAACAGCGCCGGGGAGTGTGGAAGCATGACACTGACAGTCAGTTCCACTACTCCCACCATTCCAGAACCCCTATCCGATGGGGACAACACCAGCCTGACAGACAACCTGGAGATACGGCAGGAGATGATCTGGCTCATCAACCAGACCCGCAAAGCCAATGGGATCTCGGAACTGCCTGTCAACGAGGCCCTGATGAACGCTGCCCAAGTCTGCTCCAACCGGCACTACACCTGGCATCACGCTCTGGAGGAGGGCCAGGCCGCTGCCGATGCCGGCTATCCCTACGGCTTCGGTGACAACCTCACCGTGTTCACCAGCACAACTGACGCCGCCCAGCACGCTGTCGACAATTGGATTAACTCGGAGTGACATAGTTAAAGATACTAATCAATCTTGCCAACAAAGCGGTAAACAATCTCGATTTCCTGTACCCTGTTGCCGTCCTCGTCCTTGGTGGCCTCATGGACAAGGATTTTTTCAATCAGGGTGTTAAGCATATCGGCGGTTAACTCCGTGGGGCTGGAAAACTGCTTGATTAACTCCACCCACTTGTTTATGCCGTCCTCCTGCTCCTTGGTGCTGGCAAGCTGGGCCGTCAACGCTTCAATCTTCTTCTCAAGCTCTCCCTGTTCCTGCTGGTACTTCTGGGACAGCATGGAGAAATTGCGCTCCGTGATTTTCTCGTTTACCCTGTCCTCGTAAATCTTGGCTAACAGGTTGTCAAGCTCGGTCAACCGCTTTTCTGCCCGTCTCTTTTCCTGTGCGGCCCGTTTGCTTGCGGCGGCTTGCTCCGTCATGGTGGACTTGGAAAGCCTGTCCAATATGGCTTGCTCGTCCTGATGAACGGCGTTAATCCAGTATGGTTGACAGCAACCTGCAAAGGGAAAGCCTGCTCCCCAGCGAGAGGGCCTTTGCCTACAAGATGAAATTGGAGGCCATCAAACATCAAGGAGGCAAGATAATATGAACAGCAACGAAAAGAATACGGCCCTTTATGAGAAGATGGCCGCTGAACAGGATACCTTCCGGGATTGGCTGAAAAGCCAGTCCCCGGAGGAGGTCTTAAACCATGCCTATGAGTACACCGTCCGGGAGGACATTGTGATGGCGATGGAGGA
>CAJUPS010000186.1 GCA_910588045.1 uncultured Oscillospiraceae bacterium | reverse complement strand
GCGCGGCAAAAGTAGGCGCGGAGTCCGGGGCCGCGTAGGTCCCGGGCCATCGACGAGAAACAAGCCGGGCGGCGCGTAACGCCGCTTACTTAAATCTACCGATACGAAGGTACTTGTTGGTTTCCGCCGTACCAGTCTCCCGAGTGGGCTGCATCTCCATAGCCGCACGAATCGCATCCATGGTCTCGGGAATCGTCACACTCTCCTGGGGAATATTGATAGCATACATGATGTCATCACCGCTCTCCACGATGCTGTCCTCCCAAAGACCAATCTCATACATGTCGCCCCGGCGGTTGCCCAGGTCGCGGGCATACTTGAACAGACTGGCGTTGCCCATGAAACCCTCATCAATCGTAACCGTCCGAATCCGGGGGTGGGCCCGGAACGCCTCCAGGGCCTGCTCGCGGGTGATCTTCTTCCCATCCCGGCCGGAGGCCAGAACAGTAATGATATGCCCATGGGTCACAGGCGTATGTACCAGGATACCCGTGGCCTCCACGTGGGGCATGATGGTCATCAGGTCCACCGCCTGATGGCTGGGGGCCTTGTCGATCTGGAGGGCATTGGTCAGCCCCCGGTGATAGTCGCCGGGGTCCGCGACGCGGCGGATGATGGTGATGGCCACCTTCTCCACGCCTACGGCACGGTCCAGGCAGTCCACCGTGCGGATGAGGCCCGTGGTGTTGCAGCTGGTCAGCTTCAGATACTTCTGGCCCAGGCCCTTCTCATAGTTGGCGTAGCCGTGGAAGAACACATCGGCCACGGAGTTCTTCTCGCCGCCCTGGAAGATGGCCTTCACGCCCATCTTCTCATAGAGCTCCTTGTTCTTCGCGCCCACGCCGCCGGGGGAGGAGTCCAGCATGATGTCCACCTTGCCGCACAGGTCCTCGAAGGAACCGGCTACGGGGATGTCCAGGGCGTCGAACTTCGCCTTGTCCGCGCCGCCCACCAGGTACAGGTCGTACTTGACGTTGTTGGCCCCGATCATGTCGTTCTCCCGCAGGGCCCGGATGGCCAGGGTGGGTGCCAGGTCGGCAATGCCTACCAGCTCCATGTCCCCCTGCATGGCTACGCCGTCCGCCAGCCGCTGGCCGATGGTGCCGTACCCCGCTACGCCTACTCTTACTTTCGCCATATGAATCGTCCTCCGTTTCATAAATTCCTGCGGTCCACACCGCAAACGTTTCTACATGGAGATTGTAGCATCTGTTTCCTTTCCTGTCAATTTCAAATGTGATATTTTTGGCAATTTTCTTTTCTTATCTTATCAACTTACCAATTTCAATAAAACAGTTGACAATTTTTCGGCGATGCGGTATCATGGAGATACGAAAATTTGCGATTTCTCCGGAAAGGAGGTCTCTCTATGAAGGACGACCGCCGCAAGCAGATGGAGGCCCTGGTGGCCCGGCGGGAAGCGGTCACCATGGAGGAGCTGCGAGAGGAATTTGGCGTGTCCATGAACACCATCCGCTCCGACGTGGCCTATCTGACGGACACCGGCGCCGTGGAGAAGGTGTATGGCGGCGTCCGAGCCGTCCAGCGGCAGGAGGTCCCCCTGTTCACCCAGCGGACCCAGCTCCACGCGGACGAGAAGCACCGCATCGCCCGGTACGCCCAGACGTGCATAGAGGACGGCGACACCCTCTACATTGACGCCGGGACTACCACGATGCACCTCATCGACCTCTTGGACCCCAATAAGCATGTGACCATCGTCACAGGGAACCTCTATGTGGTCCATCAAGCCTATGGAAAGCCCAATGTGGAGCTGATCGTCCTGCCCGGAGGGATGAACCGGCGGACCAACTCCGTGGCCGACGTGAGCACCCTGGAGTTTCTGGGGCGCTATCAGTTCGCCAAGGCGTTCATGGCGGCCTCCGGCGTGTCGCCGGACGGAAAACTGAATGTATCCACCTACATCGAATATGAGCTGAAGAAGCTTGCGGCGGGCAGAAGCCGTCAGACCTGGCTCCTGGTGGACGGGGGCAAGTTCGGCGGGAGCAGCCTCATGTCCTACGGTGCGCTGGAGGACATGACGGAGGTCGTGACAGACGCCCGCTGTCCGGCAGAGATCCGGGACTACTGCGAACGCAAGAGCGTCAGGCTGACGATCGTCTAAAGGAGATATTACCATGCAAATGTATAAGATAGAGACCCATCTGCACACCAGTCATACCAGCAAGTGCGGCTACCTGGATGCCGCCGCCCTGGCGGAGGGCTACCAGCGGGCCGGTTATGCCGCTGTGGCCGTCACGGACCACTATAACCGGGATACCTTTTCCTATCTGCACATCGACACCACGATCCCCGGGGATGTGGTGACCCCCTTCCTGGAGGGCTTTCGCCGGATGGAGGAGGAGTGCGCCAAGCGGGGATTGAAGGTCTACAAGGGGGCGGAGCTGCGTTTTGACGAGTGTGAAAACGACTACCTGCTCTACCACTATCCCGACGAGCTGCTGGCGGACCCGGAGAAGATTTTTCACCTGGGCATTGCCGCCTTCGCGCCCCTGGCCCGGGAGGCCGGAGCGCTGCTGATCCAGGCCCATCCCTACCGGAAGGCGTGCACGCCCGCCATTGCCTGCTACCTGGACGGCGTAGAGGTGATGAACAGCAATCCCCGACACGAGAATGACAACCCCAGGGCGGAGCTCTACGCCCGGCAGTTCCATCTCCTCCGCACCGGCGGTTCCGACTGCCACAAGCCGGGGGACATCGGAACGGGGGGCATTCTCGCCCCTGTCCTGCCGGAGGACGATGCCGCCCTTGTCCAACTGCTGCGGGGAGGGGAGTATACGGTGATCGGCGCGGATTGACCGGCATATATCGCCCATATCCCCGCATAAGCTGTATCGTCAAACATACGGCGGGGAGGGCGATGACGGATGCGGAAGGATCGGATTGTGGTGTTCTTACTGCGCAGGCGGTACTTGCTGATGGCGTTGGCGCTGGTGCTGGCCGCGGCGATGTTCCTGGTCGCCTGCCTGCCGGACCTGGTGCTATAGCGGTTCCAAAAAGTGGCGGAGCCACTTTTTGGATGGGGAAGGACCGGGCCGAGTTCGGCCCGCAGGGCAGGGAGCGGAAGTCCAAAAAATTTTTCTTGACAAGCGGCGGCAAATGTGCTACTTTATAAAAAACCGTTGAGAAAGTGTGAGTACGTCCGGCAGATACCCTACAGAGAGCCGCGGAATGGTGGGACCGTGGCGGGGATGGCCGGAGGGAATGGGCTTTCGAGGGCGAACCGAACGCCATAAGGCAAGTAGGCGGGCCGGAGGGGGATCTCCGTTACCAAAACCGGCGCGTGTTGGCGCGCACTGAGAGGGCGCATTTTTGCGTCAAGCCGGGTGGCACCGCAGGAGCATGTATCGCTTCTGTCCCAGCAGAGAAAGCTAGGGACAGAGGCGTTTTTCTTTTGTCCCACATCAACAGAAAAGGAGAACAACATCATGAGCGAGAAGAAAATTCCCTACAAGATCTACCTGTCCGAGGACGAGATGCCCAGGACATGGTACAACCTCCGGGCGGATATGAAAAACAAGCCCGCCCCCCTTCTGAACCCCGGTACGCTCCAGCCCATGACCGCTCCGGAGCTGGAGGGCGTGTTCTGCGCCGAGCTGGTGCGCCAGGAGCTGGACAACGACACCCCCTTCTTCGAGATCCCCCAAGAGATCCGGGACTTCTACAAGATGTACCGCCCCTCCCCCCTGGTCCGGGCCTACTGCCTGGAGGAGAAGCTCCAGACGCCCGCCAAAATCTACTACAAGTTCGAGGGCAACAACACCTCCGGCTCCCACAAGCTCAACTCCGCCATCGCCCAGGCCTACTACGCCAAGCAGCAGGGGCTCAAGGGCGTCACCACCGAGACCGGCGCGGGCCAGTGGGGCACCGCCCTGTCCATGGCCTGCGGCTACCTGGGCCTGGATTGCAAGGTGTATATGGTCAAGTGCTCCTATGAGCAGAAGCCCTTCCGCCGGGAGGTCATGAAGGTCTA
>CAJUPS010000185.1 GCA_910588045.1 uncultured Oscillospiraceae bacterium | reverse complement strand
GGGCAAAGCGTTCCTCCAGCCGTTCCACGCTCCAATCTTTCTTGAACTGTCCCAGGGGGCCGGGGCCGAACATGGTCCGCGCCCGGTTGTCCATATCCCGCAACCGCGCCCACAGCTCCGGGTGGTGGGTCCGCAGTTTCCGCAGCTCGTCAATGCGTTGCAGGGGACAGCACCAGCAAGAAGCACGGCGGTAAATCTTATACAGCCCGCCAAAGTCAAAGCCCCGGCTGTAACAAATCTGCAATGCCTGAGCCTCGGTGATCTTCCAGTCCACCAGAGGATAGCGATTCTGCGGATCATCTTTACATCGGTGGGCCTCGTCAGCGGCGATTCCAATATAGTGCAGGGCGTTCTTCCCCTTCTCCTGCTTCAGCCGGTTGGCCTCTTTCCGAATCAGGTGTGTTTTGCGCTGTCCAGTACACCAGCGTACCCTCATACCGGGCCAGCCATAGCCCGTCAAAGGCTGACCTTTCGCGATACGGCGCTCAATAGCCCGTTTTTGCTGCTGGGGAATCTCAAACATCATCCACTCGAAGCTGTGGGGATGGCGCAAAGTGGTGATATGGATGCCACGCTCCCTAAAAAGCAAACTGTCCAGTTTGGCAATATGTTCCTCCATTTCAGGAAATTCCATGCCGGTATCCGCATAGAGTACGCAGTCAATGGGCATTCCCTTCTCAATCATCAGGAGCAAAACGCACGAACTATCTTTTCCACCGCTCAGGCTGACAGCGTGATAAAAGTTGCCGTTTTCGTTTGTTTTCGTCAATTAAACCTCCTTAGACGCAAAAAGAAGCCCCGGAAGGAACAAGTCCTTCCGGGGCAAACGAATGATGTGTGGTTAATTGGAGTTAATAGCCCGTCCGGGGCAGTGTGGTGGATTTCCCGTAGATGTTCGTCACCCAGCGGGACACCGCCTGAATCCACTCGCCATTGTAAACGCCGCCTACATCAGCCTTATTTACAAAGGCTCCGGCAGGCAGGCCGGAACGGGCGGTGCAATAGATGTAGGGCTTTTCCACCTGGGCGAAGCCAGCGGGGGCCTGACCAAACACAAACATGATCTCGGTCACTCGCTCATTGGAGGCCAGCCCCAGGGCAACAGGAGACGCAGCCAGGGTGTAATTCCGGCTGGTGGACAGGTTATCCGCCAATGTCTGATATTCGCCGCCGTTGACCCGGTAAACGATCTTGTAATTGCCAGGGCGGTTATAGGTTCCGGTAACAACGGTATCCAGCCGCACCTCCGCAGGCAGGGTGTCCCTCCAATAGAAGCTGTCCAGACGGACATTGGAGCTGTTAGCGATGCCAGAGAACACATAGCGCACCGGCTGTCCGCCCATGACCTCCTTGGGACCGGTCTTAGTGATGGATACGCCGGTGGTCAATGCCTTGTTGGTCACTTCAAAGCGCACGATCTGGCCCTCATGCTCCAAATAAGCAGTGAGAACCGTATCGTTCACACCATAATTTGCGGGAGCCTTGACCTCCCGAATGGTGTAGCGGCCCAGGGGCAGGGGCTTGGACGCCGCCAGACCACGGCTGTCGGTTTTGATGGTATCCACCAGATTGCTGGCCTTATCGTAAATCTCGAACACGGCCCCCTCCAGCAGCGTCCCCTCCGGCAGACCGTTGGTGGGGTTGTAATCAGCGGATTTTTTTACGATCTGAATCTGCGCCGTAATGGGCGTATTCTTCCACTCCACCAGCGTGGTCTCTCCGGCAGTGACATACACGGTTTTCATCTGCGTATCGGGGATATAGCCCTCGTTTTCCAGCTCCCGCAGGTAGTAACGGCCGGAGGTGGTCAAGTTTTCAATGTAGACGTACCCGCTGTTGTCGGAAGTGTACTGGCCCACGGGGGTGTTAGCGCTGTCGTACAGCAGGAATGTTACCCCTTGGATGCCCTTCCCGGTCACGCTGTCGGTCTTATGAATCAAAATGCCGCTGAAAGCCTTGTTGGTAATGGTGACGGTTGTGGCTTTGCCGTCCTGGATGGTGAAGTAGGTGGGGGTAGCGTCCAACTCAAAACCCTTCGCCGCCTCGATCTCCACAGCGTAGTAGTCTCCGGCATCCAGGTCCAGATGGGCGCGGCCCTGCTTATCGGTGGTAATGGTATCCACCAGCGCACCGTCCATCTTCCTGATCTCAAAGGACACGCCGGGGATGCGCTTGGATTTGTCGCTCTCGGAAACCTTGATAAGCTCCAGTCCGCCCTCGGCCTTGTTGAAGAAGGTGAGACTCTGCGCGTTCCCCTGCTTGATGAGGATGGACTGCGGTGTGGTATCCAGCACATAGCCGCTGGCGGTCTTGGTTTCCTTGGCGGTGATGGTTGTGCCGGGGGTCAGATCGGTGAGAACAATGCGCCCGTTCCTATCGGTGATATACTCGCCGTTGTTCGGCCCCATAACCGCACCAGAGCTGTCGGTGACGAGGAAGGTCACACCCTGGATGGGATCGGTGGTGCCGTCCACATACTTCTGGATGGTGAGGGTTTGCTGGGGAGCGTTGTAGAAGGTGAGGGTCTGCGTGTCCTCCGGGCGCACTTCCACCGTCTGCGTCCGGGTGGCCTCGTCAATGGTGTAGCCGGGAATCGTCCTGGTTTCCTTGACCACGATAGTACCCACCACGCCGGAAATTCGGATTTCTCCGTTGGCATTGGTGGTATACAGGCCATTGCTGGACAAGTGGCCGTTGGCGGTGTCCACATAGCCGCCGCCAGCATAGGTCAGCTCAAATTCCACACCGGACAGCGGCTGCTTGGTGACGGAATCCAGCTTGCGGATTACCAGCCCACCAGCTCTCTTGTTCCAAAAGGTCAAAGACTGCGCTTCGCCTTCCTTAATGGCGATACTCTGGGGCTGGCCGTCCAGGATAAATCCATCCACCGTCTTGGTTTCTTTAGCGGTGATGGTTGTGCCGGGTGTAAGGCCGGAGATCACAATGCGCCCGTCATTATCCGTGGTATAATAGCCATTGTTCGGCCCCACCACAGCGCCGGTGCTGTCCGTTACCAGAAACTCCACGCCAGCGAGAGGTTCATTCCTGCTGCCATCAATATACTTCTGAATTGTCAGGGTATTGGCAGGAATGTTGTAAAAGGTGAGCGTCTGTGTCTCCTGCGGATTGACCGTAACGGTCTGGCTCTCCCGGCCCGGTTCAATCGTATATCCAGACAAAGGCCGGGTTTCCTTGACTATGACTGTACCTACGATGCCAGAAATATGGATTTCGCCGTGGTCATCGGTGGTGTAAAGCCCCTTGCTGGATAGGTGCCCGTTATCGGTGTCCACATAGCCGCCGCCAGCATAGGTCAGCTCAAATTCCACACCTGCCAGCGGTTTCCCGGTCTGCTTATCCAGTTTCCGAATAATGAGAGAACCAGCGGGCTTGTTCCAGAAGGTCAGGTTCTGCGCCTTACCAGCTTCAATCCTGATGCTCTGGGGCCGTCCGTCCAGAACGTAGCCGTCCACCGTCTTGACTTCCTGTGCGGTGATAGTAGTGCCGGGTTCCAGCCCTTCCAGCACGATTTCACCGGCATTGTTGGTGTAGTAGATGCCTCCATCGGGGTTCAGAGGCTTGCCGGAGCCATCCACTACCTTAAAGGCCACGCCAGCCAAAGGCTCATTGGCGGTGCCCTCGATATATTTATGGATAGTCAACGTCATTTTCGGGTCGTTCTCGAAAGTAAGGTCATTGCCGCCAGAGCTACCGCCGCTGCTGCCAGAGCCGTTTCCGCTTCCGCCATTGACAATACTGTTTCCAGAACCGTTTTTGACAATGATGGTCTTGGGCGTGGTATCCAGCACGTATCCATCGGGGACTCTGCTCTCCGTGACAACAACGGTGCTGCCGGGAACGAGGCCCGTCACAACAACGGTGCCGTCCTTCCCCGTGACATAGCGGCCAATGATGTTCCCGTTGCCGTCCTTCACGGTAAACTCCGTATTGGGCACGGGCTTTCCGGTCACGGAGTCCAGCTTGGTCAGGGTCAGGCTGCAAAGAGGCTCATTCAAAAAAACAAGGGTCTGTGTGTCCTCCGGGTTGACGGTGACGGTCTGGGTCTGGGTGGACTGGTCGATCACATAGCCGGGAGCCGCCTTGACCTCCTTGGCAA
>CAJUPS010000184.1:2832-4121 GCA_910588045.1 uncultured Oscillospiraceae bacterium | reverse complement strand
CCGTCCCGCAGGCCGGTGATCTCCACGGCGTAGGCCAAAATGCTGTCCCCGGTGGTGGCGTGGAATGTCCAGGTGTGGCTTGCCTGGCTCTCTTTCAGATAAACGTCACGCTCCCGGAAGCACTCGGTTCCACAGCGGCGGGACAGCCACAGCAAATGGGTGTTTTCCTCGGTGGGATGCCGCGCCGCCTCCATGAACATTTCCATGTCATAGCGGAAATCGCTCTTGTAATGCTCGGTGTTCAGCTCCATCACCGCCCCCAGGGAGGCGATGATGTCCACATCCTCATATTTTCGCAATCGTCACACCTCCAAATCCTGCGATTTATCCTTGGTGGGGGCTTTCGGCTGCTGGCCCTCCTTGGCCGCTTTCAACTGCGCCCGGATGGAGGGCTTTTCCTGCTGTGCTTGCCGGGCCTTGATCTGCAATTCGCTGGGCTTCTCGCCGGAGAGGGGCCGCAGGAACGAAATGCGGTCAACCACCCAAAAGGTGTTGTCGTTCAACTGCCGCTGCCACGCCCCGGCCTTGGGCGACCAACGGAAGCTGTTTTCTTTCAGGATGTTTCGGGTGGCCTCGTCGGGCTTGCCCTCAAAGAAAACTTGCAGGCGGTTGGCCTCCCGGTTGATCTCCACCGTGCCGCCGTCGAACTCCCAGCCCACAAAGACATTTTCCCGCTGGCGGGTCAACTGCTCGATGCGGCTCCGCACCTGCCGGATGTTGGCGTTATTGTTGGACAACTGCCAGGGCAAAAAGGGGCTTCCCCCGCCGCCCCCGGCCATGCCGGACTGGAACGCCTCAATGCTCTTTGGGGAGAGGTGAGGACAGCCCTCCAACGTCCTGTGCTTGCGGTAGTAGGCGTTCACCGCTTTCATCATTTCCTGCGTGGCTTCCAGCTTTTCCAGCTTGGCTTGCAGCTTCTCAATGGCGTTGGGGTCGTCGGCGCTGATGCCGCCCATGCCCGTACTGCGGATTTTATCAAGCAAGCCCTGTATCTCCTGCCATTCCCGCATATTCTTATCATCGGCGGCGTTCTGCTTCTGCTTTTTCTTCACCGGGAAATTCGCAGGCCCGGCAATCATCACGGAGGGGACGCGGGCGGCGATCTCATAGCCCTTATTCATGTTCTGCGCCAGCAGGCGGGCGTAGGTGTCAAGAAGCTGGTCTATCTTATCGTGAAATTCCGGGTCAACCCGCTTTTTCTGCCGCTGGGCGATCTCCACCGCCTTGTCCACCATGCGGCGATACTCCGCCGTGGCGCTGCCGGGCCGGTAGTCGTCAAAGCTGTTGGC
>CAJUPS010000184.1:0-2732 GCA_910588045.1 uncultured Oscillospiraceae bacterium | reverse complement strand
ACTCCGCCGTGGCGCTGCCGGGCCGGTAGTCGTCAAAGCTGTTGGCTTCCTTGGCGCGGCGGGCCGCTCCCTCGTTGATGGTGTAGTAGTGAACCGCCGTCTGCTCCGGGGCCTCGGTCTGCGGCGGCTGTCCGGCAACTGGCTCCCCAGCTTCCTCCTTGGCCGCAACTTCACCGGGGGACGGCGCATTGTTCAGAACGCCGTCGATCATGTTCTCGTTCTGTTCAGTGGACAGTTCAGCGGTACGCAGAGGATTTTCCCGCAAAAACTCCGGCACTTCCCGAAAGCCCACATCATCGCAGTAATGGGCCTCCTGCCGGTCGCCGTGGCGAAGCACCACCACATCGGAAACGGAAAGGCTGTGTCCCGTAAAGTCGGCGGGGTGGTCGGTGTTGAATTGGCGGTAGATACTTTCCAGGGTGTCAATGTCCCGAAGCGGGGCGGTATATACCAGGTCATAATTCGCCGGGTCAACCGTCCGCCCGGTCGCCAGCAGGCGATAGTACGGCTCAAAGCGAAAATCCCGTGTTTCCGGCCCGCCCCGTATTTGATAGATGGAAAAGGTGTTGTTCAGCTCCTTGTAGCGGTCGATGGTGTCCATCAGGGCGGCGGCGCGTTCCCGGAGGGCGGCGGGGGCCTGTTCGTCGTCCCGGATGCCCACGATCACCAGCTCAAAGGACGTGGGGCCAACGGCCTGCATTTCCCGAATTGTTCCGCCGATCATCTGGTCGTCCCGGTTTTCATAGTTTTTCATAAATTCCGGGTCATAGGCGCACATCAGGTCGTACAGCTCGGCGGAAATGCCCTCCGGCGTCGGCTCCACGGTGGGCGGGGCGGCTTGGGCCTCCCGTTCCGCCAGCGTCCGTTCCGCCCGCTCCCGCACATCGTCATGGAGAGGCAGGGAATATAGGTCGGAGGTGGAGGAAAAGCCCACATTGTTCATCACATAGTCAACCTGATCTTCTTTCAGCGTCCCCGCAGTAAAATAACTCTCCCTTGTGGGGGTATCGCTCACCTTGCCGCTGGCGATGTCGTGGGCCAGCCCCGTTTCCAGGTGGGTACAGATTTTCCCGTCAACGGCCAGGGTCACATAGTACCAGCCCATGTAGCCGCTCTTGTTGTCCGCGCCGTCGTGCAGCTCCACATTCAGGAACGTGTAGGGCTTCAAGCCCCTTTGGGCGGCGATGGCGTTGTCCTTTTCCTCTTTCCGCAGCAGGGCGGCGACAGCGGCCTCTTTCGTGGCCTGAACGATCTCCGGGTTATACCGCACTAGAACAGCGTTGACACACTCACTTTGCACCTTGACCGTCTTGGCTTTCGGAGTACGGTAATTGCCGATAGGCAGGGAAGCGCCGTTGTCAAAGCGGATGGAAATATCGCTTGTCCCCCGCCACTTGCCCCGGCAGGGGGAGGTTTCGATCTTGCCCGTGGTACAGCCGAATGTCCGGGCGATCACATCTATCCTCTCCTGCAAGGGCAGCTTTTCATATCCCTTGGCGATCTCGACGGCCTTTTTCTCCAACTCCGTCAGAACCGGGGCGGACGGCTCCGGCGTGTCCACCTTTTCAGGGACAGAACTTTCCGGCTGGGGCGTGTCGGTGGTCTGCGCCGCTTCCGGCTGGGCGGCTGGCTCGTAGCCGTTGGCGGCGTATTCCTCCACCGTCATACCGGCTGCGGCGGCTTCCCGCTGGATTTCATCCATGACATGGGCCTTGTACTCCTGCAAATCCACGTCGAAGTCGGCCAGGCGGGGCGGCTCCGGCAACTGATACTGGCCCTGATTGAGAAGCGGGCGGCACTGGCGCACATAGTCCAGAACGGCGTTGAAGTAGGCGGTCTGCTCCGGCGTCAGGGTTTCCCCGGACTGTAAGGGCCGCTGGGCCTCCCGTTCCATAGCGGAGAGGTTACAGTGCAGTTTCAGATAGGGGACGAACTCGCCCAAAATCATGTCCCGTTCGGCCACTTCTTGTTCCCAGCCCTCCATGCCTGTCCGCTCAATGACACTCTTTTTCCAGCTTTCAGACTGTGCGTAGTATTCGTGGTAGCCTTGGATATGCTCGATCAGGGAACCGTCCCCGTCGCCAAAGTCCTGCCGCCCCTCGTAGTTGTCCGCCTTGCCGTTCATGGTGAAGTCGATGCGGAACTTGGTCTTGTCATAGCCCGGTTTATCCCGCATGGCGTCGTCCAGGGCCTTGAAAACGGCGTCCGCTTGGGAAAGGGGCATCTGCTCCCCATCCCGCAGGTCGGCGCTCTCGCTCCAAATGACCGTAACAAGCGGCTCGGCATCCGGGTCAAGGAGAATTGGGGGCGCTTCCGCAATCTCACGCTCCACCCGCATTTTCACCGCAATATCCACGCCGCCGTGCTGTAACTCGTAGCCATCCTCGCACAACTCATTGATAAGGTCGGCAACCTTGTGATAGTCCCGGATAACATTGGCATAATCCACGATCAGGCGGCGTTCGCCGTTGCCCAGCCGCTGGCCGTCGCGCTCGGCAAAGTCGATCAGGGCGTTGGCCTGCTGTTCCGGGGTGGCCCCCGGCATGAAAGGCTTGTCGTTGATAAGGCCATCCAGCCCGTTCCAGATGGCCGGGGCCTGCTCCTGCTGGGCCTCCCTCTCCTGCTGAAGCTGGGCAAGATGGCCGTCGATCTTGGTTATCAGGTCGTTGGCCGTGGACCGGATGGTTTCAAGGGAGGCTTTCAGCTCGGACAGCTCCTTGCCGGAACTCCAA
>CAJUPS010000183.1 GCA_910588045.1 uncultured Oscillospiraceae bacterium | reverse complement strand
ACCCGCTTCTCGCCGCCCCGGTTGACGGAGTAGTTGGTCAGCTGCTGGATGGCGTCCAGGGTCTCGCCCCGACGTCCGATGAGGGCGCCCAGCTTCTCGCCCTCCAGAATGACCTTGTAGCGCCCCTCGTCGTCCAGGTAGACCTTCACCTGGGCGCTGTTCCCCATGTGCTCCAGCAGTCCCGTGAGGAAGGTGGTGATCTGCCGGGACTTCTCGTCGTCGCAGGGCGTCCCCGGCAGAGCGGGGGCCTTGGGGATCTCGGGGAGCTCAGGGAGCTCGGGGGCCGCCTTGGGGGCCTCTCTGGTCGGTTTGGACGCCTTGGGTGCCTTTGCCGGTCTGGGGGCCTTGGGCGCTCTGGGGGCCTTGGGCTCAGGACGCGGGGCGCGCTCCTGGGGCGCGGCGGCGGGGATCGCCTTCTCCAGCCGCTCCGGCCGCTTCTCCGCGGGGCGGACGGGGACCTCCTCCGGGACCTCGTAGGTCACCCGCACCTTGGCGGGGCTGGCTCCGATGCCCAGAAAGCCCTTCTTGGCCCGCTCCAGGATCTCCACGGACACCTCGTCCCGGTCCAGGCCCAGCTGGGCCAGGGCGTTGGCAATGGCCTCGTCCTCGGTCTTGCCGGTGACGTCAATGAATTTTGTCGTCATAACGGGTTTTTACTCCTTCTCATCATATCGGTCCGCCTGATAGCTGCGCCCTCTGGCGTAGGGGCGCTCGCCCACCCGGCCGGCCTCGGTGGTGGGCGGTTTTTTCTCGCCGGTCTTCTGGGGCTGTTTCTTGGGCTTTTTGGGTTCCAACTCCCGCTGCTCGGCGGCCTTCTTCCGGGCCTCCTCCATGCGCAGCTGCCGGGCGGCCTCCCGCTTGGCGGCGCGCTCCTCCTCCTCGGCGTCCAGCTTCTTGGTATAGAACTTGCCCATGAGGAACTCCTGGATCATGGAGAAGGAGCTGTTGAAGAACCAATAGACGCCCATGGCGGCGGGCATGGTGAAGCACCACCACAGGGAGAAGATGGGCATAATGATATTCATCATCATCATGCTCTTCTGCTGCTCCTTGGACTGCCCGTTGGTCTTGTTCATCACGAAGGTGAACAAAAACTGGATGCCGGAGGCCAGGATGGGGATGAGCACCAGGCCGATGAGGCCCCACTCCCACCGGAAGTTGGCGAAGGCGCTGGTGGGGATGGCGCTCAGGTCGATCCCCAGGAAATTGAAGTTGATGTTCATCAGGCCGTCGGCCGTGCCCCGCATCTGCTCCCAGTGGCTGGAGACGAACTCGGTGAGCGCCACCTGCTCGTAGGCGGCGTTGCCCACGCTGGGGTCGAAGCCCAGGGCAAGGGCGGCCTCCCGCACCACGCCCATGGCCTCTTCGCTCAGGCCCATGAAGTGGGTGATGGGGCGGTAGACGATCTGGTACAGGGGCAGCAGGAGGAAGAGGGGCAGGAAGGACCACAGGCACCCGCTCATGGGGTTGACGCCCTCCTCCTGGTAGAGCTTGGCCAGCTCCTCCTGATACTTCTGCTGATTTTTCGCGTACTGCTTTTGCAGCTCCGCCTGCTTGCCGGACAGGCGGCCCATGCGGATCATGCTGCGCTTGGACTTCATCTGGAAGGGGAGAAGGATCAGCTTGAGGATCAAGCTGAAGAGGATGATGGCCACACCATAGGACCCGGTGATGGTATACATCCAGCGCATCAGAGCCGCAAACGGCAAGGCGATGATTTTACCCATTGACGGTATTTCCTCCAAATAGATTGAGGTTTTCGGGACAGTAGGGACCGTCATTCAGCCGCCTCCGGCGTCTGAACAACCGTCCCAGGCGTTCCGCCGGCTTCGCCGCCGGAGCGCCTAAGGGACAGGGTCGTAGAAGTCCCCCTTATAGAAGGGGTGGCACCGCAAAAACCGCTTGACCGCCAGCCAGCCCCCCTTGGCCGCGCCATACCTGGTGATGGCCTCCGCGGCGTACTGGGAGCAGGTGGGGATAAAGCGGCACCGGGGAGGGAGCCCCGGCGAGATATGCCGCTGATAGAACCGGATCATCCTCAGCAGTAACCGCCCGATCACGTCCGGTCCTCCTTCAAAAGCCCCACATGGCCGCAGGCCCGGTAGAAGGCGGCCGTGAGCTTCCGGTAGGGACCGCCCACGGTCCGGCCCCGGGCCACCAGGACCACGTCGTAGCCCTGCTTCAGGTCCGGTTGGGCCAGGCGGAAGACCTCCCGCAGCCGCCTCCTGGCCCGGTTGCGCACCACGGCGCAGCCCAGCTTGGTGCTGACGGTGACTCCCAGACGGTTGTGGTCCCGCCCGTTGGGGCGGCAGTAGAGCACCAGGAAGGGGGTCACCGCAGAGCGGCCCTTGTTGTAGATCCGGCGGAAGGTGCGGTTTTCCTTGATGGAGACGGTTTTTTTCATCGGCGTATCACCTACAAGGACGGCCATCTGAACGCCCCGCGTTCAAACGACCGTCCTCCCTCTGAATCTATCCGATTTGCGATGCAGCAAACTTCTCCGCGTGCCGCCACCGGGGCGGCGCAGCCTACGGCCGCCGGGAGCGGCCCAACGGCGCGCCTCAGTGGGTCAGGCGGTTGCGGCCCTTGGCGCGGCGGCGGGCGAGCACCTTGCGGCCGTTGGCGGTTCTCATCCGCTTGCGGAAGCCGTGCTCTTTGGAGCGCTGACGCTTTTTGGGCTGATAGGTACGGAACATTTGCATACACCTCCTAGTTCTTTGTTTCCTGAGGAACGTAACGTCCCTCTACTCGACGGCGGGGAAAAAGCTCCCTCCGCAGTTGACGTTTCAAGCCTGCCGGGTGGCAAGCAACAATTATTATACATAAAACCGGAGGGGATGTCAACAAAAAATTCCTGATTGACCCGCAAAACCCGCCATTTTTCCGTAAACCACAAAATACGGGAGAGCCAACCGGCTCTCCCGCACAATATTTATTTCCGCTCCTTGGAGTCCACCACCTGCCGCAGCATCGCGGAGAACGCCTCCAGGCTCATGGCCCCCAGGTCGCCCTCGGCGCGGTGCCGGACGGAGACGGTGCCCGCCTCCATGTCCCGGTCGCCGACGACCAGCATATAGGGGATCTTCTCCAGCTGGGCCTCGCGGATCTTCTTGCCGATCTTCTCGTTCCGGCCGTCCACCTCCACCCGGAAGCCCTGGGCGTCCAGCTTTTCCGCGACGTCCTTTGCGTACTCCGCCGCCCGGTCGGTGACGGGCAGCAGCTTCACCTGCACGGGGTTCAGCCAGGTGGGGAAGGCCCCGGCGAAGTGCTCGGTGATCACGCCGATGAAGCGCTCGATGGACCCCAGCAGGGCCCGGTGGATCATGATGGGCCGGTGCTTCTCGCCGTCCTCGCCCACGTACTCCAGCTCGAACCGCTCGGGCATCTGCATATCCAGCTGAATGGTGCCGCACTGCCAGGTCCGTCCCAGGCTGTCGGCCAGATGGAAGTCCAGCTTGGGCCCGTAGAACGCGCCGTCGCCGGGGTTGATCTGGAAGTCCTTGCCCAGCTCGGTGATGGCGGCCTGGAGGGTGTTCTCGGCGAAGTGCCAGACCTCCTCGTCGCCCATGTGGTCCTCGGGCATGGTGGACAGCTCAATTTGATAGGTGAGGCCGAAGGTGGAGTACATCTCGTCGAAGAGGCGCACCACGTTCTTGATCTCGTCCTTCATCTGGTCCGGCGTCATGAAGATGTGGGCGTCGTCCTGGGTGAAGCACCGCACCCGGAACAGGCCGTGGAGGGCGCCGCTCATCTCGTGGCGGTGGACCAGGCCCAGCTCCGCCGCCCGGATGGGCAGGTCGCGGTAGGAGTGGGGCTCGTTCTTATAGACCAGCATTCCGCCGGGGCAGTTCATGGGCTTGACGGCGTAGTCCTCGTCGTCGATGACGGTGGTGTACATGTTGTCCTTGTAGTGGTCCCAGTGGCCGGACTGGTGCCAGAGGTGCTGGTTGAGGATGATGGGGGTGGCGATCTCCACGTAGCCATACCGCTTGTGGCACTCCCGCCAGTATTCCAGCAGGGTATTCTTCAGCACCATCCCCTTGGGCAGGAAGAAGGGGAAGCCCGGTCCCTCCTCGCTCATCATGAACAGGCCCAGCTCCTTGCCCAGCTTCCGGTGGTCCCGCTTCTTGGCCTCC
>CAJUPS010000182.1 GCA_910588045.1 uncultured Oscillospiraceae bacterium | reverse complement strand
TTTAGCCGTTTCCCCGCTCCTCTTGAGTAAGTTATTTTGCGGCATTACACCAGAGGGTGCTGAAGGCCGCGAAAGATATTTACCAGACCGGTATGTACTGGACCAAGCCCCTCAGCCCCAAGCTGACCGCCACCCCCGACCAGCCCAACCCCTACCCCGTTACCATTGACGGCAAGGGATATATGCAGCAGGTCTACAAGGTCGTCAGCGAGACCTGGGTGGACGGCGGCTGGGTCCATGTGAAGTTTACCAGTCCTGATTCCGTCCCCACCGGCACACGGATCATTGACAAGGACGGAAATGACTGCACCCAAATCAGCTGCATGGAGAACACCGGCAACGGCTTTGCCGGGCAGTTCACCATCCTGATCCCCCAGGAGGCCATGGACGAGGGCGACGGTACTGTGCAGGTGGAGATCTCCGGCGTGGGCCACAACTATGCTATCTTCTATGCCACCTGCGCCGAGACGGACAAGTACGGCAATCTACAGAAGTACATGGCTGACACCGACCCCCGGCATCCCATTAAGGTGGACGTCATCGCCAATTACAGCAAGAACCCGCCCCCGCCCGATCCCGACCCGGACCCTGATCCCGATCCTGACCCAGAGCCGGAGCCGGGCGACCTGCTCATCATCAAGAGGGACGCCGGGACGCTGGATCTGCTGGACGGCGCGATCTTCGAGGTCGTAGGTCCCAACGGCGACACCATCGGTTCCTTCTCCTCCGTGGGCGGTCAGGTTGCCGTCCCTAATCTGGAACCCGGAAACTACACCGTCTATGAGCGTGTACCGCCCAGGAATTACCTTCTCAGCGACGAGCCTGCCCGGAACGTGACTGTCAAGACGGGCGAAACCGCGACCCTCACCTATGACAACGAGCCCTTCGGCAGCCTGCGAATCGAGAAGTCCAGCGATACCGGCGAAAAGCTGCCGGGCGTGACCATTCAGATCAAGCACATTGAGTCCGGCAGGACCTACACCGGCAAGACGGAGGATACCGGCGCTATTGAGTTCACAGAGCTGAAGCCCGGCGCGTATGAGGTGCGAGAAATCGCAGGCGTGAAGGGCTGGCAGCTCGACCCAGACAGCGTCAAGACCGTCACTGTGGTCACTGGCGAAACTTCTACAGTTTCCTTTGTCAACAAAGAGCTTCCCGGCCTGCGGATCTTGAAGTATGACAGCAGCAACAAAAAGGTGCTGGCTGGCGTGACCTTTGAAATCTGGAGGGACGGCGAATCCCTGGGCAGTTTTGAAACCGGCGAACTGGGCGAAATCCTGCTCACCGACCTCACTCCTGGCACCTATCTGGTGCAGGAGAAGTTTGTGGATGATGAGCACGTCATTGACAGCACGCCCCAGCAAGTGGAACTCCACGCCGGAGATGGGATCAAGCAGCTTACCTTCTACAACGACAAGAAGCCTGGCATCCACCTCATTAAGGTGGACGCGGATGATCCCTCCAAGGTGATTCCCAACGCCAAGTTTACCATCCGCTCCGTGGCCGGGGACTACGGCCCGGAGGAGTTTACCACCAACGAGCAGGGCATCATCGACCTCTCCAAGCTGCCCGTCGGCGCATATGAGGTCCGTGAGATTTCCTGTCCCGGCTATATCATTGATGAGAGTCAGCGCATTATCCAGCTGGATGGGAACGAGACTGCTGAGTTCGTTTTCACGAACCACATCAAGCCCTCCATCCGGGTCATCAAGAAAAGCTCGGACGGCTCACCTCTGGGCGGCGTTCACTTCCGTATCGCCAAGATTGAGGATGGCACTCGGTATCTCGACCGGATCACCAACGACCAGGGTGAGATCCTGATCTCCGATCTGGAGCCCGGAGTATATTCGGTTAAAGAGACAGCGACCACCTCCAATCATATCATCGACATTCGGGAGTACCATGTGGAACTGTTCCCCGGTAAGACTTCCGAAATCACCATCGAGAACCAGAAGCGGCCCAATCTCATCGTTTACAAGCACGATGCAGATACCGGCGCCCCCATCCCTGATACGGTTTTTACCGTCCGTGCGGCGGACGGTCACAGCGTGGATGAGATCAAGACGGACGCCAATGGTAAAGCGGAGCTGAAAAACCTGCTGCCCGGCGTGTATGAGGTCAGCGAAAAGACCGTTCCAGCGCCCTGGCTGCAAGACGCTCCGGCGCAGATGGTCACTCTCTATCCCAACCGTGACCACACCCTCTATTTCAAGAATCACAAGAAGCCTACCCTGACGGTGAACAAGGTGGACAGCGTGACCGGCAGTCCCATCAAGGGGGCCAAGTTCGAGGTGTGGTACGGCAGCAACAATACTACCACTGGCGAGCTGAACAGCCTCGGCACGTACTACTCGGACGCTAATGGCCAGTTCAAGCTGGAGCTGCTCCGGGATGGCTGGTACAAGGTGACGGAGCTGGAGCCCGCAGCGGGCTTCACCATCAAGGAACCGGCTACCCAGGAGGTCTACATCAAGGGCGGCGAGAACAAGGTGCTGACCTTTGAGAACGTGCCGCTCAATGCGATAGTAGTTGAGAAATACGACAGCGTTACTGGCGAGGCTCTGCCTGGCTGCACCTTCCAGCTGAAGTATCTGGGCGGTACATCCGGCACAGGCGGTACGGCTATCGGCGAGAAGGTCACCGGGAAAAACGGTACCGCTATCTGGACGGGGCTGAAACCAGGCGCATATGTGCTTGAAGAAGTTGATCCGGCGGATGGCTACTCCATTATCCAGTCCTCTGAGACGATCCTGCTGGCGGACAGCGGGGAACAGAGCGTTGTCACGGTCAGATTCACCAACGCGCCGGATGGGATGCTCCTGATTCGGAAGGTCTGTTCGGTCAATCCTTCTGTTACGCTCCAGGACGCTGAGTTTAAGATTTTGTATGCGGACGGCAGCGTTGTAGGCGATTCCAACGGTATCTACAGAACAGATGAAAACGGCGAAATCAGAATCACAGGTCTGAAGCCTGGAAAGAGCGTAGTTGTGACAGAAACGCGCGCCCCAGCCGGTTTTATTCTCGACACGCAGTCCCAGACGGTGCAGGTGAAGGAGGGCAAAACCGTCAGCCTGACGTTCAAGAATCAGCCGAAGGGGGCTATCATCGTCCAGAAACGGGACAGCGATACCAATGAACCGCTCCCCGGCGCACAATTCCGCATCACCACCGCCGCTGGCTGCGAGGTGGGGCTGGACGGCGTGATCGGTAGCAGTACCTTAACCCAGAACGGAATTTTTACTACAGACAACAGCGGAGAAATCAGGATTACAAATCTTGCGCCGGGTGCTTACGTGTTAACAGAAATCAAGGCTCCGGCTGGGTATGTGATGGATTCTCCCAGCACCAATGTGGTGATTGGCGCGAATGGCGACACCCAAACGGTTATTATCGTGCGCTTCGTTCCTTGACAATCTGCGTAGAAATACGCAACAAAACAAGGCAGATAACCTCAACAAATGAGGAAATCTGAACTCTATGCTTGATTGGGCAGGGGAAGTACCTGCCAACCCCGGTGTGACGGGAAATCAAAACTCTAATACTCCGACGTGCGGACTGTGGTGTCACGCAGTCTGTGCGGAGCTCGGTGAAGAGCGGATACGTGGTCTGAGACGGCCACGCCCGCGGAGGCTACAAATCGGTCATGTCCAGTATGTTTTGTTGCAACCGACAAATGTCTTGAGAGTACGGCTCGTAAACGGTGGGATGATTATACAGCCATCCACCCCCGTGCGGGGAGCTGCCGCCGTTGAAATATGATAATGTGGAAAATGGCAGAAAACCAGTAAGGTCGAATGTTTCCAGCGGAAAATCACACTGGCTGGAAATGGCAGCCGGGCTATAGAGACAGGCTAAAACCGATATGAAAAGCTAGAGCATAGGGAACGAAGGAACCGTGGACGGACACATCGAATGATGTAAAGAGAATTGCACTTCTGTCCGCGCAGGTAGGAAATGACCTGCAAATCCACGGGGCATCAGCCCGTAGTAGCAATGAAGCCCCTGTAATGGGGGTGGAGCGAAGGGGCATAGTCAGTGCAGATTGTATGTGAACAGGAAGTCGAGGAAGCCGTAGGCATACCTGACTAACACCAGAAACACCAATTCCAGAGAGGAGGCGGTGCGTATGGCACAACAATTCGACT